>JBKHFR010000024.1:0-16471 GCA_046540115.1 Acholeplasmataceae bacterium | reverse complement strand
CGTTCGTAATGACGCGATCCTTGAGTTCAACTTCCATTACCGCTAACACCGAGCTGCTCCTGGCCGGTATCCTGAAGCTGATATCGGATAGTTTCGTGCTCCCCGGATCGAGCCGGTCAAACCGGAAAAGGTGCTCGTCGGCGAGGCGGCCATCGACCTGGATTTTCAGGGTACACGTTCCCTGATCCAACGCCTGATCCGTAGTGATCCATAGCTCGCTTTCGATCGTTTCCTGCTCGTGATAGACGAGGGCGTGGTACTTCAGATTCGGATTGATCGCCCCGTAGGCCTGTTTCGCGGCGCGCAGCGCTGGTTTCGGTTTCAGATAGTAATCGACCAGGGACGTACAACTGACATTCGGAAAGGGCTCGTTGATCTGCCATATGATGCTTCCGCTATTCTCGAATGCTCTACGCCGATTCGCCTCGAGGGCGTACCTCAGCCCTTCATACTGAACGAATTGGCTCAGCGTGATCCGCGTTTCCAGATCCTCGAGCTGGCCGAAAATGCCCGTATCCCGTTCCGTCGTATCCCACCACTCGGCACCGTGATGACGCCACACGTAGTTGTTTTCCGTGGTGAAGGAACCGTCGAGGTGCTCTGCGCTCAAAAACTTCTTGAGCGAGGCGAGCGACGCCATGCCTTCAACGCCGAATTCCCCGTGAAAGAGACTATCGATCTCGTTGAAATAGGTGTAGTGATCCTTTACTCCACCGTAGCGCCAGGTCCCGTGGATATCGTGGTTCTTGCCTTTATTATGGATATCCCCGAACTGGATCGGTCCCGAGGCGGTCGTCGGATACATGAACCGCTGTGGGTCGTACTCCTTGACCAGTTCCAGCAACATGCCGATGTTCCTGTTGTCGTAGGTCGACGGCACGTAGTCCAGCCCCATCAGCTCGTTTCCTCCGCACCATACGCCGAGGGAGACGTGGTTGCGGGTGCTCTTAATCGCCGCTATGCTCGTGTCCCTCAGTTTCTCCAGGTAGTCCTCGCTCTCATTCGGCACATTATCGATTCCCGAACTCGATTGCAGGAAATCCTGCCAGACCAGGATACCCTTTCGGCTGCAGAGATCATAGAACGTATCGCTTTCGATGATTCCCCCGCCCCAAACGCGCACGAGGTTGATGTTATTATCCACCATGAGATCCGTTAACCGATCATATTTTTCAGCGGTGATGTTTCCGAATAGGGCGTCGATCGGGACCATGTTAACGCCTTTTACATACATCTTTCGACCGTTTAAAACGAACGAATAGGGTAGGGCGTCGACGGCATTCTCATTTTGGGCGAAAGTGAGCTTCTTGAAACCGATACGGTGTTCCACTGAGTCGATCAGCTCGTCCGCACGATAGAGCTCGATCCGTAAGCGATATGTCTTGGGGTATCCGCGATCGTGTGTCTCCCATGGCGATATGTCGTCGACCCTGATCCCCTTGATCTCGGTTCGTAGCGATGATAGCTGCTGGGAATGGATCTGCTCCTGATCGAGTAGGACACTGACGGATAGATCCTTATCGACGCCCTGATCGAGCGAAAGGCTGATAGCGACCTCTCCGGTGTGATCGTCGATCAGTACCGGTTCGATATAGAACTCCTCGATCGACGTCCGGTCTTTTTCCAAGAGATAGACCGGCTTGAATATCCCGATATTGACGAGTCGCGCCGAAAAGTCCCACTTGTAGTTGAACCGGCTCTTCTGGGTATTGGTCCTGCTCGTATACCCTACCTGTCCGGTTACATCGGGTGCGTGTTCGAACATCACCACGAGCTTATTATCGGGTTTGATCCGCGACGTCACGTCGATCTCGAGCGCTTCCGCGATATTCTCATGGATGGCTACCTGCTCGTCGTTTAAGAAAATCCTTGCGGTATAGTCCAGTCCTTCGAAGCGCAGAAAATACCGCTTCCCGGCACGGATCTCCTGTGAGAATGTCGTCCGATAGATCCACCACTTGTTCTCTACCCATTCACAGAGAATGCTATTGCAATCCCGATAGGGATCCGCGATCAGTCGCTCCTTATATAGGTCGAGCTGGACACTACCGGGCACGCTAGCCTCGATCCAGGGCGTAAAATTGCTCAGCGTAGCGCCGATCTCCATGCTATTCTTCAATAGGGGCGTATAGGGATAGAAGGATGCCAGTTTCCAGTTTTTGATTGCTCTTTGTATCGTCATATTGTCCTTACAAATATCGGGGGTTATTTGCTTCCTTTCTGTCAGTTTTGGGGGTAAGCGAGACCGTGATGATCTGTTTCGCCTTGAACTCGAGTTCTACCGTGTGGTCCGCTCTACGCTGCAAGCGATAGAGTTCGTCCTCGTTGAGATCGGTCCGAAAGATCGCGCCGAAGTGCTCGTGCACGAACAGGGACGCTTGCTGTGGTCGGTCGCTCAGATTGACCATGCGGACGATGATCTTTTTGCTATCCGTATTCGCCGGCTTGATCGCACCCGTCGTAATAAAGGGATGATCCAGCGACACCAGTGCCTCGTTCACGTATGGTAGACGCTTGCTGCTCGTCATGCTCCGTACCGGTAGATAGGCGTACTGATAGCTCTCTCGCATCGCTCTAGTAAAGTCTTTTGAAGCGAATAACTGGATGCTATAGGAAGCCCTCTGCTTACCGATCAGCTGCGCATCCGGGGTCGGGAATACGCCCCAATCGCCGATTTCACCTACCGATCTCAATAGCGTGATCGCGAGATGCCTATCGTCGTTCCGTAACGCCTCGTACTCGTGCAACCCTTTGGATGCTACCATGAGGCCGTATTCCTCGTTCGTCGCGTAGACAAAGGTCTCGAAGCGCTGTAAGTTCGACGGGTTCTTCCACCCTGACCAGGGCTGAACCGGACGCGCTAAGATGTCGTACTGTCCTTCCGCGTGCACCCGGTCCAGTCCTTTGAAGGTCGGGAACAGCGCACGCAGACGATGGTTCTCGTGTCGGTTATCGACTACTACGTCCACGTCGACCCTCGACGTGTGGTCATAGACGGTATAGATCGTCGTGACGCGCTGCTGAAGGCAGGCGTCGCTTCTCTTCCCGTGATCGAGCTTTTTCGGTATCATCCAGGAGAACGTATGCTTGATCCTGGCGTAATCCCTCGTTACCTTTTCAACTTCGAAGGCGTGATCCTCGGCCTCGGACGAATAGATCGTCCGTTCGTCCGTCGTTTCGACGAATTCGTACTCGTTGCCCCGATCGCCCTTATCCTCGAATAGATTGAGATTCCTGTGCCGTTTCCCGAGCGCTTTATCGAAGAGGTCGACCGTTCCGTCTCGGTTCCAGCTCAGCCGAACTTTCGAGCTCTCGATCGCGTGATCCGTGCGTCTAAACGGTATATCGGTCATCTCCTCGTTTACTTCGCTCGGCAATACCCGATACTGATAGACACCGAAACCTATCGGGATATCGGCGACGAATCGTAGCGTGTAGCGAGCGACGTAATAAGGCTTGCGAAAGGCGTGATCCGGCAGGTCATAGGTGAAGGTTTTGCCGTGGGCGGTCACTTCCGGTATGATCCTCGATCCGTCGGGTGCTACGAGCGTAAAGGAAGCGGGTAGCTCCTCGTTTTCCTTACAGGGTAGGTCGTAGGTCACGGAAACGAGCTGCCGCACCGGTTCGAGCGAACCGTTCAATAGCGTCAAGCGGTCGTGGTCACGATCGTGTTGCTTGAGCTTGTGTGAAATATCCTGGATGATCCCCTCACTGATGTCGATCGATCGCTTCAACATGGTGATCATGTCCTCATGCGTTCGGTCATTCGAACAGCCGCATATCGTATCGTGGGGATGGTTCTCCATCAGCTTCAACCAGTTGTGTTTCAGGATCGGATTATAGTCCCTAGGCAAGAAGAGCGCGGTATACGATAGGATCGGTTCGACCTCTCTTATGAGCTTATACTGGGCCCGATAGTTCAGGAATTTCGTATGGATCCGCGATGAGGCCGTGCTCACGAGCAAATACCAACCATTCGTATACTGACCGGCGATCTCACCGGTGTGGCGCGTGAGCTCGGGCCGGTGTTCCAATAGGTCGGCGAAATACTTGTCGAAGTGGCTATGGACGACCTCGACATCCTCGAAGAGGCCATTCGCCTTTTCAATCACAGCGGGAAGATCCGTCTGGATCGGTTGGTGATCACAGCCATTCATGCCGAGCAGTTCATCGGTCGTGCTATAGATCCGAGCACGATCAACGATGGTTCGGATCCTCTTTTTTAGATCCGCGGTATCCGATGGTAGTTCCATCGCGTTATGGTACCAGTTCGCGAACAGGATCGCCGTTACTTCGCTTCCATCGGGGGAAGCCCAGATGAGTTCCGATTCGACCCGATCGCTTCCTTTGACGGCGTTATCCGGGCCGAGGTTCGACAGTCCACGGCCGAAGACCGCCCGGTCGATGCTAAAACCGTTAAGGATCTGTGGTGCCTGCGAAATATTTCCGAAGGAATCCGGGAAATACCCGAGCATCAGGGGTTCTCCGAATGCCTTCGTTTTCTCGATCCCTAACAGCAGGTTCCTTATGTTCGCTTCACCGCTCGTCAGATATTCATCCTGCAGGACGTACCAGGGTCCGACGAAGAGCCGCTGATCGCGGACAAGCTTCTGAATCCTTCCCCTCATCTCCGGACGTATCTCGAGATAGTCCTGAAGGATGATGTACTGCCCGTCCAAGTGGAAATAAGGGTAGTCCTCGTTCGACTCCATCAGCTCGATCAGCGTATCCATCAGCTCAACGAGCCTGATCCGATGCTGTTCGAACGGCATGTACCACTCCCGGTCCCAGTGCGAGTGGGGGATGATGTGCAATCTCTTTTTATCGCTCATAGGATCAACCTTTCAGGCCCGTAAAGCTTATGCCTTCGATAAAGTAGCGCTGGGCAAAGAAATAGATGAAAACGACGGGGATGATGACGACCACGTTCGCAGCACTGAGGAGCGCCCAGTTCGGTTGACCCCCACCGGCCATCGTCTGCGTATAGAGCTCATAGGTCCCCTTCGCGATCGTCCATAGTCGATCATCCTGTAGGTAGAGCAACGGACCGAACAGGTCGTTCCAGGAATTGATAAAGGTAAAGATGGCGATCGTTAATAGCACCGGTTTCGATAAGGGAATCGCGATCTTCATGAAGATCTTGAATTCGCTCGCCCCATCCAACTCGGCGGACTCATACAGGCTCTTAGGAATGCCTCTGAAGAACTGTCGAGCTAGAAAGATATTGAATATTCCCCCGCCAAAAAACGGCGGTACAATGAACGGTAGGAAGGTGTTGATCCAACCGAAATTCGAGTATAATTCAAAAATCGGAATCGTTAGGACTTGGGTGGGCACCATCATTCCCAGTAAAAAGGCGATGAAGATGATCTCTTTATGCTTAAACGGAAACCTCGAGAACCCATAGGCGACGAGAAGGGAAGTAAAGACCGTACCCGTGATCTGTAGAACCGTAATGAACACGGTATTGAACAGGTATCTTAGAAACGGCATTTCCGTGAAAACTCGCGCATACGCTTCGAGCGAGAATGGTCGGGGAACCAGCGTCATCGGATCGGCCACGATCTGGGTAAATGTCTTCAAGGACGTAGAAACCAGTACGACGAGCGGCGTAACCATCAGTGCACCGACTAATACGAGCAGTACGTAGGTAAAAACCTGCTTTTTTCGTAGTGTCTGGGAGATCGTCGTTGGTTTTTTCGGTTGTGTCCGCATCCTTAATACGTCTCGATCAGGATTCATAGTACACCAACTTCTTATTGATGATGAAATAGACGCCTGATATGACCGCCGTGATCGCGAACAGTACCCAGGCCATCGCTGCGGCTTGCCCCAACCTAAACGGCATCAGATACGCGAGATTATACAATCGTAGGATGTAGAAGAGCGTCGAGTTGTTCGGGCCCGATCCGCTGATGACGAATCCCTCGGTAAAGACCTGTAGTGCGCCGATCGATCCCATCAAAAAATTATAGAAGATGATCGGTGATATCAAGGGAATCGTAATGTAGATGAACTTGTTCCACATGTTCGCGCCATCGATATCCGCCGATTCATAGTGGTCCTTTGAGACATTATTCAGCCCACTGATATAGATGACCATTTTCCCACCGAAGGCATAGAGCGAAATGAACACGAGCGTATATAGTGCGGTATCGGCACTATCCAGCCATAGCGGTGGTTCCGACACACCAAAGAGTCGCAGTATCCCATTGACCAGACCCGAGGTCGGATCGAACAGCCACCGGAACATGATCGCGGATGCGACGGCAGGCAAGAGCGATGGTAGAAAAAAGATCGTCCGGAACATATTGATGAACTTGACCTTTGCAGTTAGCAGTAAAGCCGTTAGTAAAGCGATCACGTTCGTTCCCACGACGTTTAGAACAGCGAAAACAAAGGTATTCCTCAGCGTTATTCCGAACAGCGGGTCCTGACCGGTAAAAAAGGCCCGATAGTTCTGGAATCCTACGAATTCCATGTTGGCCGGATCCAATAGATTGCGATTCGTGAAACTGATCACGAACGAATAGAAAACCGGGTAGATCGTAAAGATCAGAAAACCCAGTATGCCCGGCATGATGAACAGGTAGAACTGTAGGAGTCGTTTTTTGGTCCGTTTTGACATCTTTTTTCTAGCCATGTGGATGCTCCTATTGCGTGTGTTTAATCCGGGAACGCATCGTCCTTTATTCGAACATAAGCGCAGGGTTCTGAGCGCTCCGTCTCAAAACCCTCGCACTTATTCTAACCGCTAGATGCCTCTTGTTCAAGTCCTCAAGGCGTAGCATGTCACCCTCTTTTTTCTTATCAGGGATTGACAAAGGAATGACCGATGTTTCCCTTAGGGCTCTTTGTCCAGGCCCTGATCCTTAGCTTTACTGCGAACTGAATCGTATGAATAAGGGAGGAAGGTATCACGGATCAGGGACCTAGACCAGGATTCAACGAGCCTATCGATAGTTCAGATCGATGTAATTATTCGCGCTTTCGGTTGCGTCTTCCATTCCTTCAGGGATCGATTTCTTACTGGAGTCCGATGGCCGAGCGAGCATGTTGCTGATCTCGTTTTCGATGTAATTGGTCGTGACATCCAGGAAGTATTCATAGGTCGGTAGGGGAACGCTATAGTCGATCGCTTCGACCGCTAGCTCCGAGCGGTCCTTTTTAAATCCTGCCGGCATATCGTCAAGAACGCTCTGTCTGATCGGGACATACCCGAGATCGACGTGCGTCTGGATCCCGTTGGGATTCGTCAAGAACTTCAGGAATTCCCATGCGCCTTCGATGTTCTCGGAGTCCTCATGGATCCCGATACCATCTACCGCGAATTCCGCACCGGTCCTGCCTTCAAGACCTGTAGGCAGCAGTTCTACGCCCCAGTCGAGGTCCGGATTGGAATCATATCGCGCCCAGTTGGCCGTGTGTCCGCCGTATTCCATGCCGACTTTTCCGGCTTCTAGACCACCGAAATCGGGTTCACCTGGTCCTGGTGAGATCTTTCCACGGCCCAGTTCGTCATTTCCGAAAACCTTGTCGTGGAAGACCTGCATGCCAGCGATCGCCTCAGGGGTATCCAGGTTCACATATCCGTCCTCGTCGAATAATTCTCCGCCGGATTGGTAGACATGGATGAGCCATTCTCCCCACCATCCTCTGACGTGCGTACTACCCCACTGCGTATAGTCACCTTCAGAATCGGTTCGGGTCAGGATTTCCCCAGCCGTAAAGAAATCTTCGATCGTCCAGTCGCGCGTCGGATAGATGTTACCGTCATCCTCCAGTCCAGCATCTACGAGATCTTCCGCTACGTTATCGAACAGATCCTTATTGTAGTAGAGCAGGCTTACATTGAAGAATCTCGGCATATAGAGGATATCGCCATTCGAGCTCGTTATGGTACCCATGATGCCATCAAAGATGTCGTCCATTTCGACCTCTTCAGCGTCCCTTTCGATCAGCTCATTTAGCGGCAATAAAATGTTTCCATACGCCTCGGTATACATGCTTCCACCGATGATGATATCCGGTGGATTCTTGGCGCCGATCAGAATACCCTGATTGGTCTGGATGTCATCTCCGGGCGTCCAAACGACCTCCAACGTATACTCGGGGAATTCCTCGCGGAAATCGTCCATTAAAGGCCTCAGTACGTCACGGTCCTTAGAGTCCAACAGTACTTTAATATTCGTTTCCGGGTCGCCGCCTGATTCATCTCCATTACCACAGGCGATCAGTGACATCGTCAGAACGAATGCCAAACTAAAAACTAAGATTTTTTTCATTGTATCGTCTCCATTTCATCTGGACATGTCGGCGATCGCTTCAGAACACAAACCTGAATCTACGACCGTCATGCCTCTTCTTCAACGAATTCCATATCGTCGATTACGAGCTGTGTTCCATCCCCGCCGATGACGAAGATATCCAGTTCGAATTTCACTTCACCAGAGCCGAGTGAGCTCAGGTCGATGTAGAATTCACCCGTATCGCTCGTTTCTGCTAATAGGAGCGGATCGACCTTCCAGTTCCCATCGAGCGAGGCCACATCGACATAGAGATAGGGGGTTTCTGCCAGGTCAACGGTAAACTCCTTGGACACTTTCCCGTATCCACCACTGTTCAGGGTCACGACGAACTGTTCGTCGGCATATTCGCTCTCAATGTCGAGCGCCGGGGTAAAACCATCGAAGATTTCCGGTACTTCCGGTTCTTCACTATTGGGATCGGTTTCTACGAATTCGAGCGCGTCGATCTCTAGCGTCGTTCCGTCTTCACCGATGACGAAGAAGTCGAGAGTAACGCTCGTGATGCCGCTGCCGAGTCCACTCAGGTCAACGTAGAATTCACCCGTATCACCCGTTTCAGCAATCAGGTTATCCGGATCGATCTTCCAACGACCGGTCGTCGATCGAACGTCTAGGTATAGGTACGGCGTTTCACTAACATCCACTAGGAATGTCCTGGTGACCTTGCCGAACTCACCGCTTTCTAGTGTGATGGTTCCTACGCCATCAGCCGCTTCGATCGTCATATTATCCTGAGGGGTCCAGCCATCGATATCGTCAAAATCATCGCCTTCGCCTATTCGTAGTCCGGTGCCAGTATCCGTTTGTTCAATGTGGTCGATCGTGACGATCTTATCGGCCCCACCAATGACGAAGATATTATAGCTCAACGTGTCGATGGTTTCTGCATCGATGTACTCGCGTAGGTCGAACGTGAGTAGACCCGTCGCGCTCGTTTCGTTGAGCAGTTTAAAGCTCGTATCCTCGGCGCCCGGATTGATGATCAGTTCGAGAGTCCAGGTCGTATCAGCGCTTATATCCGCTACTTCGACGTTGATGAAGGGATCTTCGTTCAGGTCGATGTTCTGCGCGAATACTTCGGCTTTCGAGTACCAATCGGTATTGATGATCAAGAGCTGTCCGTCGCGAGCGATGACGCGAGCATTCCCGGTCCAGTTATTATCATTGAATCCATACTCCTGGACGCCACCTTCAGCGACTACCCTGTCACCCTTTGGGGGTAGCGCATCTTCGCTCATCCCATCGTTCTTCTTGAACTGGATGCTGTTGATATCGGCGTAGTTCAAGTCATCCAGATCGAACTCTTCCGAGCCGACATAGCGCAGGGTCAGTTCCAGTCTGGCGGTCGATAGATCCCTCAGGTAGAAGTCGATCAGGTTGATCGAGTGAGTGCCCGTAGTCGAAAGGTCGGTCGCTACGGTTGTCCCGCCGATCTTCACGTCGATGACCGTATCCTCCGATAATTCCGCGATATCGATCTCGAGCTCAGGATAGGCGCTATAGTTCGTGGTTACGAAACGAGAGATACGCGTTTCATCATCGGGCAGTGCCTGACTGAAGCGTACGGTATCATCGGCACCTAAACCGAGATCCAGTCGAGCGGATCCCCGTTCGGTCCATACCTCCAAAAGGGCATCGATGTCGGCATATTCGAACGTTTCGTCAAGGACTCGGTAGCTCTGGTTAGCGATCGAATCGAAGACGATGACGCCATCGTATTCGACCGTGTAGGTCGTCATACCGACGATGGGCTCATCGAGCATCGAAAGGTCGACCGAATGGGCGCCGATGCGGTTCGCCTGGTCGATCAGAACGGTATCACCAGCCAATAGTGACCATTCCGTCCCCTCGTCCATGCTTAGAACGAATAGGTCGAGCATCGGTGCGAGCTCGCTATCCGTGTAGAGCGTAAAGTCAAAGCTTGCCGGCTCACCTTCGGAATCGAATTCGATTCGTTCATTCTCGAGCGCTACCGCACCCTCGCTATAGTCGAGTTCATCCGGGTCATCGAACGTCCGTTCACCCGGAACATTCTCAGAGGATACGATATAGTCGAACGATACGGAATGCCCTTCGCCACCGAGGATATAGATGTATAGTTCGATCGTCACTTCGTCCGATACGGGCATCGGCTCTATATCCCTTAGATCGGCATGGACGAGCCCAACGCTACTCGTATCGGAAACGAGGGAATAATCCTCCTCGGAACCATTGATATGGACTTTTGCGGCCCACATCGGGTTGTCGCCTTCGAGTTCATCGACAAAGAATATCAGATAGGGATACTTATCCGTTGAGATCTCGAGCCGTGCTCCCTTTGACGGATAGTCCGTTTCGCCCGTATGCTCGATGACCAGGTTGCCATCCTCAACCTCATGCATATCCTCGATATCACCGAGGTTGAAGATATCCGCGTCTTCCGGATCATCGAACTGTAGGTCGATCGAATGGTCCTGCTCGATGACTTCTTCCTGCAGGACGGTCAGGACGAATTCCTTCTCGTCCACAATGTCACCGATCGTAAATGAAGCGGTAAGCGTTACCGTCACATCGCCCTCCTCGGGTCGAGTTACAGCGCCTGTGTCGCTTATGACATCCGGCTGATCCGATGTCCAAGTGATCGCTACGTCGTTGACTTCCTCAGGAAGTGTAACGTCGCTCGTGATCGCATCGAGATCGCCGCTAAGCGTCAGGTCACTCTTGACCTCGTCGATCAGTTCCTGATCCGTCGGCGTATCCCCGTTGCCCGAGTCATCCTCGCATGCAACGAGTGCGAACGCCAGAAACAACAGTGCAAAAACATGAACTATTCTTCTCATCTCTACTACTCTCCTTTTTATATTCTATTTGATATAGTGCTTAACGGGAATCATGTCGTTGCTCGTGGTATATAGGTTCAGGAAATCGGCTTCGGCACCGTCACCGTAGATGCGGATCTCAACCTCGACATCCAACACCTTCGTTTCGCCGACGAGATCCCTGATATCGTAGATATAGGCACCTACTTTGCTGCGATTATACTTGTTGGGGTACTTGATTTCGGCTCCCGTCCTGAGCTCATACGTACGGTTCGTCTCGCGATCCCTGATATACACGCGCCACTCCGTGCCTTGGGTTATGCGATCGACATCGACTACGAAGTACGGGGTCTGCGCGAGATCCACTTCGCCATACTCGATCGCGTTCGTCGAGACCACTTGATCCGTTGGCGCGCTTACCAGTGAAATCGAATCCCCGAACGACAGGTAGTCCGCGACCAATCCGGCATCCGTATCGCCCGCACTCGGAGCGACAATGAACAGCTTGAAGGTAGCCTGAACCTTTCCTGAAGCCGAGATGGCTTGCCGTAGGTCGACGCTCTTCTCGCCTAGGCTATCGCTATCGGCGATCAGGGAAATATCCGCTTCAACTCCTTCGGGTTGAACCTTTAGAGCCCACTTCGCGCCCTGCTGTAGCTCATCGATCCTGATGTTCAGGATCGGTGCATTATCGAGATCGACTTCGATCGTCTTCTTGATCTCGCCATAGGGATAGAATGAACCGCTCTTCAAGCGAATGACATCGTCATCATCGAGCTCGGCGTTCATGCCATCCTCCCAGTTCTCATCCCTAGAAATGGGGATACTACTTCCTTCACTGCCCTGTAGGCTCATCGCTCTAACCGTCGCGGTCGAGCCTTGACTCAACTCGTAGGCGATCACATAGGAATCATCGTCCGTAATCCCTTCCTCCAATAGATCGATGGTAAGTGGCGTATCGCTTTCAGTCGGCAAGAAATGTGTCTCTTCGTAGATCGTTTCTTCGGAGCTGTTCCTGATCGTAAAGGCGATGTGATCCCCCGCTCGAACGGATTCGAAATAGCCCGTTAATACCGGATACTCCGTCGGATCGAAACTAACTTCCACTGTCGGTAGCTGGTCTCCCGTCTGTTCGGCGTCATTCGTGATCGTTAAACGATCCGATTTCGCGGTCGTCGCGTAGTCGCTCGTGACCGGGCGATCGAGGATACTCGGTTGCGGCGTGCCGGATGCTTCCCCGTAGAAACGAACGCGATCGATCGCGAAACTACGGTTCTGCCCTTCGGCTTCGATGATCAGCTCGATATCACTCGTTTCTAGATCGTCGGGAAGGACCGTGGTAAGATCATAGACCAATGAACCTTCGATCGTCTCGATGCCCTCCTCTAACGGATAGACGCGATCATCGGCTACGACGGATATATTCAAGTGGTGTCCGTAGTTCTTAGCGATCAGTCGTACTTCTAGAAATGGATTACGGCTGAGATCGACATCCTCGAACGTTTTGGCGATCGAGCTCGACCCGTTTCTAGCGCCCAGCATCTGGGCGATGCCCATGTAGTGGTCCGTATTGAATACGAGGTTTTCGGTTTCCCAGTCCTCGATCGTTTCCTCGGTAAAATCATCCTGAAGGCCGATATCGATCGCTGGAGTAGTGATTTCCGCGATATCGCTCGTTATCAGGGCTTGTCCGTGCTCGTTGATCGCCGTGACGCGTACGAATAGCGCCGTATTCGCCTCGTGCCGCAGTACATGTTCCGTCGCTTGTACGTACTCTGTTTCTGTCCTTGCCGGGTAGAAGTCCTCCGTATCGCTGACCTCGACGATGAAGTGGCTGGCATCGTTCTGAGCAAGGTCTAGCGTCGTCCGCAGCGGAGTGCTCGTATGCGTGAACTCTGTAACGGCGGTTTCTTCCTGAGCATCCGGTTCTTCCGCCGTTCTCGTAACCCTTACCGTGAAGCGATCGGATGATTCGATCGTTACCGCGATCCCGTTCGCTAGCTGTCGCGACGAATAGATTCCCATGACATCGTCGCCAAGGGATACCTCGTAGTTACCCTCAGGATAGTTGGTAAAGCGGATCGGTGTGCGGACATCATCGCTCGAGCCGTTATACACGCGATAGAACTGGGCGTCCTTATCGATCGCTCCGTGTGGCGACGTCGTATTCAGGACCATCACGCGTCTGTCGAGTGCCTTACCCCACGCTTCATACATCTGGTGTTCTAAAAAGACTTCACCGGACCCGTATATCTGCTTGATCTGTCGGAATTCCGATTGGCTACCGCCATCGTGCATCGGATTATCGCCAGCCGTTCCCGTGCTGAACTCGAACGGGATATAGAAACCATCCAGGTCGTCATAGTTCCGTGCGGGATTCCCGTAGGGATATCCGTTGATCGGCAGAGCCCATAGGTGCGTGTTGCTCGCGTTATAGTAGAGTCCTAATAGGTCGGGATCGTCGGTATAGGCCAGCACGTTGGACATGAGCCATAGGCTCGTCGCCATTTCGAGGTAGGCTTCCCAGCGCTCACGATTGTCAGCGTATCCGAACCCGTACGTCGGAAAGTAGGTCTGTGGGTTCGTATCCGCGTAGTAAAAGTGATAGATTCCTTGCGCGACATCTTCGGCCTTATCGAGTAGTTCCCGATCATCGGTCAGCTCGTAGAGCCGTGTCAAACCCCGAACCGTCCAACCGATCGAGGTCGGTTTCAGATCGTTCCTCATGCCGAGCATCTGGTTCAGTCCGAGTTCGTGCGCTCGGGTTAAGGACCCGGTCGCATCCTCTAGGTAGGTTTCCTTCAAGGGGTCGTCATCGTCCGATAGTTCGTGCGCCAGTATCTGCGTGTATCCCCACATAGCTGCTCCACCAGCGCTTCCGCCGGTCTCCGTGCCGGTTGCCGGTTCCCTCGTATCATAGTAGAAGGCGACGGGTTGAAAGTAGTCCTCTCCCGCCAGCGATCGCACGAATGGCATCAAGGACATATACGCTTCGATGACGTCCCGATCCTGAGTCAGCATCGCTAGTTCACCGAGGTTGATGACGCGATCATAGTACTTCCACGTACTGATGCCGATTTCACTACCGGTTTCTTCGCCCGCATCATTTTTTCCGAACGTATCATCAAAGTACTGGTTATTGAAGAAGTATTCGTCGTCCTGGGCGTTTTCACCGGTATAGGGTTCGATCCATCTCTTGTTGCCATCATGGGTGATGACGAATTCCCGGACCATGTTCTTCGTCCTTTCGATGACCTCGTCATCGTCCAGCCAGATCGCGTAGCGCATCACCCCTTTCAGCACGTCCATAGCAGCGAAAGCCTCACCCCAGGCCTGTTCAGTATTATAGCCATAGGGCGTCATCGCTCCCAAAAACTCGTCGTATCCCGAACGACCGTCCATCAGTTCGTCGTAGAGACGACGGACGACATCGGCGTAGCTATCGGCCGGGCGGTTACCGGATTGAGTTTTTAAGTAGTATTCCTGTGATGAGACGCGATTGAGTTGTCGATAGGACATCTCGACCATGTCGTACTCGTCGCGATCCTTCGTCGTAAACAACAGGTAATCCGTATAACGATACTCGCGATCGACCTCTAGGTCGGCATTAGAGCTCATCGCACCGATCTCATATGTGTCCTGAATCGAACGCCTTCTCGCCGTGTTGAAAACGCCGGAAGTATTCGTCCGATCGACGACGATCGAGTATCGCAGTCGGTAGCTCGCACCATCTAGTTCACCGTAGAGAGCCGGAAAGGAGTACGGCAACTCCACCTGTGTCTCGCGACTAGACCGAGTCGCGATAAAGCCGGTTTCATAATTGAATAGATCGGCCTTCGTCCGGATCGAGAACCCGAGTTGACCCTCCGCTAATCGATTATCAACTCCGGTCGTCAATACCGCCTCACGCTTGATATATTCCGAGGTATCGTCAACCGTCACGACCATCTTAACCGCAGCTGACCTTAGCTCGATGCTCTTAACATCCGTATCATCCTTAAGCACTCGGATTTCCGTGATGGTATTTTCCAGGATCGTATCCGGATTCTCATCGTTATAGCTGATCGGGTTGAACCGGAACAGTTTACCATCCTCTTCCCCGCCGACCAGTTCATAGGAATCGTCGAGATAGGTATAAACACCATCGAAATTCCAGGTATCATCATCGACACGCGAAAATCTCAGTTGCTGAACGCGATCGATGCCGATAACGATCCTTTCATCGCTAACATCTAGAATTGGTACAACCTCCTCAGAAACAGAATCATCTCTCATTAACGCGCACGTCGTCACTCCGAGAGCAAGAGCAAGAAAAAGAACGCCGATTAAAACCTTTATCCAGAGCCTACTAAACATCATAACATCCTTTCTTATCATCGTTACCTAACGTTATATTTCCTGATACCGCTTTCATATCGATATTAACATATTTTATTTGGTCGGTCAACGCTTTTGAGGCCTTTATAAAGAGATTTTTCGCCCTATTTGTTAGGTAACGATATTGGATGTGTTAATTAATGCCTTTACATACACAAAATAATATGGCATAGTATATATGAGGTGGATATAAATGAAAAAGATTTCTTTACAGACGATTGCCGATGATTTCGGTGTATCCAAGGTAACCGTTCATAAGGCACTTAAGAATCAACCGGGTGTCCGCCCCGAATTAAAGGAACGTATCCAGTCCTACGCTAGCCAAATCGGTTATTCTACCCATGATCCGATCATCAGTAAAAAGCACTTCCTTTACATCATCGATAAGAAATACTTTCTATCCTACGAACAGTTCTACACGAAGATCTACTATTATTTGAACAATGAGATCGAAAGGAACCACGGAAAGATCACGCTCTTGATCTATGACGGACAGCCATTCTATCTCAGCAAGATCAAGGAGATCAACGGCATCGACTGTATTTTACTCGCCGGTGAAACCGACGATGAGCTCATGCGCCTTCTCGGTGAAACGGACTATCCGGTCATAACCATCGACTTCCTATCGAACCGATTCCCCTTCGACTATATCTATATAAACAACTACTATTCGAGCATGCTCGCGACCAACTACCTGATCGAGCAGGGCCACAAGAAGATCGGCATGGTCGTCGATCCGCTATCGGCCAATTCGAATACGGACCGATTCTTCGGGTATCAAAAAGCCCTGATGCTGAACAGCATCCCCTATCATCCGGAGTGGCTGATCGATAGGAACATCGAGCACTATGACATCAAGGACTTCGACCTTCCAAAGGAAATGCCCACAGCCTTCATCTGTCACTGTGATAAGGCCGAACAGCAACTATACACGAAAATCAAGAGCGAAACCGATATGATCCCGATAGCTGTCCGCGGAACGAGAAG
>JBKHFR010000023.1:0-16976 GCA_046540115.1 Acholeplasmataceae bacterium | reverse complement strand
CATCACGTTTTCCTCAGCGATCCATACACGAAGCGCAAGGAAGGTGGTGGGTGGCAAAGGTCAAACCCCGGCAGGAAAAAGCTCTGGCATTTGATCTGATGGAACAAAACATCGAATACTACCTTCCCATGTATATGAAGGTTGTCCGGCGGCAGGATAATAACAAAAAGCGCAAATCGATACTGTGTCTTTTCCCCGGATATCTGAGTTTTTGCGCCGAGCCGGGCCAGCAACGCCATCTCTATGCGACCGGACGTATCGTTAATCTGGTGGAAATTCAGCACCAGAGCCGCTTCATGAAACAGCTTGAACAGGTGTATCATACCATCGATCTGGGGATACCCGTCGAGCCCTGGGAGGATGTGGATCGGCTTGTGGAGGGTACCCCGGTGCAGGTCGAATCGGGACCATTGAGGGGAATCTCCGGCACAGTGGTTCGAACTCAGAGAAGTCAGAAACTGGTAATTTCGGTGGATGCGCTTGGAAGAGCAGCAATCACAGTCGACGCTCACATGGTAAAACCGGTACCCTCAACGTAAACCTGTCCGATGACAGTATGATAGCGACTACAGGCAGCCGCATACGATTTACCCAGAAAGGAACACACCATGTACATCGATCTTCATGCCCACAGCAGCAGCTCGGACGGCTCTCTTACGCCCGAGGAGCTTGTCGATCTTGCCATCTCACGGGAGGTAAATACACTCGCTCTGTGTGACCATGATACCACCAGCGGGATCGATCGTTTCGTCGTGCAGCGTCAGGACGTCCGCGATCATCATGCAGTGCTCGTCATAGAAACGATAGACCTGCTTGAAAGCGGGCACCGTCGTCTTATCGACGTTATCGCTGATCTTGATCCTAGGCGTAAGCGAACCGTTCGCTTCGACGGCTGCGAGCTTGAATACGCCACCGAACACCGCTTCACTCCGAGCGGTTACGAGCCTTTCGCCGACACCGAAAGCATCGATCTTAGCGCCTTGATGGAGCAGTTCCTTGATCAGGTACTCATCGAGCGAACCGGAAACGGTGATCGTCGTATCGGTCATACCGGCCTCGTCGAGCATCCTTCTCGCGCACTTGGAAAGATAGGTCAGATCACCGCTGTCCAAGCGGATACCTTTCAGTCGGTATCCGAGCGGTTCGAGGACTTCCTTATGGGTACGGATCGCGTTGGGAATGCCGGATTCGAGCGTATGATAGGTATCGACGAGAAGCACGGTCTGTTCGGGATAGGTCAGCGCGTAGGCACGAAAGGCATCGAATTCGCTCGGATAGCTTTGGACATAGCTGTGCGCCATCGTGCCGAGCGCGGGCATGGCATAGGTATATCCGGCATAGGTATTCGACGTGCCATAGACGCCACCGATATAGGCAGCGCGGGCGCCATAGATCGAGGCATCATAGCCGTGGGCACGGCGCGCCCCGAATTCGAGGATCGGCCGGTTCTGTGCGGCCTTGACGATCCGGGCCGCCTTGGTGGCGATCAGGCTCTGATGATTGAATGTTAAGAGCAGCATCGTCTCAACGAGCTGGCACTCGATGATCGGGCCCTTACAAACGATGATGGGTTCCTTGGGAAAGATGGGCGTTCCCTCTTTCATCGCGTATAGGTCCGAGGTAAAACGGAAGTCCTTCAGGTATTCGAGAAAGCCCTCCTCGAAAATACCCATCGAACGGAGGTAGTCGATCTCCTCTGCATCGAACGATAGGCGTTCGATGTATTCGATGATCTGTTCGAGACCGGCGAAGATGGCGTATCCGCCATGATCGGGGATCGAGCGAAAAAAAACGTCGAAAACGGCGATGTCTTTGTGTCGGTTATCCTTGAAGTAACCATTGGCCATGGTGAGCTCATAGAAGTCTATGAGCAGGTTCAGTCTCCGGGTGTCCATAGATACCTCCTTATATACACCTATTCTAACACTTTTTTCGTCTTTTTGGTATAATAAGACTAGGAAATCAGGAGGACGAAATATGATCATCATCCTTTCCCCGGCCAAGACCTTTCAACGGACGAACTACGAGCATAAACGGTTTCCGTTCTTTCAGGATGAAGCCCGTGGATTGAACGCGAGGATCAGTAAAATGACCGTGACAGAAATCGAAAGGGAGATGGGTGTCTCCAAGAGCATCGCTCAGGATGTCTTTGCCTATTCGCACGCCTTCGGGCGCGCCTTGCAGCCGGCGATCCATAGCTATTACGGTGCCGCCTACAAGGCGCTCGATGCCGCATCCCTCTCGGATGGTGACATGCGCTATGCCGAGGAGCACCTACGTATCCTTTCCGCGCTCTACGGCATGCTAAAGCCCCTTGATGGGATTTCGTTCTATCGTCTCGACTACAAGGATCGAATCCTCGGTGACCTCTATTCTTACTGGCGTCCGAAGCTGTCGGAATACCTCAGTCAGGAGTCTAATAACCGGATCATCGTTGACCTCGCTTCGCAGGAGTTTTCGCGCGTTCTCGCTGGTTTCGACATGGTTAAGATATCCTTTAAAACGCATCATAAAGGCAAATTACGCACTATGAGCATGGATGCTAAGCGCATGCGCGGCGCCTTCGCTCGCAGGATGATCGAAAGGCGGATCGAGGATGTTCGTCTACTTAAGGAGTTCGATATCAGCGGTTACCGTTACGCGGATACGCATTCGAACGACCGTGAATACGTCTTCATTAAGGAAGGAGAGTGAACCATGAAACGCCTTCTCAGACTGCTTTTAAGTCGGACTGCACTCATCCTTCTTCTCGTCTTCTTTCAGATTTTGCTCTTTCTTTTTCTGATCGCCTATATCGCCCGTTTCGAGTTCATCTCGACTTTTCTCTATGTCCTTAGCGTTATCATCGCGCTCTACCTGATCGCCAAGGAAGAAAACCCGATCTATAAGCTTTCCTGGATCGTGCCGATCCTCGTTTTCCCACTTTTCGGTGGTTTGTTCTACCTCTTCTATCGGCAGCGCAACGTCAATCCGAAAATGCTCGAACACATGCGCACGATTACGAGTGACCGCTTTCGCTATATCGAGCTGATCCCCTTAAAACAGGATAGGAACGCGACCTATCTCGAGCGATTCGGATACGCTTCCTATCGCAGGACGCGGTCGACCTTCATTCCCAGTGGTGAGAGCTTCTATGAACAGCTCATCGAGGATATCAGGAACGCGAAAAGCTATGTCTTCCTCGAGTTCTTCATCATCAGTAAGAGCCAGATCTGGAATCGGATCCTGCGCGTTTTGCAAGAACGCGTCCGGGCGGGAGTCGAAGTGCGGATCATCTACGACGACTTCGGCAGCTATTCGCTACCGTTTCGCTATCCGAAAAAGCTCCGAGCCGAAGGCTTTCGGGTCATCAACTTCAATCCGATCCGCCTGCACATCAACTTCATCTACAATTACCGCGATCACCGCAAGGTCGTCGTCATCGACGGGAATATCGGCTATACCGGCGGCATGAACATCGGCGATGAGTACATGAACGTCGTCCATCCCTTCGGGCATTGGCGTGACGCCATGGTTCGCCTCGAGGGTGACGCCGTCTGGTCCTTAGCCCTAACGTTCATCCAGAACTGGCGCTTCCAGAGCAAGGAAGAGATCGACTACGAGCGATACAGAGGAAGCGTTACGCACGAGAGTTCCGGGCTTGTCATTCCCTTTGACGACATGCCGCTCGACCAGGAACTGACGACGAAAAACATCTATCTTTCGCTCATCTCTAATGCCGAAGAATCGATTCTGATTACGACGCCCTACCTGATCATCGATAGCGAGCTGACGACGGCGCTGACGAACGCGGCGAAATCGGGTATCGACGTCAGGATCATCATACCGTTCGTCCCCGATAAAAGGTTCGTTCTCATGGTCACCGAGAGTTTCATACCCGAGCTGATCGAATCCGGTGTGAAGATCTATCGCTATAAGCCCGGGTTCATCCACTCCAAGATGCTGATCGCTGACCGAAAGAAGGCCCTCTTCGGAACGGCGAATTTCGACTTCAGGAGCCTCTACTTGCACTTTGAAAACAGCATCTACTATGATAGCGACCCCGTCATCGCTGACATGCTCCGCTACTATCAGGAAACGGAAGCCGAATCGGTCCTCGCCGAAACGCTGAAGAAGCGTAACATCCTCTACCGTCTCGTGCAGACCCTACTGCGCGGATTCGCACCGTTGCTATAAAAAAGGCCCGTCTTCAGACGGGCACTTTTGTTGTGAGGCGGTTACTTGCGGATAAAACCGACGATGCCGAAGGCGGACCCAGCGATTATGAGCAGATAGGCGGCGAGATAAAGGGTGATCATAACGGTATCACCGGTCGTTCCCGGCTCGAGCAAGTCCGAGAAAAAGGTACTGCCGACGTAGTTCATGAGTATCGCTAGGAATAGGAGCGTCGCAGCGCCGCTCAGTATGAAGGTCGAGATTCGCCTCGGTCTCTTATAGGAAAAAAGGACCCAGAGGAAGAATGCCGTTGCGAGACTGATGCCAGGAACAAGGAAGTCGCTTAAGCTCCTGAGCTCATTGATCTGATCCTCGAGAGCGGCGAGCACCTCGACCAGCCATTCGGGACGAATGACTTCGATCGGTGCTAAAAAGCTTTGACCGGCAGCGGCATCGAGAATGAAACCGACAACGAGTAGGGCTGTCAGTAAAACGCGCAGTATGATTCCCTTGCGTATGACCCACAGCAACAACAAGAATCCCACGACTAGGGCTAAAAAAACGTAGGCCGTATCGTTTAAAAAGGACACGTGAACGAGTTGTTCATCGACCATTTCCGCGAACTCGACCGCGTTAGCGATAAAGGAAATGTCGGCGTGTTCAAGAACGAGCTTCGTTGCGATATAGAGCGCACCGACGAGTACGGCAAGGAATCCGAGCGTACGTAAAAGTTTTCCTAACGGACCATTTTCAATGCGTTTATTCAATACCATCCACCACTTTCTTTGATATTATATAAATAACGCTTTTATTTTATCATAGTTCTGGACGATATTGAATACCTTTGCCCATTTTAAGAGATATCGCTATGGATCGCTAGATCATTTTTAACGATCCAACCCTTTCGACTAAAGATACCGTCGAGTGCATAGACAAGGATGACGGGCAGTATGACCATCAATCCGACCGAAAGCCAGGCTTCGGTGGCGTAATGCATGTCGGCAAGCGTCTGCAAAGGCCCGACGAGGCCCGAGCTGCCCATGCCGGCACCGGCACTCGTCGTCGTCGTTCCGAGTACCAGGACGAAGAAGGGGGCGAGTACCGCCGAGGCGATGATGGTCGGTAACCAGATGATCGGCTTTTTCAGGATGTTCTTAAACTGTAGCATCGACGTTCCGAAAGCGATCGAAAGCATCATGCCGATACCGTTATCCCGACGGGACTGCACAGCGAAGCCGATCATCTGCGCCGTCGTACCGACGACGGCCGCGCCGGCTGCCGCGCCGCTCAGATCGAGCGTAATCGCGATGGCCGCACTCGAGATCGGTGATGTCAACAGCATCCCCATGACCACAGCGATGGTGATGCTCATAAAAAACGGTGCGTAAACGGTCGCCTGAACGATGAAGTCCTGGATGCCCAAAACGACCAGTCGCGTCGGCGCACTGACCAAAAGCGTAATAACGACCGCTAGCGTAATCCCGAGTAGAGGTACGAGCAGGATGTCATAGGGTGTCCGCTTCTTAAGGATATAGTTCAGCGCTAAAAGCGCTAGTATAACCGTAATATAGACCGTTAGAGGCTCATTGTTCATGATCAGTTCGAGCCCCTGATCGAAGGAATACCGGAAGCTCGTCGAGATGCCACCGATGATCGCAGCAACCACGAGTTTGAGGCCGTCCATCCCGAGGGATAGTCCGATACCAAGACCGATCCCGACCCCCATGAGACTAGCTAGCCTCTGATAGACCGTATCATAGAGTATTTCCCAGTCGAGTAGATAGCCGAACTGACGGATGATGACGCCGATGATCAGGGTTGCGAAAAGTCCATAGGTCATGCCGTTCATCGTCTTCATAAAGAATTGACGTAAAGGTTTAGCTTCCATGGTGCACCTCGCTTTCACAACAACCATTGTATCACACTTAACAAAAGATCGTATGCCTGCATACTCATAGTGATCGTGGGCTATCCTATGAAAAGAAAACTGCTCGTTCGAGCAGTAGTCGTAAAGTGGTCCCCGCGGCCGGACTCGAACCAGCACGGATTTGCATCCACCAGATTTTGAGTCTGGCACGTCTACCAATTTCATCACGCGGGGCAGTCCACCCGAAGATTTCGGATAGCACCCATAGGATAGCACTATATGCCCGTTTTTTCAAGTCAAACCTACATTTCTTTCAGAGCTCTAATGCCGAGGAGACGGAGCCCTTCGTTGAGTACGATCTGGATGGCCTTGATGAAGAGGAGGTTCGCTTGCAGGTGGCTCTGATCGGCGACCACGATCCTCTGGTTGCCATAGAAACGGTTGAAGCTCTGGGCGAGCGAAAGCACGTAGCGAGCGATGATATTTGGGGCATTCTGTCGGCGCGCGCGCTCGATCATCGACGGGAACTGGTTGATCTGTTTGATGATCGCGAAATAGGCGTCCTCCTTGTAGTAGGACGAGTCCATGTGCTCGAGGTCGATCGCGTGCTCGCAAAGGATCGATTCGATCCGGACGCTGCTATACTGGATATAGGGACCTGTCTGTCCCTCGAATCTGAGCATGTGTTCAAGGTCGAAGTCGATATCGAGGTGTCGCTCGTTCTTAAGGTCATTGAAAATGATCGCGCCGATGGCGACCGCTCTAGCGATCTCATCCTTATCTCCGAGTTCGGTATCCTTACTAGATATCGCTTTTCCGGCTTCCGCGATCGCCCGGTTGATGACGTCCTTTAGGCGTTTGTTCTTTCCCTTTCTCGTCGACATCTTTTTACCTTCGATCAGAACGAGCCCGAAGTTGATGTGTTCGATGTCAAAGTCGTAGCCCATGAGACGGCTGATAGCTTTGAGCTGTTTGAAATGGAGGCGCTGTTCATTGCCGACGACGTATAGGATGGAATCGAAGCCATAGGTCCGGTGACGGTAGAGCAGCGCAGCTAGATCGCGCGTCATGTAGAGCGTACCGCCGTCGCTCCGCTTGATCAGTGCGGGCGGCATATCCGGACCGAGATCGATGATGGTCGCGCCCTCATCGATCTTGAGCAAGTGCTTTTGGTCGAGTTCGTCGATGACGGCTTCCATCTTGTCATTATAGAATGACTCACCGTCATAGGCGTCAAACGTTACGCCGAGAAGGTCATACATCTCCATGAACTCGCGCAGGGATTCATCCTTGAACCACTGCCACAGTTCGAGGTGTTCGGGATCCTTTCGCTCGAGTTTTAACAGCGCCTCGCGCGCTTTTTCTTCGAGCGTCGGGTCATCCTCGGCTGCCTCGTGGAACCGGACGTAGAGCGCCTGCAGTTCTTCGATCGGCGAGCGCTCGATCGCCTCTTTCGAACCCCACATCTGATAGGCGACGATCATCTTGCCGAACTGAGTTCCCCAGTCGCCGAGATGATTGATGCCGATCACGCGATAGCCGCTCTTTTCATAGATCCGTTTCAAGGCGTTTCCGATCACCGTCGAGCGCAGGTGCCCGACGGAAAAACTCTTGGCGATATTCGGTGAAGAGTAGTCGATGACGACCGTTTTGTCTCGAGCGGATTCAGCGCTTCCGTAACCGTGGTCACGGATGACGACATCGGTTAGAATGCGGTGCGAAAGCGATTCGCGCTCTAGGAATAGGTTCATGAATCCGTTAGAAAACTCGATGCGATCGATGTCCGCAAGCGCATCGATATGCTCATAGAAGCTGTCATAGATCGCTTTTAATGGTTTTTTCCAGCGCTTGGCGAAAGGAAAAAGCGGGATCGCTAGATCAGCCAATCCTCGTTTAGGTTCTTCGACGGTTATATCTGTGACATCGAAGTTATCCTCGATCGTCTTTCGTATCGTATCCTTGATCCGGTCGATCATGAACGTTCACTCCTTGTAAAAAAAAGCACGGCGTGCTTTTTCATGAATTCTCTACGACTTCGAGGACATCGAGGTAGAACTCCATGACCCGTCGGTTGATCTGCCGTTCGCTCGGTTCCTGGTCTTCAGAAGTTTCGGGAGGTTCGTGCGCTACTTCGACTTCGCCGTCAACGAAGAGCACGAGCTGAGGAACGGAACCGCGGATACCCTCATGATCGGTCTGGATCGTCTCGAAGGTTGAGGATTCATCGAGGGGATTGTAGTAATAGATATGGTCGAAATACTCATCGACGCCTTCATCAAAGAAATAGGATTCATAGGGTGCGACGTGAGCTAGGCAGGATTCGCATTCGGCGTGTCCGAAATAGACGAGGAGGTACTCCTCATCCTCGATCATGCTCTTAAGCCCTTCCCGCATGCCGAGAAAGCCATCCTCGTATTCGACGCTTTTAAACGGGTGTTCCTCGGTTAGATCCGTGCGGGCGGTAACCGTATATTCGGCGTGGATCTGTTCGGCATCGGATGGTCGCGTGAAAACGATGATCGCCACGATGATGACGACGAGCGATACGAGTATCGCGATCGTTAGTGGTGGAACTTTGGGTTCCACCCGGTTATATTTGTCTGCCATAAAAACCTCCTCATTTCACTGCCTATGATTATAGCACATAATCCGGTGTTTGGCAATCATAAATACGTTCTTTTTTATCGGCTTATGAGCGCCATAAAACAGGGGTTCAAAGCCCAAAACGGATCTGATGGCAGTAGGCATTTATCGCTAGAACGCTCGGTTCATAGAGTCCTTTATAGATCGCTTTTCTTCTAGTTGGTACTGATTTTTCCTAAGCTTTTACCCGGTCGCTTCTTGATCGAGCGCCGCTGAACCTAAAGGGACTAGCCGCTCCTTTTCGATCGATTGGATCGTTGGCTTCGATCACTTTCTAGCGTCCATTCATACGTCCTGATCGCGGACGATGCGTTCCTTGAGGTCGCTTTTAAAGACGCCTTGCCGGATCATGGCGATCTCATGGCGGTAGGGCGGAATCTTTTCGACGTAGGGCGTCTCGAGTATTTTCGGGATATCCTCGAACCGTTCGTCATAGATGACGCCTTTAAGCGCTTCG
Source organism: Acholeplasmataceae bacterium (assembly GCA_046540115.1). Taxonomy (GTDB): domain Bacteria; phylum Bacillota_I; class Bacilli_A; order Acholeplasmatales; family Acholeplasmataceae; genus RECG01. The sequence goes on along the minus strand of JBKHFR010000023.1, from coordinate 7,854 downwards.
AAGCCGATATGTCCGAAACCGATGTTCTCGTGTCGGTCCTTGGCGGCACCCACGGGGTTTTTCGAGTCGTTGACGTGGATGACGCTGATGCGTTCGACCCCGATGATGTCATCGAATAGGCGAACGACGGAATCGAAGTCCTCCTTGACGCGATATCCGGCGTCGTGGACGTGACAGGTGTCGAAACAGACGCTGACGCGCTCATCCTTGTCGATGAGATCGATGATCGCTTTCAGTTCTTCGAATGTCCTGCCGACTTCGTTGCCCTTGCCGGCCATCGTCTCGAGGGCGATCCGGACGTTAGAGCTTTTAGTCCTCTCGATGACTTCGTTGAGCGCATCGGCGATCCATATGATCGCCTGTGGCCGATCGAGGCCGACAGCGCTTCCTGGATGCAGGACGATCTGGCTAATACCCATCGCCTCGGTTCTCTGGATCTCGTCGATGAGAAAGCGCTTGGCATAGGATCTTTTTATCGGATCGGGATTGGCGAGATTCATGATATAGGGCGCGTGAACGACGGCGTTTTTGAGACTGAGGCCATTGGCTTCGATCAGCTGCTTGGCTTCGTCGATCCTTAGGTCCTCGATCCTTTTTCGGCGCGTGTTCTGCGGAGCGCCGGTATAGACCATGAGCGCGGTCGCATCGTAGGAGAGCGCCTCCTTGATCGATCCGAGAAACATCTCTTTACCGGACATGGATACGTGACTACCGATGATTAGCATGCGTTTTCTTCCTCGCTTTTCTGATGGCCTTTTCGATCACGGCCCTATTCTTTTTCCGATAGTTCGGTTTGATTCTTTTCGGTTTCGCGATCCGTTTGATCGCCTGTCTTTGCGCGTCACTGAAGCCATCCTTGCGCTTTTTGATCGGGACGATCGTCGAATCGACGATACGGGACCGTTGGAAAGGCACGCCCTTGCGTCTCAGGCTTTCGATCCGTTTCTGGTCCTCGACGGCCTGCAGGGTGATCACCGTTCCGCTCTGGCCCATTCGCCCCGTGCGTCCGCTCCTATGGAAGAAGAATTCAGGTTTCAGTGGCAGGTCGTAGTTGATGATGTGCGAGACGGAAAGGTCGATGCCCCGTGAGGCGAGGTCGCTCGTAACGACGTAACGGAACTCGAGCTTCCGGATGCGCCCGATGAGCTGCTTGCGCATTCGGACGCTGAGATCGGAGCTGAGCATGACGGCGGGTTCACCGAGTGACTGGATCCGCTCGTATACGTCCGGCATGTCCTTCTTCTTGCTGACGAAGACGAAGCAGAGATAGGGATTGATCGCGCGGACGACTCCTTCGATCGCCTCGAGCCGATTCGTACCGCGAATATCGATGAGCGGATAGGAGATCCTGAGCTCGTGTTCTTTCCGGGTATCGACCTTGAGATAGGAACCGAAGTAGCTCCTGATAAACGGTTCCATCGTCTCGGAGAGCGAAGCCGAGAAAAGCAGGTATCTCGCGTTTTTGATCGTGCGGTCGAACTCATCGATCCAACCGAGAAAGGTGCGGTCGAACATCATATCGGCTTCGTCGAGGACGACGTTTTTGACGTGTTTCAAGTTCAGGGCAGCCTTCGTGACGGCGAGCTCTTTTAAACGTTCGGGCGTCGCGATGACGATCAGAGGTTGCCGCTTCTTAAGTCGGGCGATCTCCCTCTGCTGGTCAAAGCCGCCGTAGTAGGCCCTGACCGAAACATCAGGCTCAACGGCTTTTAGCATGCCTAGAACCTGTTCGACGAGCTCATTCGTAGGCACGCAGATGATCGCCTGTACCGCTTCGAGACCGCGGTCGATCTGTTCAAGGATCGGTAAAAGATAGGCATACGTCTTGCCCGTACCGGTAGGCGCGATGCCGACGATATGCCGTTCGGTCCTAAAAGCTCTGAATATCTCTGTCTGGATCGGGGTGGGTTCTCGGAAACCGAGATCCGCGAGTCTTTCTTTCATTTCCATCGGATCACCGCAATCATTATAACACGTTATCCCAGATCGGGTAAAAAGAACGACACCGAAAGCGATATGCGATATAATGGTAGTGGTGATGGAATGGAAGTCATCGAAGTTAGACCACGCGGGTATTGTCACGGCGTCGTCTCGGCCTTAAAGAAGGTCCGCGACGTACTAGCCGATCCCTCCTATCCGCGTCCCATCTACATCCTCGGACGGGTCGTCCACAACGCCCACGTGACCCGCGCCCTTGAAAAACAGGGGGTCATCCATCTCTATGATCGGAACAGGACGCAGCTCGAGCTGATCGAAAGCGTCCCCAAGGGTACGGTTGTTTTCAGTGCGCACGGGGTTTCACGTCGCGTCATCGAACGCGCTCGATCCCTAGGATTGACAACGGTCAATGCCGTCTGCAAGGACGTCGATCGCGTGCACGACCTGATCCGTAAGCGCCTCGATGACGGCGATCAGGTGCTCTATATCGGCCACAAGGGCCATCCGGAAACCGAAGCGATCCTGTCGATCGATCCCTCGATCGTGCTCGTCGAATCGACGAAGGACGCGCTGATCCGACCGCAGCGACGGACCGGAGAAAGGATATTCGTAACGAACCAGACGACGCTAAGCCTACACGACATCGAGCCCATCCTTACCGTCATTCGGAACCGGTTCGAAAACGTCGTATTCGACAATGAGATCTGTCAGGCGACGACGATGCGCCAGGAAGCGATCACGAGGATCGAAGCGGATCTTCTGATCGTCGTCGGCGACCCCATGAGCAGTAACACCAACCAGCTCGCAGCGGTCGGTAGGCGACAGGGCATCAGAAGCGAGCGCATCGAAAGCCTCGATGAGCTCGAGCTCGCGTGGTTAGAGGGCATCGACGTCGTCGCTGTGACGAGTGGCGCCTCGACGCCGACCCGGATCACGCGCGAGGTCATCCGGTTTCTAAGAGCCTACGATAAAAACGACCCTTCGACCTGGGACAACAGGTCGCGTCTCGACCTAGATCGGATCGTCTAGCCCTTGTTCTTGATGGCATTCGGATACTTTTCTTTTAGCGTGGAAACCGTCTCATAGAGGCGTTCTTCTCGTTTCGTCATCGTCTGATAGTTAAAGAGGTTAAAGTCCTTTTTCAGGTCGCTTTTCAGCATGATCTGGTTGAAGAAGACGCCGACGAGACGGAGCGCTTCGCCACCGTATGCGCGGTCGAAGAGCGCTTCGATCTCTTCCTTGATCAGCGCGCGGTCGTCGCTGTGCTCGCTTAGGGAGGTGCTCCTACTAAAGGTCTCGAAACCCGTGGTCCGGAAACGGATTCCGATCGTTTTCGTGACGAGCTCTTCGCGTATCAGGCGGTCAAGGGTCGTTTCGAGGAGATTCTCGATCACGGACAGGATGGCATCCGGCTCATCCATGGCGTAGTTCAGCGTCGTCTCGTTGCTGATCGACTTCGGAATCCGGTACTTCTTAGGGTCGATCACGTCGCTGCTTTTCCCCATGATGTGCTCGAGAAATCCGTAGTAGTTCGCTTCGCTCATCACTTTTAGGATGCGTGAGCGGTTGCCTTTTCGAGCGAAATCGCCGATGGTCGAGATGCCGTGCTCGATCAGCTTCGGATACGTCTTTTTGCCGATTCCATACATGCTCGATATCGGCAGAGGAAACAGCTTTTTAACGATATCCTTTTTTCGTAAGACGGTGATGCCTAAGGGCTTTTTCATGTCCGAAGCCATCTTAGCAAGAAAGAGCGTCGGTGCGATACCGATCGAAGAGGGCAGTTTATACTCCTTGAGTAAGCCCTTCTGGATCTCCTGGGCGATCTCGAGGGGGTGCTGGTTTTTCGATCGCTCCGTCATGTCGATGTACGCTTCGTCGATCGAGCCGGCAAGGATGAGCGAACTGTATCGCTTGAGGAAGGAAAAGAAGCGATTCGAATACTCGTTATAGAGCGCGAAATCCGTCGGAACGATCACGAGCTTGGGATACCTCTCGTAGGCGTCATTGATGTTCATCGCACTATGGATCCCGTAAGAGCGTGCCTTGTAGGAAGCGGTCGATACGACGCCGCGATTCGAAGAGGAACTACCGCCGACAACGAATACCTTGTCCTTGAGGTAGGGTTCCTTGATCATGGCACAGCTCGCATAGAAGGCATTGAGGTCGATATGGAAGATGATTTTTATGTCCTTTTTCACTAAATCACTTTCTTTCGGCGCACTCTTATAGTATAATGGTAACGAAAAATGAGGTGAAAGCATGGCAGAAAAGATGAGCGGAAAAACGAAAAACGTACGATCCGCCTCAAAAAAGGCGTACAACCAGGATAAGCGCACCGATAAGGAGAGAGACCCTTTCAAAAAGCCCTTTAAGACGCCGACCGAAACCTGGTGGGGTAAGGCGCTCGTTTGGATCATTTTCTTCGGAATGGTCGGGCTCGTCGTACTCACGTTCATACTCGCGCTGATCGAAGGCGACGCGTGATAAGAAAAGCGAAAGCTTTTTTTATTTTGTCAGTAGCGTACGCGCCTGTTCGATGGCGAAATGCGAGAGCTTTTCATCCGATAGCATGAGCGCGATCATCTCGACCCGTTCATCCTCGGATAGTTCGTTGATGCGCGTAACCATCCGGTTCGCTTCCTTGATCTTGCTTATGCCGTAGTGGTGGTCGGCGCGCGCGGCGACTTGTGGCAGGTGCGTGATAACGATCAGCTGCATCGATCCGGATAGATCGCTCATCTTTTGAGCGACTTTCGCAGCCGTCTTTCCACTGATTCCGATATCGATCTCATCGAGGATCAGCAGTGAAAGACGGTTTTTCTTCGCGTATATGCTCCGGATCGCGAACATGAAACGGGCTCGCTCGCCACCGCTCGCGACGCTCGAAAACGGTCGTAGCGGCTCGCCCTCGTTAAGCGATATATAGAACTCGACGCTATCGAGACCGTGTTCGTGCAACTGACCGTCCTCCGGGTCGAAGACGATCTCAAAGCTAGCATCAGCTAGATCGAGATCTCTGAGCTCCGCGAGCACTTCCTTTTCGAGTTCGCGGGCTAGTTTCTGGCGGAGTTCTCGCAGTTTAAGTCCGTGATCATAGGCGAGAGCATACGCCTTTTCGACTTCTTTTTCGTAGTTCTTGAGGTAGCCGTCATAGTCCTTGATCAGCGACAGTTCCTCTTCGATCTCGTGCGTGTAGTCGATCAGTTCGTTGACCGACTTGTCGTATTTCGTCTCGATCCTTTGGAGCTCATAGCTCCGTTCCTGCATGCGGTCGAAGTCCTCTTCATCGAAATCGAGTTCCTCGAGGGTCCGATAGATCCGTGATCTGACGTCATCGAGCTCATAGAATGCCGAGGTAAGACGGTCGGCCATATCCCGGTAGTTCTCATCGAGGGAGGCGATATCGAGTAGCGATTTTCCGGCCTCATGGATCGGATCGAGGGAGGTTTCCGATGCGAGCGCTTCGTAGGCATAGCGAAGGTTCGTCTGGATTTTGTCGAAGTTCTTGAGCTTATCGATCCTTTCTTCGAGTTCCCGTTTCTCATCCTCGATCAGATTCAAGGACTTGAGTTCCTTGAGCTGATACTCCATGAATTCCTTTTTTTCTAGGGACTGGCTCTTCTTTTTCTTGAGATCCTCGAAGTGCTTTTTCCGATCGAGGTACTTCGAGCGGCTCAAAAGGTAGTCGTTAAGCATCCTTTCGGTCCGCTTTTCATCGACCTGGTCGATGAAGGTCAGATAGAACGAGCGATCATAGAGCGCCATCGTATCGTTCTGATTGTGGATGCTGCCGACCGAGCGCATGATCGCCTTGATGCGTGCGAGCGTCGTCACCTCGTCCTCGAGCCGGATCTGGTGCCTTCCGTTTCCGTCGATGCTCCGTTCGATCGTGATCGTTTCCGGTAGATCGAAAGCATGCATCACCGCATCGCTCAGGATGAAAGTACCGGAGACCAAGGCCTTGGTAGCGCCGTGACGGATCATCGTTTGGTCCGAACGCTTGCCGAAGAGCAGCTGTAAGGATTCGAGAATGATGGACTTGCCGGTACCCGTTTCGCCTGTTAGGGCGGTAAGACCGCCTTCAAAGGTCATTTCGAGATCATCGATCAGGGCGAAATTACTGACTTTTAGACGTTTTAACATACGATCTCTCCTATGCGTCGTTCGATATCGAGGGATTCTTTTGTGTAATCCCGATCGAGTAAAAGAACGTATTCCTGATTGCCGGATTTCCCCTTGATTCCCGCGCGACTCAGACCATTGATCCGGTAACCGAGCTCGATGGCGTATCGGCAGATCCTTTTGACGATGCGCTCGTGCATCCCTAGATCCTTTAATACGCCCCCCTTAAAGGTGATCGGCCCGGCCTCGAACTGTGGTTTGATCAGCGCGATCACTCTCGCAGAATGTTCGCGGATGTGCGTTAGAATCGGTTGGATCGACGTAAAGGATACGTCGATCAGAATGTAGTCAGCAGCGGGAAGGTCGACCGTAAGGATGTTCGTCCCTTCACTCAGAACGACGCGCGGATCCTTTCTGAGCGTCGCGTCCATCTGATCCTTACCGACGTCGTAGGCATAGACGCGCTTCGCACCGTGCCTGAGGGCACAGTCGGTGAAGCCACCGGTCGAAGAGCCGACGTCTATGACGGTTTTATCGCATAGATCGATCCGATAATCAAGCAGGACGCGCAATAATTTCTGGCCCGATCGGCTGACGAATTCGTTTTCGTCCCTGATTTTGATGATCGGCTCAGAAACGCGCATCCCGGCCTTCGTAGCGAGCCTGCCATCGACCGTGACGAGACCGCGGTCGACCAGATCCTTGGCCTTTGACCGCGAACGCACGTCGGAATGCTTCACGAGATACTCATCGAGTCTCATCGAGAAAACCCCTTAGGTAGTCGCCGATCGAGGCGGCATCCATCCTGAGCTCAGCGAGGATGTCCTCATAGCGACCGTGGCCGACGACCCGATCGGTGATCGAGCGCTCGGCGATCCGATTGTGATACCCGTGCTGCGCCATAAAGGACAGGATCTGAGGATAGAGCGAACCGCTGTTCGCCGCTTCCTCATAGACGAAGATCGGCCGACCGCTTCGACAGATCGCGTGCATCATCTCCTCGTCGATCGGCTTGATGAAACGGGCATTGACGATGGTTGCGTCGATCGAGAATTCGGTTTTGACCCTTAATAGGAGTTCGAGGCTCGGCCCGTAGCCGATCATGGTCAGCCTAGCGCCCTCCTCGATCTCTTCCCATCCGAACGCGACCGGCTCGAAGGTGACATCCGGTTCCATGGGAATGAGGCCGCGCGGATAACGGATGATGAAGGGGTGCTTTTGCCCGAGAAATCCGTGGTGCAAAAGCGAGGCCGCTTCCTGGGCGTTGCGGGGCATGACGATGACGGTATTCGGCATCAGATAGAACATCGATACGTCGAAAAGGCCCTGGTGCGTCGAGCCATCCTCACCGACGATTCCCGCCCGATCGATGCCGATGACGACGTGATGGTCGCTGCGACAGATGTCGTTCAGTATCTGGTCGAAGGCGCGCTGCGCGAAGGTGGCGTAGAGCGGTAGAAAGACGCGGATTCCGCGGCGCGCCATCGCGCCTGCCATGCTCGCGGCCATTTCTTCGGCGATCCCGACGTCGATGTAGCGATCAGGAAAACGCCGAGCGAACGGTTCGAACTTCGTTCCGACCTCCATCGCCGGCATGATGACGAACGTTTCGACCTCTCGCTGTAGAGCGACCATGATCCGGACGATCGCTTCGCTCCAGCTGATACCTTCCGGTCGAGTACCGCTCGCCCGCGAAATACCGTGATAGGTGCCGATCCGGTCCGCCTCGGCTTCGGGATGGCCCTTACCCTTATCGGTGATCGTGTGGATGACGACGGACTGGTCGATGCG
>JBKHFR010000022.1:0-17240 GCA_046540115.1 Acholeplasmataceae bacterium | reverse complement strand
AACTGTGCTATCTTATAGGTATCATAAACGAATGGCCACGAGGTTATCGGATTATGTACATCAACGATCTCAAACAAGCTCATCATCATAAGAAATAGGCACTGTATCGGGAAACGCATATGATACAGGCCCCTTTCGACTTGGTGAGCTTGTATCGATCTAGGGACTAGGTGGATACACCTGGTCCCTTTTATATCATTCTGGAGGTAGCGACATGCGGTCGATCAAGGAAGAGATGGAGTGGGTCAAAAGGAGAAACAGAATCCTACGTGACTTCGAGGAGCGCGCGGAACAGCGGGGTTTTATCCGGGTCGAAAGCGACGCTTTCGAACCCTATATCCCCTTCTATGAAAACAATGAGCGCTTTTCGCTCGATCGTCTCGTTAAGGTCAACGACCTGAATGGCGAGGTCTTCCTTTTGAAACCGGATATCACGACCAATATCATCAAACAGGTAGTGATGGGCATGGATCAAAAGGATACCCTCGAGCTCTACTATCTCGATTTCGTCTACGCCTACGATCGCTTCGGACGGATTAGCAGCAAGCGGCAGTTCGGCGTCGAAGTGATCGGTCAAAAGGACGTCCGTGCCGATGTCGGTATGGTCGAATTCATGGCGGAGATCTTTCGTAGCTACGACTTCGACTACGTCATCGAGATCGGCGACCAGCGCTTTTTAACGCTCCTCTTCGAATCGCTTGAGCTCGAACCAAGGAAAGCGAAGGATCTGAAGGTCGCCCTCATGAAAAGGAATCGGGCCGATATCGAGGATATCATTGCGGGAAGGCAGCGAAACGGATACCGTGACGTTTTTGACCTGGTGCTAGCGGAGTCGCGCGATCTCGCATCGGTCCGACGGGCGATCCGAGCGTGCGATGAGCACGAGGAGCTACTCGCTGCGATCGACCGGTTGATCGCGATCGAGGAGGCCTTCGACGATCCGCGGATCGTCTTCGACCTCGCGATGCTCAACGCCTATGACTATTACAACGGACCGATCTACAAGGCCTATATCGACGGGGTCCACAAGGACGTCGCCCGTGGTGGTCGCTACGATACGCTCACGAGGACGTATGGCGACATGACACCTGCTCTCGGTTTTAGTCTCGATGTCGATCGGCTGATCAAGGAGGTCTGGAAACGTGAAAAAAGGACTTGATGTCGCCCTTCCGAAAGGAAGGCTCGCCACGGAAGCGCTCGATCTCATGCGTCGTTCCGGATACGCGATGGATTCTATTCGCGATGACCGACAGCTCATCGTCACCGATCCGAACGACGGCTTTCGCTTCATGTTCGTCAAACCGAGTGACGTCATCACCTATGTCACGCGCGGCGTCGCCGATGTCGGTATCGTCGGTATGGATATGGTCCTCGAAGCGAAGGAGGATCTCTTCGAGCTCTTGCACCTTAACATCGGGAAGTGTCGCTTGGTCGTTGCCGGCCTCGACCCGAGGGGCTTCGAAAAGGCTACGGAGATCACCGTGGCGACCAAATACCCGCGGATCGCCCGCGACTACTTCGCTACGCGTAACAAGAGCGTTACGATCGTCAAACTGAACGGTAGCGTCGAACTCGGACCGCTCGTCGGCTTAAGCGACGCCATCCTCGATCTCTATGAGACCGGTCAAACGCTACGGGTCAACGGACTGAGCGTCTTCGAAAAGGTCCGGGAGATCGAGAGCATGCTCATTGCCAATAGGGCGAGCTATCGCCTGAAATATGAAGCCATCCGAGCGCTCAGACAAAGGCTCGCGAAAGGAGTTGAAAGGACATGAGAATCACGACGATCCGGGCCGACGAGTACGTGGCCTTCGACGAGGAAAGCATCGCCGAAGAAAGAAAGATCCGTAGTCAGGTCATCGACATCATCGACGCCGTACGAACCGGAAAGGATCGCGCGTTAAGAGAGCTGACGAAGCGCTTCGACGGCGTTCCGATCGACGATTTTCGGATCGACAAGGAGACGATCGACCGGGCCTATCGGACGATCGATCCCCGCTTACGGGATGATCTCGAGCGCGCCTATCGAAACATCGTAGCCTACCACGAAAAACAGTTGCCGACCGACTATGCGCTCGCGGTCAGAAAGAACTGTTCGGTCGGTCAGATGACCCGGCCAATCGATCGCGCCGGCCTCTATGTCCCCGGCGGTACGGCCCAGTATCCTTCGACGGTTCTCATGAACGCCGTTCCCGCGAAAATCGCTGGCGTCCGGGAAGTCATCATGATCTCGCCCCCCGACCGCGCGGGCAAGGTCGCCGAAACGGTCCTCGCCGCGGCGAAGATCGTCGGGATCGAGAGGATCTACCGCCTCGGTGGCGCTCAAGGGATCGCCGCTCTCGCCTATGGGACGGAGTCGATCCCTCGCGTCGATAAGATCGTCGGACCCGGGAATATCTACGTAACGACGGCGAAAAAGGAGCTGTTCGGCGTCGTCGGGATCGACATGATCGCCGGTCCGACCGAGGTCGTCATCTACGCCGATGAAAGAACCGATCCGCGCTATGTCGCGGCCGATCTTTTGGCCCAGGCTGAACACGATGCCAGGGCTAGAGCGATCCTCATTACCTCCTCGCGGTCCTTGGTCGAACGGGTGAACGCGGAACTGAAGCGACAGAGCGCTAGGCTCTACCGTCAGGATATCATCGGCCAGGCGCTTTCGCGCTACGGGCAAGCCATCCTCGTATCATCGGCTAGCGAGGCCCGCAGCCTGATCGATGCCATCGCCCCCGAACACCTCGAGGTCATGGTCGAGGACGCCGAGGCTTTCGCACGGACCATTCGCCACGCCGGTTCGATCTTCATCGGTCCCTACAGCCCCGAACCGCTCGGTGACTATATGTCCGGGACGAACCATACGCTCCCGACCAACCGGACGGCTCGCTTCGCCTCACCGCTCGGTGTCGCCGACTTCATGAAGCGCCAGTCCTTCATCCACTTCGACCGGGAAGGGCTCAAGGCCTACCGGGATTCCATCGTCCGTATCGCCAGGAGCGAGGGCTTGGATGGACATGCCAACGCGATCGAGGTGCGATTCGATGAGGACTAGAAGACACCTGAAGGACCTCGTCGCTTACCGGGCGGATGCCGTCTCGGCCCGGATCGTTCTGAACGCCAATGAAACGAACGACGAGCTCTTTTCTCGGGATCTTTCCTTTCAACGGGGATTCGCCCGTTATCCCGAACCGGCGGGCGAAACGCTCCGCGATCGGATCGCCGAAAAGCACGGTCTAAAGCGCGGAAACGTCATCATCGGTAACGGCTCGACCGAACTGCTCGAACTGCTCGTCAAGACATACGTGGAACAGGACGAGAAGATCCTTACCTGGACGCCCACCTTTTCGATGTACGAGGTCTACGCCCGCATCCATGGCGCCCAACGGATCGGGATCCCGCTCGTTTCCGAAGCCTCGGTCGACCACATGGTCGAAGCGGCCCAGGTGCTCGAACCGAAACTGATCTTTCTGTGCAACCCGAACAACCCGACGGGGACCATCATCAGGAGAAAGCGACTGATCGAGCTCATCGAGAAGACTGATGCCCTCGTCGTCATCGATGAGGCCTACATGGATTTCGCCCTGGATAGAGAATCGCTACTAGGAGCGGTAGGCGAATACCCGAACGTGGTCGTGACCCGGACCTTCTCGAAGGCCTATGGTCTCGCCTTCGCAAGGCTCGGCTATCTCGTCGGACCCGAAGCGATCGTCGAAAACCTTTTGCGAGTCCAGCTGCCATATCCCGTCAGCGGCCTATCCCAGGAGCTCGGTCTCAGGGCGCTCGAACGCGAAAAAGAGGTCGAAAAAAGGGTCAAGGACATCATCGAAAGACGCGAGGATTTCTACCGAAAGGCGCGGGCGCTCGGCATGAAGGTCGACAAATCCGCCGGTAACTTCCTTCTGATCGAAAGCCCGTACGATCTCTATCGGGCTTGCCTGCGGAAGGGCATACTGATCCGTTCCTTCGGCAACGGCACCTACCGGATATCGATCGGCACGAAGGAAGAGATGGAAGAAACGCTCGACGTACTAAGGGAGGTATACGCATGAGAGAAAGCGTGATGGAACGAAAGACGAAGGAAACGAACATTCGGCTCAAGCTCGTCATCGATGGTTCTAATAGAACGTCGATCGATACGGGTATCCCCTTTTTTAACCACATGCTCGCGGCCTTCGCCTTCTATGCCGGGTTCGACCTCGAGCTCCTCGCACAGGGCGACCTCGAGCTCGACGACCACCACACGGTCGAGGATACCGGGATTCTACTCGGACGAGCTCTCAACGAAGCCCTAGGAAATAAGGCCGGTATCGCGCGCTTTTCCGAAAACCTTACGCCGATGGACGAGAGCCTCGTTCGCGTCGTCCTGGACATCTCGAACCGGCCCTTCTGCCTCTTTTCGGCCGGTTTTCGTCGCGAGACGATCGGCGGGCTGTCGCTAGAAAACATCCGGGAATTCCTGGTCGCCTTTTCGACCGAAGCGCGTCTGACGCTACACGTCGAAGTCCTATACGGTGAGAACGACCACCACAAGGCGGAAGCGATCTTCAAAGGAGTCGGTCGGGCCTTGAAACAGGCCTGTCGAACGGAATCCGCGGCTATTCCCTCGACGAAGGGGACGCTCTCATGAACGCCATCATCGACTATCGGGTCGGTAACATCCGCTCGGTTGAGCGGGGCTTCAAACGGGCGGGAATCGAGACCGTCGTCACCAACGATGCCGCGCTCATCGAGCAGGCCGACCTCCTCATCCTGCCCGGCGTCGGAGCGTTCGGTGACGCCATGCAGGATCTGCGCGACCGGAACCTCATTCCTCTGATCGAGAAGCACGTCAAGAGCAATAAGCTCTTGCTCGGCATCTGCCTCGGGATGCAGTTGCTCTATGAGGAAAGTGACGAATTCGGTTACCACGAGGGACTAAGGCTTCTCACCGGCAAGGTCGGACGCCTGGCGCCGGGCAAGAAGATCCCGCACATGGGGTGGAACGACCTCATCCCAGCAAAGGACGACCCGATCACGCGAAGGATCGTAACAGGCGATCAGGTCTATTTCGTCCACTCCTACGCCGCACCGATGACGGATGACGTCATCGCCTATACGGTTTACGGCGAAAGGATCCCCGCCATCGTCCGCAAGAACCGGGTGATCGGCATGCAGTTCCACCCGGAAAAAAGCGGAAACGTCGGCCTCGAGCTGCTCAAAGCCATCAAGGAGGTCTACCTATGACGATCTATCCGGCGATCGACCTTATAAACGGGGCTTCGGTCCGGCTCGAACAGGGCGACTTCGGTCGCACTACGGTCTTCGATAGCGACCCGATCGCTCGCGCTCAGGCTTTTTTTAGCGAAGGAGCGACCTTTTTGCACGTCGTCGATCTCGACGCTGCTAGAACCGGCCAGCTGCAGAACAGAAAGCTCATCGAAGCGATCAAAAGGAAGGTACCGATCAAAATCCAGGTCGGTGGTGGCCTGCGCGACCGTGAACGGATCGAGGCGATGCTTGAAACCGGCGTTGACCGCGTCATCGTCGGGACCTACGCCACGCGGATGTTTCCGGAGCTGATCGAACTGAACCGCTCATACCCGGAGCGGATCGTCGTCTCGATCGACAGCAAAAACGGATACGTCACCGACCACGGCTGGCAGCAGGTATCAAGGATCAGGACGCTCGATCTATGCGAGCGTCTCGACCAGCACGGCATCGAGCGCGTCATCATGACCGATATCGCCAGGGACGGCATGATGGCGGGTCCGAATCTGGAACTATACCGCGAAGTCAAGGAAAAAACCGGGCTTAAGATCATCGCTTCAGGAGGCATATCCTCGCCTGAGGATATCGAAGAACTAGCGCGCCTCAAACTCGACGGCGCCATCATCGGCCGGGCCCTCTATGAGGGAAAGATCCGTTTAAAGGAGGTCATATCATGCTTTCAAGACGCGTGATCGTTTGTCTCGACGTCCGGGACGGACGCGTCGTTAAGGGTGTCAACTTCAACGACCTTCGGGATGTCGGTGACCCCGCGACCCTCGGCAAGCGCTATAGCGAAGAAGGCGTCGACGAACTCGTCTTCTATGACATCACGGCATCGCACGAACGAAGAAAAATCGCCCATTCCTTCGTCACCGACGTCGCCGAAGGGATCAACATCCCCTTTAGCGTCGGTGGCGGCATCCGCGACCTAGCCGACATCGCAGCGGTCCTCAAACAGGGAGCGGACAAGGTCTCGATCAATTCGGCGGCCATCAGGGATCCGTCCCTGATCGACCGAGCGGCGAAGCGCTTCGGCTCCCAGTGCGTCGTTCTATCGATGGACGTCCGCAAGGAAGACGGTACCTATGCCGTCTATCGGAACGGAGGACGGATCAGAACCGATTACGAGGCGATCGCCTGGGCTAAGGAGGGCGTTCGCCGCGGTGCCGGAGAGCTCGTGATCAACAGTATGGATGCCGACGGGACGAAGGAAGGGTTCGACATCGACCTTTTGAACGCGATCGCTCGGCACGTAGACGTCCCCGTCATCGCCTCCGGAGGAGCGGGCTCGCTCGAGCACTTCGTTACGGTCGCGACGGAAACCGACGTTGACGGCTACCTGGCGGCGAGCGTCTTCCACGAGGGAAGCTTGCCGATCGAGGCGGTCAAAGAGGCACTACAAAAAGCCGGGATACCCGTCCGGCTGGAAAGGAGGAAATAGACATGGAACCCGCATTCGACGAAAACGGACTCATCCCGGTCATCGTCCAGGAGGATACCACGCACGAGGTGCTCATGCTCGGCTATATGAACGAGGAGAGCTACCGGAAAACCAGGGAAACGGGTGAGCTCTATTTCTACAGTAGAAAGCGCAACAGCCTCTGGAAAAAGGGGGAGACATCCGGAAACGTCCAGAAACTGAAATCACTGTCCCTGGACTGTGATGAGGATGCGCTCCTAGCTCGGGTCGAGCAGACCGGCCCGGCCTGCCATACCGGCAACAGGAGCTGTTTCTATCGTGACCTGATCGGCGAAAAAAAGGAAGGGATTCCCATCCTAAAAGAGCTCTATCACCTTATCGGCAACAAGAAACGAACGCCGGACGGGGGGTATACGTCCTACCTCTTCCGTGAAGGGCGCGACAAGATCCTGAAAAAAGTCGCCGAAGAAGCCGGCGAGGTCATCATCGCCGCGAAGAACGACAGGTCTGAGACCGTCTATGAGATCAGCGACCTATTCTATCACGTGCTCGTACTCATGGTCGAGCGAGAGATCTCGCTCGCTGCGGTCGAAGACGAACTAAGGAGGAGAAGGAAATGATCGATTTCAAGAGCGATTTTCACCTGCATACGAAGTATTCCCCGGATGCCGACCCACAGGCGACCTTTCAGGGCTATCTCGAGCGAGCGAAAGAGATCGGGATCGAACGCCTCGCCTTTACCGACCACCTCGACATCGATCCCGCTAACCCCCTCTTTTCAAAGCGGATCGACTATGACCGCTACTTCCCGGAACTCGAACGGGTGATCGGAGCGAGCGATATCGGGATCGAGCGCGGCATCGAGCTCGGCTATCAGCGGCACGTGGCCGCTGAAACCAACGCCTTTCTAGCGGCGCACCGCTTCGACTTCGTCATCCTCTCCGTGCACTACCTCGAAAAAAAGGATCTCCACTCGGGCGAATACTACGAAGGTAAGACCAAGGAAGAGGCCTACCGGCGCTATTTCGAGGCCTGTTTGGACGCGGTCTATACGATCGGTCGCTTCGACGTATTCGGCCACTTGGACCACATCGCGCGCTACGGCGACTACGGCGACTACGACTATCTAGAATACCGCGATGCTATCGATGCGGTCCTGATCGCGCTCATCGAAAGAGGAAGAGGTATCGAGATCAATACCTCGGGCTACCGGCACTTAGGCAGGCCCTATCCGAAAAAGGAAGTGATCGAACGCTTTCTTGAACTCGGCGGTAAAAGGATCACGATCGGTTCGGACGCGCACCGAACCAAGGATCTCGGGCGTGACTTCGACCGAGCAAAGAACGAGCTCAGGGACCTCCTCTGAGCTCGTTCTTTCTTTCATTTTTCCTTATGATAGTTCGGGGCCTCAGCCGTCGGTTCGACGCCGTGAGGATGCGATTCCTGGTAGCCGGCTGCGGTGATCCGGACGAACCTACCCGTTTCGATCAGGTCCTTGATCGTCCTCGTGCCGCAGTATCCCATGGCCGAGCGAAGGCCGCCCATCAGCTGGTAGATGGCATCCCTGGCATCGCCTCGGTAGGGGACTCTTCCTTCGATGCCTTCGGGGACGAGCTTTTTCGCCTCGGTCTGGAAATAGCGGTCCTTAGAACCCCGTTGCATCGCTGCGAGCGAACCCATGCCCTGATAGACCTTGTAGCGCTTGTGATCGATGAGGATATCATCACCCGGCGCTTCCTCACAACCCGCAAGGAGTCCGCCGACCATGACGGCATTCGCCCCGGCGGCGATGGCCTTACCGATATCTCCGGAGTACCGGATCCCGCCATCGGCGATCACGGGGATTCCTTTCCTTTTGGCATAGGAACAGACGCGATCGATCGCCGTGATCTGGGGCACCCCGACTCCGGCGATGATGCGGGTCGTACAGATCGAACCGGGTCCGACGCCGACCTTGAGGGCGTCCGCTCCTGCTCGGATCAGGGCTTTTGCGGCATCCGCCGTCGCGATGTTACCGGCAATGACGTCGAGCTTCGGAAACGAGTCCTTGATCGAACGAACGGTATCGATGATGCCCTTAGAATGGCCGTGGGCCGAATCGATGGCGATGACGTCGACCTCGGCTTCGACGAGCGCGCGGACGCGGCTAAGCGTATCCTCAGTTACGCCGATGGCGGCACCGACTAGAAGCCGACCCTGATCGTCCTTAGCGGCATTCGGGAACGCGGAAGCCTTCCCGATCGCCGTGAGCGCATAGAGACCCTTTAGGGTGTTCTTCTCATCGACGAGCGGGATGCTATCAAGCCGGTTCTCGATCATGATCGCCTTCGCTTTTTCGCGTGACGTTCCGACCGCCAGGCTAATCAAATCATTTTTCATAGCGATGCTTTCGACCGCGGTATCCCGGTCCGGATTGGCGCGGATATCCCGATCGCTCAGGACACCGAGCAAACGGTTATCGCTGTCAACGACCGGCAGACGAGCGAGCCGGTATCGGTCCATGAGACCCAGAGCGTCCGTTAGGCTCTGGTTATCCCTGACGGTAACCGGATCACCGATCAGGCCGTGATCGGCAAGTTTGACGCGCCTGATATGGGCGACCTGTTGGTCGATCGTCATGTTCTTGTGGATGATGCCGATACCGCCCTGTCTCGCGACGGCGATCGCCATCGCGCTCTCGGTGACGGTATCCATGGCGCTACTTAAAAGCGGAATGTTCAGACGGATCCTTTTCGTCAGGTTCGTCCTTAGGTCGACGTCGCGCGGTAGGACATCCGAATACCGTGGTTCCAATAGAACGTCATCGAACGTCAGCGCTTCTCTGATCTTCATGTAGGGATCGTCTCCTTTCCTATTCCCATTCGATCGTAGCCGGAGGCTTCGAGGTGATGTCGTAGACGACGCGGTTGATGCCGTCGATCTCGTTGATCAGGCGATTTGAAATCCGGCCGAGAACGTCGTGGGGGATGTGAGCCCAGTCGGCGGTCATGCCGTCGACCGAAGTGACGGCGCGGAGCGCTAGCACGTAGTCATAGGTTCGCCGGTCACCCATGACCCCGACGGTTCTGACCGGCGTAAGGACGGTAAAGTACTGCCATATGTCACTTTTCAGCCCCGCCCTTTCGATTTCTTCATGAAGAATGGCGTCGGAGGCAGCGACGATTCCGAGCTTTTCCTCGGTCACCGCGCCGATGATACGGATCGCGAGACCGGGACCCGGAAAGGGTTGACGCGAGACGACGTCTTTCGGAAGACCGAGTCTGCGACCGAGCTCGCGAACCTCATCCTTGAAGAGCATGGCGAGCGGTTCGATCAGTTTCAGACGCATATGCTGTGGTAAACCACCGACATTGTGGTGGCTCTTGATCGTATGGGCCGTTTTCGTGCCCGATTCGATCCGGTCGGTGTAGAGCGTGCCCTGGGCGAGAAAGGTTGCGTTCGGTCGTTCTTTCGTCGCTTCTTCGAAGACGTCAATGAATGTCCTGCCGATGGCCTTACGCTTTTCTTCCGGGTCCGTGATGCCCTTAAGAGCCTTTAGAAAGGTCTTTTTCGCGTCGATCCTGATGACGTTTAGCCGGAAGTAATCGGCATAGACGCTCATGACTCTGTCCGCTTCGTTCTGCCTTAAAAGACCGTGATCGACGAAAATGCAGGTCAGTTTAGGGCCGATCGCCCTGTCGATCAGCGCTGCCGCGACGCTCGAGTCGACGCCTCCGCTCAGTCCGAGGATGACCTCGCTTTCTCCTACGGTCCGGCGGATGCGCTCGACTGCGATATCGATATAGTTTTCCATCGTCCAGTTCTTTTTCGCTTGACAGACGGCGAAGAGAAAGTTCTTGAGAAGGTCGAGACCGAATACCGTATTGCGGACTTCGGGATGGAACTGGACGCCATAGATCGGTTTATCCTGGTGTGAAAAAGCTGCGAACGGACAGGATTCGCTCCGGGCGATGGTTTGGAAGCGCTCGGGTATTTTCGTGACGTGTTCCTTGTGGGACATCCAGACGACCGATTCATCGGGAATGTCCTGAAAGAGTAGAGAAGGTCGTTTCAGTTTTAGCCTCGTCGAACCGTATTCGCGTTTTTCGCTCGGCTCGACGACACCACCGAAGCGCTTCGCGATGAGCTGCATGCCGTAACAGATACCGAGAATCGGAATGCCGAGATCGAGGATGGCATCATCGACGGTAATCGCTGTTCTGTCGTTGACGCTATTCGGCCCGCCGCTTAGAATGATGCCCTTGAGGCCTTCGATCCCTTTGAGTTCATCCGCCGTGATGCTCGGGTCCTTCAGTTCGCTGTAGACGCCGAAATCGCGGATCCGTCTCGAGATGAGCTGGTTGGTCTGACTGCCGAGGTCGATGATGATGATCCGATCAAGAGTCATAGGTTCTCCCTGGGTCCTTTCGCCGATTTTGTTTCAATTTTACTCGAAAGGTCTAGAAATAGCAATGCTTTCAGAGTCTTCGTTCCCAAAAAAGGATGCGAGCGATCCCCCCACTGATCGCTCGCATCCCTGTTTCACCTTTTTTTCTTGATCTTCCCTAGGAATTCCCGGATCCTTATCTTCGCACGACCGAAACGCGCTTTTCGCCTTTCCTTTTTCTCTTCTCTGATCCTGGCTTCTTCGCTGCGTCGTTCTTCCTTCTGTTTTTCCCGTTGAAGCGCTTCTTCGCGTTTCTTCTGTTTACGCTTGTCCTTGAGCTTGATCCTGATGACTTTGCGGATCGTCCTGGCGTTCGTAACCGTTGTCAGACCTAGCGCGTCGGTAACAAAGCACTTTAGCTTTTTCACGCGATGCCGACCGTGGTTATAGAGTTCGATGACTTCGAGCAAGCGATCGATGTCGACCTCGACCTTGATCGAATCTCTCGTTGGGATGACGATTTTACCCGATAGAGAGCTTTCTATTTGTTTTAGATACGTTTTATAGTAGTCGATCGTCTGATGCTTATAAATATAGCCGATGCCGGAAAGACGGGAATCGGTTAAGTTGTTGTTGAATACATGGATGGCAAACGTCTCTTTTCCGACCATCGGTTCGAGTTCAAAGAGCGTCGAGATCCGGTATTTCCGGTTGGTTAAATACTTGGCGTGTCTAAGGCTCGCGATCAGAACGATAAAGAGCATGACGGTCAAAAGGATCAATAATATGAGAACGGCATATTCAAAGGATTCGATCAGGTGTTCAGGCATCGGTTTTCACTCCCTTTTCTTGTTCGTGAAGATAGCGGATGTATCCGTTGACCTTGGTATAGGTTCGATGGTCGTGGTACTTGGCAACGAAGCGGGCATTATTTCTGATCAGGATATCGATGATCGGATAGGACCCGGGTGAGGCCTGGGCGAGCAGGTAGTCCTTCTCGTCCTGGCTGAGCCTGTCGATGTAGGCTAGGAGGAGGGCGTCGTTGTCCTTTTCGATTGCAGCGAGCAGGACCTTGCCGTAATCGATCGGCAGGAGCGTTCGGGACAGGCAGTCCTCGTAGAGCGTTTTCTTATCCTCAAGGATGAGCGTTCTGATCAGGTCGTTGATATCCGTAAAGAGCCCCTTCTCGATGACCTGTACGAACAGTTCGAGGTCGTCGAGTAGAGCGATCGTCCGGGCCATCCTCTGTGCTTTCATCCGTCTGAGCTCGCTTTCGGTCGGTTCCCTTTTGACCGCTTCGAGGCAGAGCCGGATGCCTTCGCCATCACCCTTTTCCACGAAGGCCCTGACGATGAGCGGATAGTCCGTGTAGACGTCCATGGTTTTCATATAGGTATTCAGGGCGTTATGCATGCCGTAGGTCGCGAAGAGTTCGAGCCACTGTTCGTGGGTCATGACGCTCAGGTACTCCTTAAAAAAAGGTAAACCGAGGACCTTTCTTTCCTTTTGGACCCGGGCTGATAGTAGGTTCTTTAGCACGGTTTGGTGCTGGGGCTGATCGAGCCGTTCCATGATGCCCTTCTCTAGGTCCTCGTCGTTGATCCGAAAGGATCCGTGCGCTTTTACATAGGCGTAGACGTGTTTTTCGACCCCCTTGATGTTCTTTTCGAGCATGAAAAGGATCATCCTTAGGGCGATGCGTTGCGCTTGGTGGTGGTAGTCGTTATAGAGAGCTATCCCTGCTTCGTCTAAGTAGGTGAACATGTCGACGCGCTCGTATTCGATGACGTACTCGATAAAGACTTTGCCGTAGAGGTCGGGATCCTTGATGTTCAGATCCTTCGGCGGTACGCGCCTGAGCTCGTCGATGCCTTTCCTGACGACGCGCTCGTATTCGGATATGACGTCCTTTTCGTTTCCGGATTTCTGGCTGATGAGCTCATCGATCGACATGTTGAAGATATTGGCGATCTTCATCAGGTTCTGGATGTCGAACGAGCTCTTGCCGTTGACGTTCTGTGAGACGGCGGACTTCGAGATGTTCAGAAGATCCGCGAGTTGTTCCTGGGTCATGTTGCGTTCCCTGAGCTTCTTTTTGATGAGCTGGCCGACTCGGACGTTATCGATAACATCTGGCATGGTGTTCATCCCTCCTTACCTATAATTATATAGTTCCTAGTCGTGGTTTACAATGCTTATTTCCTTAACACGGGAGCGAATCCTGATGATTTCGCTGATCGATCCGAAGAAAAACGGGTTTTTCATGGTTAAGCATTCCTTAACAGGGCATGAAAAAAACGGGTCCGAAAGCGGCGTTTCGGACCCGTTCATATGTAGCCGGATACTCAGGATACCTCGACGGTGAGATCGGTTCTGATCCATTCGGACTCGGGATGGTGAAGCAGGATTTCGAGTCTATATGTTCCGCTTGGCGAAGGCTCTTCATCGCCGGAACCGCCGTGGTAGGGTAATCCTTGGAACTTAAGCGTACGCGTAATCGTATCCCCTGGATCGATGTCGAGTTCGAGGATGTCATCCGTATGCATCACGTCATAGACTTCGCTATAGAGTATGGCGTCCGGATCGGTCTCCGACGCTAGGTTCATCGATATGAAACCGCCGGGGCCAAAAGTGCTCGTGTAAAGGTCGATCTCAAAGGACTCAGCGGCCGTGAATAGGGCCGTGACGGTGACCTCATCGTGGGGAACACTTAACTGATCCTGATCGATCTCGACCGCGACCGTTCCGAGCTTCGTTTCGATCGTCTGGGTCAGGATGGGATCCGCTCTTTGCTCGCTATCGGCATATGCATCGGGATCGACGGGGAACTGGCACCGTGAGAGGGTGGTCGTCGCTAGGATGAGCGTCGCTAAAAAGATCATTTTCTTCATTTGTAATCCTCCGTTCAGCTACTTTCATCCCGATTCTACCATGTGGTTGTGTCAGCCGCGTGACAGACCTTCGAAAGAATAAGGATAATCAGGATTTTTTCTTATCCTTTTCGATCGGTTTGGTAATGGCGTCCCGATTGTAGTGGAAGTCGTGACGGTTATAGCGGTAGATGATCTTACCGTCGATGACGTTCTTTTCGTCTTCGGTCGGTTTCGGTAGTTCGCGTCGCTTCGGTTTGGGTGATGCCTGGGGATTTCTTTTGTTGCGTCTGGGTGGGTTCTTTCGTTCCTGATCCGGAACGGATCGGTTCTTTGTCCGGGACGGTTTCTTGGTTGAAACCTTCTGTTTACCGGACGTTCGCTTCACTTCGGTCAGTTTTTTCTGAGGCGCGAGCTCCTTATGCGTAGGAACGGGATCCGCCTGGTTCGGCGAACCGGTGGATCTGATCCTTTTCTTTTTTTCCTTCTTTTTCGGTGGCTGAGCCTCGGAACGGCGGGCGGTGATCGCCTTCATGTCGTACGGCATGACGGGTATCTTCATGTTGATGTGCCGTTCGATATCCCTGAGGTACTTGGCCTCTTCGGGAGTCTGAAAACTGATCGACGTACCCGTAAACCCCGCTCGTCCGGTTCTACCGATGCGGTGGATATAGGTTTCCGGGACTTCCGGAAGATCGAAGTTGATGACGTGCGTCAAACCCTCGATATCGAGTCCACGAGCGGCGATGTCGGTAGCGATGAGGACCCCGGTTCGATTCCTTTTGAAATCGGCTAGAGCACGCGTACGCGCGGTCTGGGACTTGTTTCCGTGGATGGCGTCGCAGGAGAAACCCATCCGGTTCAAGGACTTCGTCAGCCTGTTGGCATAGTGCTTGGTCCTCGTAAAGACGAGGGCCGACCGGACGTCCGGTTGAGAAAGAATGTGCGCGAGCAGGTTGACCTTGTTCGCGCGGTCGACCTTGTAGAGCTTTTGCGTGATGGCATCGAGGGTCGTCTCGACAGGGACGACGCTGATGCGGACCGGGTCCTTTAAAAGCATCGCGGATAGGTCAAGGATCTCTTTGGGAAGAGTCGCTGAGAAGAGCATCGTCTGCCGTTTTTTGGGGATGTGCGCCAGGATCCGTTTGACGTCATGGATGAATCCCATGTCGAGCATCCGGTCGGCTTCATCGAGGACGAAGTACTCGATCCCGGCAAGATCGATGATCTTCTGTCCGATCAGGTCCAGGAGCCTGCCTGGGGTAGCGACGAGGATGTCGGTGCCACGACGGATCGCGCTCTCCTGCGGTCGTTGGGAAACGCCACCGAAAATGACGGCTGTTTTTAGCTTTAAGTGGCTGCCATAGGCCCTAAAGCTCTCGTCGATCTGGGCGGCGAGTTCGCGCGTCGGAGCGAGGATGAGCGCTTTGATTCCTTCTTTCCGCGGTCGGTCTGAAAGTCCTTGCAGGATCGGGACGGCGAAGGCGGCCGTTTTTCCGGTACCTGTCTGAGCACTACCAAGAACGTCCTTTCCTGATAATAGGACCGGGATCGCCTGTTCCTGGATCGGCGTCGGCGCGTCATAGCCCTCGTCCTTGAGGGCTTTAAGAATATCCTTATTGATGGGTAGGTGATCGAATGTCATACGTTCTCCGTTTCGTCTATTCGGATACATGAAGAGACCGGCGACGAGGCCGGTATCATTCGTGAACCGGAAATGCGATTTCCGATATACTGATTATAGTCCATTTATCTATAAATAGCAAATATTAGTTCCTGTCCCTCCGATCAGTGAATCCGATATACTTCCTGATCAACACCTACCGCAAACATGCGGAAACCCATGATAAAAGCATTATACGTTCGGATGATATGGTAAGAAACCCCTGCCTGCAACATGGCGATGACGGATGTTAGAATGCGGATGATCGCATTCGTGTCGTTACCGAGACGGGATAATAGAATGACGAGAGCGATAAACGTGAATAGATCGAGCAACCAGTTCAGATAAAGGATGCCGTGTGAGAGCCGATGGGGTGAACGGTGATAGTTGACCTGTTTGTTCAGGACGGGGCTATTCGATAGGGTTAAGCGTCTCATATACGTCACGATGATGGCCATTAGACCGTATAAAACGATCAGGAGGGACTCTATCGGGTCCGTTAGATCGGAAAACAATAAGCTGATCGATGATTGTAGCACGATGCTCGAGAAGACCAAGACCGTTGAAAGGACCATGATCTTATCCTTAAACTCAGCAACATACTCCCCGTCTTCTTTATGCTCGAAATAGACGGTCGTCGTCGCCGGTGTGGCAAAACTTCGAACCGGTTTCGATATCGACCGGATGATGTGTAAGAACAGAGCGATCAGAGGAATTAGTAGGATCAGAGAGCCGAGCAAGAGAACTCCCTCGCTCCAGGAACTAAAAAAACAAATGGAGGATAGTGACAGGATCGAACCGATCGCGTATAGATAGATACAGCGCAATCGGATTCGGAAACCAGGCGTAAAGGCCCTTATGATCTGGGTCGAGTCGATTCGCTCGGGTTGGAATACGGTCCGATCCTCTAGTTCGTAGTTGTATCCGAAGGCATTCAGTGAAACATTGAAATATTCAGCAATCCTTCTGAGCTCGGAGATCGAGGGCTGCCTTCTACCTTTTTCCCAATGGGAGATCGTACTCGCAGCAACCGATAGTGCGATAGACAATTCCTTTTGGGTCATGCGCCGGTCGTTCCTTAGATCACGTATCTTATTTCCGATTACATTCCTATCCATTTCACTATCTCCTAAATAATACGACATCATGTATATGTAGAAATGATTATAATCATATTATAGCGATTATCGAAATAAAATCAACATGATGAACTGTGATGAATCAATACGAGCCGTATTGAAGGGATTACATTGGCTTCGAGTCGTCATATAATGAATACACTTAGCGGACAAGCCTTCAGGTAAGTTCGTTATTTTAATAGAAGACACGATCATTCGTAGAGAAAGGAGGATGCTTTCGCTTTAATCTTGTCAAGAATATTGTGAAGGGGGGGATTATAGCGTGAAAGGGGAATTTAAAATTGTCTATAAATAACGAACGAGCTGTTAGAATGAAAGGGTTTACTCTAGTAGAATTAATCATCGTGATCGCGATCATCGCGATACTATCCGCCATCTCAGTCGTTGGGTTCACTCGCTTTATTGAGAGTGCTCGTTTCAGTAATGATAACGAACTAGCTAGCCAAATGACCAGACTCGTCCAAGCACACATCCAGGGTACCGGCGATACCGATCTCGACGCGAATGACGTCAGAACGATCGTATCGGACAATACCGG
>JBKHFR010000021.1:0-17330 GCA_046540115.1 Acholeplasmataceae bacterium | reverse complement strand
GCTTGATAAGGCTGATATCTCTCTTTATCATTTCGTGCAACTGTCAAAGATGGGAGTATCACAGGAATGAAAGAAAAACAAGACGGGGAAGCGTAAAAACTGTCGATAACGTATTGTGTTTTACACACATCCGTGCTATCCTATGCCTGTAACCGCGGCATCAAGGAGGCCGATCATGAATACGCAGTTCAAAAAGGGGGTCGTCGAAATGTGCATCATGAGCCTGATCGATCAGCGACCGATGTACGGGTTCGAGGTCATCGAACGACTCGCTCAGGATATCGACGCGAACTCCAACACCATCTATCCGATCCTGCGTCGACTGACGGCCCAGGGACACTTTTCGACCTATCAGAAACGGACGAGTCTCGGCGCTCCCCGCAAGTACTACCGGATAACCGAAGCGGGTAAAAAGCGCTTGAACGACTATAAAAAAGCGTGGTACGCCTTTCTCGATGGCGTCCACAGGATCATGGGAGGTCCGAATCATGAAGGATAAGTATCTGGAACACCTCGAAGAACGACTGAAGGAGGGCTCGGTGTCCGCTGCCGAGATCGCGGATATCATCGCGGACTACGACCAGCTCTATGATGAAGCGGCGAGCCGCGGCATGTCCGATGAGAAGATCGTCGATTTCCTCGGGAACCCCGATCGCGTCGCCCAGGAGATCATCCGGGAACTCCGGATCAGGCACGACCGGACATTCAAATACCGGATCATCGCGGTCATGCCGTTCCTATCGCTTACGGTCTTCATCCTTTTGGGGACGATCTTCGACCTCTGGCATCCGGGCTGGCTGGTCTTTCTAGCGATCCCGATGACAGCCCTGCTCATCGGTGGGCCGAAAGGAATCCATGGGCTCGTAGCGCTATCGCCCTTTCTCGCGGTCATCGTCTTTATCATTTTCGGCTATTTCGACCTCTGGCATCCGGGCTGGCTCGTTTTTCTCATCATTCCCGTTTCGAGCCTGCTGACAGTCCGGAGCACGAGGACTGTCCTTGTCGGCTTAACGCCATTCATGGCCCTCGTCGCCTTCATACTCCTCGGCATCTACGACCTCTGGAACCCGGGTTGGCTCGTCTTTTTAGCCATTCCGATGGTCTCGATCCTCTTTCGGAAGAACCGGCTCCACGTCCTGATCTACGAGTCCCTTTTCCTCATCGCGATCGGTCTCTATCTCTACATGGGACTCGCCCATGGACGCTATGACCAGGGGGCATTCGCCTTTATTCTCCCCGCCGCCTACGGTATTCTGATCGGTGACGTTTCCATCCGCTTTGACTTCTCCGGCCCCGACCCAAGAAAGAACGCGATCATGAGCGCGAGCGTCGCGCTACTCGTCGTGGCATACATCGCGACGGGCCTCCTGTTCGCTGCCTGGGCCTATGCCTGGCAGCTCTTCCTGCTCATTCCCATCCTGGGGATCATCCTCTACGACCGGTTCCGCCTCGTGGCGATCTCTCCTTTCATCGCCACCATCCTCTTCTTTTCGCTCGGCTACTTCTTCGACGCCTTCGCGGTCTCCTGGCTCGCCTTTCTCCTTATTCCGATCAGCGCGATCCTGACCGAATCATAGCGAACAAAGCCCCCTGAGACCTTCGTCTCGGGGGCTTTTGATATACCGATTACGGGTGGTAAGTGCCCGTGCTTTCTATTCCTCATCGAGCTCGAGGATGCGTCGGTCCTGGGCAAAGAAGCGGATGGTATCGCCGACGCGCTTGGTCATGAAGCCGCGCATCTCTTCGATGCCGAAGCGCTGGACGTTCAGGGAATAGACTTCTTCGTCATCGATCTCGACCCAGAAGACGGTATTCCCATCGGTGACGTAGGAATCGAGGTGGGTGATCGTACCTTCGACCGTATCGAAGGCCTCGGAATCCCGTTCCCCGAGACTGAGCACGTAGGCGTTATAGGCGCTGTTCTTCGAGGTACCCATTCCCGATAGCTCGAGGTCCTGGACGTTCATGAAGACGTGCCTGAGGATGCGTCCGTCCTCGCCCTTGATCAGGATGTAATAGGTCGGCTTATCCGTGACGTTGAGCGGAACCGGGAAGGTCGCGGAGATGTTGTTCTGCGGTAGGAGCGTGATCGCCTTGTTCATCGCCGCCGCTTCGGTCGCACCAGCGAACTTATACAGTTTCGTCTCCTTGGTCCGAGTATTCATATAGACGAAGCCGATCGTCGACTCATCGCTGCCGGCGCTCGTCAGTCCCGTGAAATAGAAGAGGCCGTCGTCATTCATGATCGTCCGCTTGCCCTGACTCGGGACGAGGACGCCGCGCTGGCCGAAATAACGGTTCAAAAAGCCCTCCTGTAGAGTTCCCCAGTAATCGAGCTGCTCGAGCAACAACATAGGCGGATGGACGCTTTCGACCCAGTCGGGGACATCGGCTGGCGCGTAGTCGTTGACCTCGCCCGTGATCGCGTCGACGACAGCGATCCGCGCGACGTCATCACCGCCATTGACGAAGATGGTCGGAAGCGAGTACTGCATGACGTAGTAGGGACGTCCGTCCTCGTCGATCTCGAAATAGTAGTCCTCGAGCCGATAGCCGTGCATGCCGTTATAGTAGGCGTGCCGGACGAGGTCGTCACCGAAGTAGGCGCTCGGGACGTACCTCAGTCCGAGGCCTTCCTGATCCGTCAGGTTGATCAGCTTCGTTTCCGCCGTTACCTTATCGATCAGGATGTAGCCCGGCGTGCCGACCGAGCGGTTGTTGAGCCACTTGAATAGGCCGCGATACTCGAGCGGAGCGACCATGTACTGCTTCCCCTGATAGAGGATATCGGAGTAACCGCCGGGTTCGAATTCCGAACCGATGCCCGGGAACTCCCCGAGCTTAAGCGCTCCGAGCTTGGCCCCGTAGTTCTTGTCGACGATCGGTAGCGTTTCGAGGTCCACGGTCTCGACATCGGTGTTGAAGACGTCCTCCTCGACCGCAATGAGCTCGGTATAGGCCTCGGCGTGGAAATAGATTCTTCCGCCGAAAAGCGCGTAGCCGAGTAGAATAACGAGCAGGCCGATCGTTACGTTCCGGTTGATCCTCAGCACGAGCCGTAGCGGTATTTTCAGTCGCTCGTAGGAGGCGTTAACGACCATCAAAAAGGTGATGGCGGCCAGGATGATGATCCCGACATAGCGCAGATTGATGCGGATCAGGATGAAGTAGTTGATCAGAAACGCCGTTGTGGCGACGATCACTGAAACGATAACGAGATACAGGATGCCGCTGCGGTCGAATTCGACCTTCGGTTCCGCCGTGATCACTTCTAGCTTTTCCTGTTGGATCCGGCTTAATGCTTTCGATAGCGGCGCCAAGGCGATGACGATAAAGGCGATGGTTCCGATGAGCGCGATGATTCCCATGCCGCTCACTCCTCTCTCTTATGTGACACGTCCCATTATATTCGATTCCGTTTCGTTTTCCTTAGAAAACGCTACGGCCTTTCGAGCTCCCAGGCCTCGATCAGCTCATCGACGGCGACTTCGATCTCCTTTTCCCGCAAGCCGGAATAGCCGATGACCAGGGCGGAATGATCGTTTTTCGACCGCCCGTAGTAGGATCCCAATCCGCTCACGCGGATGCCCCGCTCTTTCGCCCGAGCGACGAGCTCGGCTTCGCTCATGCCGTTGTGGATCTCCAACAGGAAGTGCAGCCCGGCATCGGCTCCCTTGATGCGGATCAGGTCGCTTCGTCCGGCTCGGTTCAACCGGGCGATCAGGGCATCGCGCTTCGCCTTGTAGGCGTTCCGCATCCTGTTGATGTGCCGCTCGAAGTACCCTCCGGCCATGAACTCATAGAGGATGTACTGCTCGAAGTTCGGGACGCTACACCCCAGATAGGAGGAAATCTGGTCATAGGCTTCCATCAGGTGCTCCGGTAAAACGAGATAGCTGATCCGAAAGGAGGGAGCGAGGCTCTTCGTAAACGTGTTCATATAGATCGTCTTCTCGTTTCGGTCGAGCCCCATCAGAGCCGGGATCGGCTTCCCCTGAAAACGGAACTCCGAATCGTAGTCATCCTCGATGATGTAGCGGTTCTCTTCCTGACTCGCCCAGTTCAACAGTTCTATCCTGCGCCTGACGGGCATAACGATACCGAGAGGGAACTGGTGCGATGGCGTAATGTGCATGACGTCGATCGCCTGCTGGCGCGAGTCATCGACCCGCACGCCCTTGTCATCGAGGGACATGAGACGTAGCTCGACGCCGCTCGCGGCGTAGATGCTCCGGATCTTCCCATAGCCCGGGTCCTCGACGCCGTAACGCCGATTCCGGCCGATCATCTGGATGATCGCGCCGATCAGGGACTCCGTCCCCGAGCCGATGACGACCTGTTTTTCCGATACGTGGATGCCACGGTACTGGGCCAAGTATTTCCTGATCTCGACTCGCAGGTCCAGTAGCCCCTGCGGGTGCGTGACGTTGAGCATCTCGTGGTGGTTTTCGGAAAGGACGAGACGGGCGAGCTTCGCCCACGTATGATGGGGAAACTTCGTCGTATCGACGACGTTCGTATCGAAGGAAAAGCGATAGGTCCTCTCGTCCTTAGTCCTTCTTTTCCCTTCATCGAACGCTTTCCTAGCGCTATGCGCTTTTAGGGAGTGGTAGTCCTCGACGAAATATCCCTTCTTTTCTCTGGCATACACGTATCCCTCGAGGATCAGCTGCTGATAGCTCGTCTCGACGGTCATTACGCTCACCTCCAGGTGCTTGGCGAATTTCCGTTTCGACGGCAGGCGCTCGTGCGCCTTCAGTTCGCCCCGTTCGATCGAACGCTTGATGTGCGTATAGATCTGCATATAGATCGGTTCGTCACAGTTCGGATCCAAGTATACGGTAATCATTGTAACCACCTCTGGTATGGTCATATATTTTATATCTGGCACTTTAACCATACCAGTTTTTCAGGTAGAATACAAGTGTAAAACCATCACCAGGAGGTATATCCATGGATCAAAAACGATACGAACTGAACAAGGAACTCGCGCAGATGCTCAAGGGCGGCGTCATCATGGACGTCACGACGCCCGAACAGGCCCGGATCGCCGAAGCAGCCGGTGCCGTCGCCGTCATGGCGCTCGAGCGCATCCCCGCCGATATCCGGAGCGCCGGCGGCGTCTCCCGTATGAGCGACCCGAAGATGATCCGGGACATCCGGAATGCCGTCTCGATTCCCGTCATGGCCAAAGTCCGGATCGGCCACTTCATGGAAGCGCGCATCCTCGAAGCGATCGAGATCGACTACATCGACGAAAGCGAAGTGCTCTCGCCTGCGGATGACCGCTACCACATCGACAAGACGGCCTTCAAAACGCCGTTCGTCTGCGGTGCCAGAAACCTGGGCGAAGCGCTCCGCCGTATCTCCGAAGGCGCTGCCATGATCCGGACGAAGGGCGAACCGGGTACCGGTGACGTCATCCAGGCGGTCCATCACATGCGCCTGATCGAAAGCGAAATGAAGCGCATCCAGAACATGAGGGAAGACGAGCTCTATGCCCTACAGAAGGAGCTCGGCGTCTCGATCGACCTGATCCGCTACGTCCACGATCACGGCAAGCTCCCGGTCGTCAACTTCGCCGCTGGCGGCATCGCCACGCCCGCTGATGCCGCGCTCATGATGCAGCTCGGAGCCGAAGGCATCTTCGTCGGTTCCGGTATCTTCAAATCCGGAGATCCGAAACGACGGGCCGAAGCGATCGTCAGGGCGACCACGAACTATGACGACCCCAAAATTCTCGCCGAAGTTTCTGCCGACCTCGGTCAAGCCATGGTCGGAACCAACGAACAGGAAATCGATCTCATCATGTCCGAACGGGGTCAGTGATGATCACGATCGGTATCCTGGCGCTACAAGGGGCGTTCGTCGAGCACGCCCGCGTGCTCGATGAACTCGGCCTTTCCCACATCGAGATCCGCCAAAAAAAGGACTTCGCAAAGCCGATCGACGGTCTCATCATCCCCGGCGGCGAGTCGACAGCGATCGCCAAGCTCCTCCATGACCTCGACCTTTTCCTTCCCATCAAGAAAGCGATCGAAGCGGGTCTACCGACCTTCGGCACCTGTGCCGGCCTCATCCTGCTCGCATCCGAACTGGAAGGAAGCGAAACCGCCCATTTTAAGACGCTCGATATAACCGTCCGGAGGAATGCCTACGGCAGACAGATCGCCAGCTTCATGACGAGAGCCGCTTTTAACGGCGACCCGGTCGACATGATCTTTATCCGCGCCCCCCTCATAACCTCCCTCGGCCCCGCTGTTAGGACGCTCGCTGTCGTCGACAAGCATCCGGTCGCCGTCCGTCAGAACAACCAGCTCGGCTGTTCCTTCCATCCCGAGCTCGCAAAGGATCCGAGCATCCACCGCTACTTCATCGCCATGGTCGAAGCCCACAAAAAAAAGAGGAGCTAGCATCCTCTTTTTTAGCGCCTGATATAGCCGATCCCGATCGCCTTAGGCCCGGTATGGGCGCCGACGACCGGCGTCAGATAGGAAACGGCGACCTCGCGCTCGGGGTAGACCTTGCCGATCTCCGCTTTGAACCAATCGGCGGCCTCGTTGTTGTGGGCGTGCGAGATGAAGGTCAGAACGTCGAGGTCCTTCGTATCCTCGAGATACTTCTCGAGCACGCGACGCAGGGCCTTCGGCGTCGTGCGGATCTTTTCGAGCGTCTGGACCTTGCCGTCATCGCCGATGACTAGGAGCGGCTTTAGTTTCAGCATCGTGCCGAGTGAACCGGAAAACTTCGACAGGCGTCCGTTTTTCACGAGATAGAGCAGCGTATCGACAGCGAAATAGATCCGGTCGTTGTCACGGATGCGTTCGAGAACAGCGACGACCTCGTCGAGGCTTTTTCCCTCCTGGACGAGCCGGTGCGCCTCGAGCGCCATATAGGCTTCGGCGTAGGCGAGCGTCTTCGAATCGAACGCGGTCACCCTGATGTTCACCTCATCGGATGCCGCTGTACGCTTGACCGCTTCGAATAGACCGCTCAGTTCCGAAGAGATCGTGATGACGAGCGCTTCCGCGTAGCCCTCCTGTTCGAGCTCATGGAAGATCTCCGTCATCCGACCCATCGATACGTAGGACGTTTTGGGTACGTTATCGGGATCTCTTTGGATCCGGTTATAGAACGTCTCTGCGTCCATATCGACGAAATCATCATAGCTCTTATCGTCGTCCTCAAAGTGTATGACCGAACGCAGAATGCGGATATCCCTGGGATAGTCGAGGTAGTCCAGACCTGCGTTACTGCAAACGAGTACTGCAATTCTACTAGGCATAAGCATCTCTCCTTTAGTCTATTATATCAATCAATCGATAAAAATCATCGATCAACACGTGTTTTTCTAGTCTGCTCCTGTGTTGATGCCCCTTCGAATAGAGAATGATGCGGGCATTGATGGCTTTCGCGACCTCGGCATCGTGGAGGGTATCCCCGATCACGACAACGTCTTTCGGGTCGAGCTTTTCCTTTTGCATGAAGGCTTTCGCCACGTGGGCCTTACTCGTGGCACGGATATCGTCTATTCCGAGGATGTCATCGAAGAGGTGATCGATCCGAAAGTGCTCCAGCTGCGCGCGAAGGTTATTGATCTCGGAAGCGGATAGGAGGACGTTACGGTAGCCCTTGACGGCGAAATAGGTGATGACCTCGAGGACATTCTCGTGTAGCGTGAGCGCTAGGCTCTCCGGTTGGTAGAAATCGATGAACCGGCGGGCCAGATAGTCGAAACTCGTTTTCTTTAGGTCATAGACCTTGGCGTAGTAGTCCTTGATCGGGAACGTAAAAACCATGAGGTACTCCTCGAAAGTGACCGGCGGTCTTTCTGCTTCTACGAGCATCCGGTTGAGGATGTCATGGCAGAGCCTGGCATCGTCGAGGATGGTACCGTTGAAATCCCACAGTATCGTCTTCATGCCCACGACCTCACTTGTGATAGGGGTGGTTCTTTAGAATCATCATCCCCCGGTAGATCTGTTCGACGAGGATCAGCCGCATCATCCTATGCGGAAACGTCATGTTCGAAAAGGAGATCCGCCGATCCGCCCGCTCTAGCACGCTCTGATCGAGGCCATAGGACCCGCCGATCACGAAAACGAGATCACCGCCATGATAGGTGAACGCTCCATCTAGAAAAGAAGCGAACGACTCGCTCGTATAGGCCTTTCCTTTGATGTCGAGGCAGGCGACGTAGTCGTTGTTTCTGATCCTTTTCAGGATCCGTTCGCCTTCCCGTTTCCGGCCCTGCGCGTTCGCTTCATCGGCGATTTCGATCCATTCGATCGGCGTCGGGATCCGTTGTTCGTAGTCCCTGATTCCCTGTTTGAGGTAGTCCTCCGTGACCCGGCCGACGGCGATGATCCGGATCATAGGACGATCACCGGAAGACCGTCCTGCGTAGCGTAATAGACGGTTACCTTAGTCGGATCGTCGAAGGCGCGAACGATGGCCTCCTCGATGTCGAGCACGGTATTGCAGTCCTCCGAGATGTGCGATACGACCCAGACCGCGGGCTTCCTGGCGATCCAGAGGTTGATCAGATAGGCGGCGTCATCATTGGAAAGATGGCCGCGCTCACCGAGGATGCGCTTCTTCAAAGAAAACGGACGCATCGACTGCATCAGGCTTTCAGGGTGATGGTTCGCCTCGAAAATGTAGATATCGGCATCAGAGAGCATCTCCCGGTAGCTCTCATCGACGTATCCGGTATCCGTTAAGTGGACGAGCTTCTTTCCGTCATAGACGAAGACGTATCCGACCGGTTCGGCTGCGTCGTGCGAAACCATGAACGGCGTGCAAGAGATCGTCCCGTATGAGAAGGGTTCGTCGGCACGGACGATGACGATCCGATCGGCCATCAGTTCCTTTAGGTCAGCGGCGAAAGACCGGTACGTTCCCTCGGTAAGGTAGATCCGCTCGATCGCCCCGTATCTAAGCAGCATCGGTAGGCCCATCGTATGGTCACGGTGCTCGTGCGTAATAAAAAGAGTCCTAACCGACATAAGATCCTCTTTATAGGTTTCCATCTTGAGTTTGATCTTCCGAAAGCTGATCCCCGCATCGACGAACATCCTGTGCTCGCCCATGCGCAGGTAGGTCATATTTCCTTTTGAGCCACTGGCCATGACGAATACGTTCACACGATCACCTTTTTAATATTTTAACATATAAATATGTGATATTATCAAATAAAATGAAACGTGTTGCAATACCGCCGTTAATCGTGCTATATTATACATGCTTATACGAAAAAACCGAAGGAGTGGACGCACAGTATGAAAGAAATCAAGTTCTTGAAGAAGGCGGCTGTACTCGCGCTGATCATCGCCGGAACCCTTTTAATCTCGGCCTGCAGCGAAAGCAGTCAAACACCGTACGGAGATATTTCCGACGAAACGGTCTACATGACGGTCGACGATATCGAAATAACCGAGAAAGACCTCTATGACCAACTCCGTTTCCAGGGCGCAGAGATCCTCGCGACGATGATCGACGAGACCATCCTCGCCGATGAGATCGAAACGGTCACACGAGCGCTTAGAGATGGCGATGAAGCACTGAACGAGGAATTCGACGGCATCGTCAACGAAGCCATCCACCAGGACAGGGACGAGGAAAAGCTCGCCGAACTGTATGCTGATGACAGGGATCGCTTCAACCGTAACATCGAACAGTACGTCGACTCGCTCTACCTGCTCGACAACACGCTCGATACGGATGAGATACTCCAACAGCTCCTCGACCTAGCTGATACCGCGGATAATGCCTATAGCGGATACGCTGCGATCGATGCCCTAGTAGGAAACTACGAGCTCAGGCTCGCCCAGCGTGACTACGCCGAAGGCATCCTCGAGGATGAAGTCGAAGACGAAGAATCCGACCAGTACATCAGCGACGAGGACGTCCTCGAGTACTATAAGGAAAACCGTCTCGGTCAGTACGACGTCGACGCGCTCGTCATCCGTTTCATCAACTTAAACGAAGCCAACGCCGCCCTCCATAGGACCAGTCTCAAGGTTGACTCCCGAGGCCGCTGGTACGAGATCCCGGATATCCGTATCGATGATCCCGAAGATCCGAACCACGTCGATCTCACGGACGAATCCTCTGACGGCTACGGCCACGTCAAGGACATCCTCGAAGAACTGAACATCCTTTCCCAACTCGGTGCTGCCGATCAGGAATATCCCGACCGCGATAACATCAGCTCCTCGGACTATGAGGACTACTACAAGAAGTACACCATCGACACCGATCGTAATGACGGCCTAAGCGATGAATCCCTCGTAAACGACGAAGTAAAGGAAGCCTTCGTAGAGATATACAACATCCTGAACGAAACGACGCCGGTCGAGATCACTGAGGATGGCGACATCGTCTATGAAGGAAGCGAGGATTCGGCGACGCACTACACCTATGAGGACCTCGACGACATCAACTCGAGCCTGCGGAGCCATATCTATAACACGCTCATCTCCGAGGAGGCGATCGAAGATCCCGACCTCGAACGACCCTATTCGTCGCGCGTTCAGTCCTTCGGAAACTCTCGTTATCTCGTCTATAAGCTCGGTGACGATAGCGAAATAGAGGGAGAGATCCTCGTCGAAGACGAAGAAAACGAGGACGAAGAGGTATTCGACGACACGGAAGAAGCCGAAGAAATCCAGCAAGAAATCCGCCAGGAAATACTCGAATCCAAGCTCACTAGCGACTACGTTTCCAGCAAGATCGAGGAACTCTACGAGGAGATCGACCTCGACATCTATGACCGCGTCGTCCGTGCTTTCTATGAACAGTCCTATGACTACGAAGGTACCACC
Source organism: Acholeplasmataceae bacterium (assembly GCA_046540115.1). Classification (GTDB taxonomy): domain Bacteria; phylum Bacillota_I; class Bacilli_A; order Acholeplasmatales; family Acholeplasmataceae; genus RECG01. The sequence continues at coordinate 6,504 of JBKHFR010000021.1, read as the reverse complement.
GATAACCGTGGCGGCGACGTCGTCGCTAAGGTCAATGACACCGAGATCACGACGCGTGACTTCTTCAACCGCCTCGAGCGCTCCTTCGGCATTAACCTTTCCCTCGATCTCGCCTCGAACGAGTACCTCCTGAACCACTCGGACTACTCCATAAGCGAAGAGGACCGCGAGGACTACGAGGAACAGTTCAAGGACATCATCCGCCAGTTCTCCGCCGACCAGTTCGCTTCTTCCGGTTTCCCGGCGAGCATGGGACGCGAAGAATTCCTGCTTTTAGCCTTTGGCGTCAACACGAACAGTGAAGCCGTCAACCAGCTCTACATCTATCCGGAGCTCAGGAACCAGTACCTCGAGGACTTCGAAGCGCACTTCCATAGCGAGGACTATACCATCTATGAAAAGCTCGCCGATCTCGCCGAAGAGCAATACGACCACTTCAAGTCGATCAACGTCAGCCACCTGCTCGTCTACTTCGATGAGGACGGCGATGGCACGCCCGATGATCCGAGCGAATATCTGGCTGACCTCACCGAGGGAAATAGGGATACCGTGTTAACGGGGCTCGAAGAACTCGTCGAAGAGATCTATGAGCGCGCCGGCAACTACACGAGCCTATCCGAAGGCCTAGAGACACTCGCCGAACAGTTCAATAATTCCGGCCGGATCGAACGCGGCAGGACGTCGATACCCTATGACATCACCGATGAACTGACCTGGGCGAAATACCGCCGTCTCGGCTTCTACCTCAAGTACGAACCGATCTCGAACGCGATCACCAACACCTCGAACTTCATTACCGGACAGAACGTGCTCGATAACGCCTTCTACGACCGTGCCATGACGATCCTCGACCAGCTCGAGGATATGTACGACGATGAATCGCTTCTACCCTATCTCGACCTTTACGACTCCGGCATCGACCAGGCCGCTCTCGATAGCGTCATGTCCTCCTTCGGCTGGCACTTCATCCTCGCCACGGATATCGGCGAAAAGGATAGCGCCATCTACCCCGAATCAAGGGATACCGAGGAACGCTACACGAACGACGATGTGAACGTCTACAACGAGGACTCCGAAACGCTGACCCCCAACCAGATCGAGTTCTACCTCGTCGGCGAACAGAGCGATGAAGGAGCTATTCTCCCCTCATCGGTCCAATCCGCCGTCTCATCCTTCCTAAGACCGGTCATGGACCGCTATCAGGGTGAATTCATGCAGCGCGAACTCGTCTTCAAGCTCCTTGAGGACGCCGAATTCACTTCGGACCGGACGAAGAGCCGTTTCAATAGGATCCGGGATATCAACCGGCGCCAGCTCGATGATTACATGCTATCGGACGTCGGCTACTTCGATGAGAACTACGACGATCTCTACGGGGACTGGTTCGAAATTCTCGAAGCTACGACGAAACCCTGATCCGACACGAGAGGCCGCAGACGCGGCCTCTTCTTTTTTTATGAACGCGCCTGGTTCCTTCCACTACAAAGCACTGAACCAGGCTAAAAGCGATCCTTAAAGCCCGCTCTACCTGATCCTGGGCGCGAAGTACAGCCGCTCATTCGATCCGTATTTTACTTTTTTCTTAAGGTATGTTATGATGAAAGAAAAAAGAGGTAGCTGAGTTATGAAAAGAAACGTCTTCTATACGCTCGTCTGTTATCTATTCATTCTCCTGATGTTCATCGGATTCTTTCTCCCCTTCCTGGTCTTTGAGGATCCCAACAGCACCTATTCCCAGAGCATAAGAGATCGCAACGTCGAAACCATACCCTTAATCCTACTTCTCTTTGGCAGCTATCCGCTAACGTTCTTCACCTATGATCGGACGAAACAACGGGAAAAAGGACAGAACTATTACCTTTTAGGTTTCGCCCTCGTCGCGGTGATCATCGCCCTGATCTTTTTGATTCGTGGCATAACTGAAGCCGGTGACTATGAGGTCTATACCTACACGTTGTCCTACTCTCCGTTCTATATGATCTTCATCACGCTTCTCTTTGGCCTCTTCTACTGGCAGCGCGATACCGTCTTTCGCTACATCGATAGGAACTACCGTAAGGCAAAGAAATCATCCCAGCAGGAAACGAAATAAGGAGCCTCGGCTCCTTATTTTTTTTCTTCTTTTTTGATCCTGCTCTTGTAGAAGCGCATCCGGTCGAGTACGGAAACCATCTGCGTGAAGGACCCGTCCAGGGTCTGTTCGAGCGTTTCTCCGAGTACCGTCATCTTCGAATCGATCGTATCGAGATGCCATAACAGGAGGGCTTCTCCGGTTTGCGGTTTCTTAGGGGATCCGAAGTGATACTGACCGTGGTGGGACAGTATCATGTGCTTGAGGAGCAGCACTTCCTCGGTCTTCTCGTATCCGAGCTTCCGAGCGGCTTCGTCGATCGCGATCGTCTGCATGACCAGATGGCCGATGAGCTGACCTTCCGTCGTATACTCGCCGTCGACGCCGCTGATCTCGTCGATCTTCGACATGTCGTGCAGGATCGTTCCGGCATATAAGAGATCCCTGTTCAGAAAGGGGTAGATCGCAAGGAACGGATCGACCATCCGCAGCATCGTCAGCGTATGGTAGCTCAGTCCACCGACATAGGCGTGGTGGAACTTCGTGGCGGCCGGATGCAGATAGAATACTCGTTCGTTCTTGGCATAGATCATTTTCGTGACTTCCGCTAACACCGGGTTCTCGATCCGGGCCATGTAGCCTTCGACCTCTTTCTTGATCGCCATCATCGGCATGGGGGCGTAGTCGTAGAAGTGGTCGAGTAGCGCTTCGAGCTCTTTATCCTTATAGACCGCCTCGATCGGCTCGAGCGACAGGCAGCGCAGGACGGTGTCCTCTTCCGTTCGCGGGACGGCCTTCGTTTCGAAACGGTAGACGTGTCCGAGTTCGAGCCGTTCGAGCTGTTCCTGTTCGAGCTTGATGTTGACGCGCTCGCCCTCCCGGGTGACGATCGTCGTATTACGAAAATGGGCGCCCTTGTTGATGTTCTCGGTCTTTCCGATGAATTCATACGTCTTATCGAGGATCAGTTCCATATCCATCACTCCTAGTCGTTAACGCTTTTCATCGCGTATTCGATGAGGGCGTCCTTATCGTTTTTGAGTTCATTTCGCAGCACTTTTTTAACCATGTCCTTCTGCAGAGCGCTGAGCCACGCTCCCGGTTTCCGGTCGAGCAGGCGGATCAGTTCCGGTGCTCGGACCTTTAGGTCGAGTTCGCTTTTGATCGGCAGGTTCTCGAAATCACGCTCGATCCTGCTCTTAAGGTTGGGGGCTCGTTTCAACATGAAGCTGACCTTATTGGCTAGAAGACAGTGATCGAGACCGTAGGTATAGAGGGTAACCGGATCGAAGCTCGCATAGGAATTAGCGAGCATGCTCGCAGTCCGGTAGCGGTGACGGTGCTTGTTCGAAAAGGGCCAGGCGGCGGGTACGTCCTTTTCAAGCGTGAAACAGAGCGTAAAAAAGGCGTCCACGAAGGGTACTTCATCCATCGTCACGACGTACTCCATGCCCTTTTTCAGTCCGGGAAGAACGGCGTGCACGCCGGTTGAAACGACCGATTCGATCGCCTTCTTGGCGTACTTCCCCTTGAGCATCTTGATCAGCTCGACCTGGATCCTTTCCATGGCGACGTCGGTGAGCCGACCCTTATGATCGCTGATGGCTCTTAGCGTTTTCTCCTCGATCCGAAACCCCAGTTTCGCCTGGAAATAAAAGGCGCGCATCATGCGCAAGGCGTCCTCGTTAAAGCGCTCGACCGGATCCCCGATCGTCTGGATGAGGCGATTTCTAAGGTCGTCCTTACCGTGAACATGGTCGAAGATCTCTCCCCGCTCATCCATCAACAACCCGTTGATACGGAAGTCGCGGCGCTTGACATCCTCGATAACCGAATCGCTATAGGCGATGGCTTCGGGATGCCTGCCGTCGAGATATGTCCCGTCGACCCGGTAGGTCGTTACTTCGTAGGTATCCTTCTGTAATAGAACGGTTACCGTTCCGTATTTGAGACCGGTCGGTTTGGTCCGAAAGATTTTAGCGACCTGGTAGGGGCGCGCATTCGTCGTTATGTCGACGTCGGTAATCGGTCGCTTCAAAAGATAGTCACGAACGGCTCCACCGACGATATAGCCCTCGTAACCGGCTCGCTTGAGATCGCGTAGAATGCGCTTGGCGCCACTGATCGTTCCCATGTTATCACCACTTTTCCATTATAACAATTTTCGGCCCTTTTTGATAGTTAGAACCGTCAGATCGAAAGAAAAAAGCGCATTCTTTTTCTTCGTGTTATACTATGCATGGTGATACCATGCGCTACCTCAAAGAGAAGACGACCCACAGGATCGAGATCAGGAAGTCCAAGTTCATCGCCCACCTTTTCCCGCTCGAGTCACAGGATGATATCGGGGTTTTCCTGACGGAACTCAAGGAAGAGCACGCTCGGGCTAACCATTTCTGTCACGCCTCCCTTTTCGGTCGTGACGCCGAGCAACAGACCGCTTCCGACGACGGTGAACCGAGTCGTACAGCCGGCATTCCGATCCTCGAAGTGCTCAAGCACCACGAGGTCACGAACATACTGTGCGTCGTCGTGCGCTATTTCGGTGGTATCAAGCTCGGTGCCGGGGGGCTCGTTCGTGCCTATCGGAAAGCGACCGCGGAAGTGCTAGAAAAGGCCCGTTTCTACAGGAAAAAACGGGTTGCAGTCTATCGCATAACCTTTCCTTATCGCCTGATCGATGCCATCGATCAGCACTTTGTAAATAGCGCTCGGATCACCGAAAAGACATTTTTGGAAAACGTCACCTACACGGTCGTCCTCAACGGTATGGACCGGACACCCCTAACCGCGATCGAGCACTTGCTCGACCGGGTCGAAGAACTCGAACCACGAATCATGCTCGAGGAGTGACCCGCTACTCCTTCCGATAGCAGGAAACGCCGCGGCAGTAGGTTCTGACGATGGAAAGGTCGTCGTCTACGACGAGAAGATCGGCATCCTTGCCGATTCCGATCGTTCCCTTTCGGTCCGCGACCCAGAGGTTTTCCGCGGCATTGGTCGAAGCCATGCGGATCAGGGATTCGATCGTTGCTCCGGTTATTTCTTTGACGTTTTTTACGCCGTCGATCATCCGCAGGACGCTGCCGGCTAGCGTACCGTCGGATAGCCGTGCTTCCCGTCCCTTGACGATGACTTTCTGTCCGCCTAGCTCATAGGTTCCGTCCGCTAGGCCCTTGGCGCGCATGGCATCGGTAATGAGAATGACGCGCCGGTCGGTCTTGTTTCGGATGAGCAGGCGGATCGCGTCGTCTCCCGTATGGACCCGATCGACGATGATCTCGGCGTAGGCAGCATCCGCTAGCAGCATCGTTCCCACGACACCGGGATCGCGGTGGTGCAGTCCCTTCATGGCATTATAGGCGTGCGTAAAGCAACGAGCCCCATTCGCCAGGGCCTTTTTTGTTTCCTCACCCGTAGCATTCGAATGCCCGATCGATGGTACGACGCTAAGCCTTTTGAGGTGCGAGACGAGTTCGAGCCCACCCTCCCTTTCGGGGGCGAGCGTCACTTCCTTGATCCTTTCATTAGAGGCACGATAGAACCGGCCGAACGCCTCAACCGAGGGTTTCCGGATCGCCGCTTCGCTCTGCGCGCCCTTGAAAACAGGGGATATGAACGGCCCTTCCAGATGGACGCCGAGGCATTCGGCCCCACCGGTCGCCCGGTAATCCGCGACGTTTTTTAGAGCGCGCTCGATCCGCTCGCTTTCTTCCGTCATCGTCGTCGCGAGAAAGGACGTCGTGCCCTCTTCCGGCAGGTGCTTAGAAAAGGCGGCGAGCGCCTCTTTCGTTCCATCCATGGCGTCATAACCGTAAAGCCCGTGGATGTGCTGGTCGATGAAACCGGGGATCAGCGAGTAACCGGACAGGTCGTATCTTTCACCCGCAAGATCCGGCATCGCTTCCATCGGCCCGAGAGCTTCGATCGTTTCGTTGAAAACGATGTAGCCCCTTTCGATCGTCCGGCTTTCACCGTAAATCCTTATATTCACTAGTATCATGGTCTCTTCCTCCACTCCTATATATACCACATCCACTAGCATCTTTCAACTCGGAATCCCCTCCGAACCAGGATGGTTCCAGTCCGGACGGCGTACCTTTAAAACCATCGGCGTTATCGGCTCGATGGGGCTTTTATCGTATGCTCAGCGATCCCGCTCGCTATACCCTTTCATCCTGTTTTTGCGGGAGTTTGACCGGGATCCCCTTGAAGCGAGCAACCCTTCCGACCATTGAGCAGTTGAATTTACTATTCAAATAAACTATACTGAGACCATCAGCACTAATAAGGTCCGTAGCAGATCGCAGGACCACCAGGCAATCATCCTTAGACTTTTACAATGAAAAAGGACGATCAGGAGGTTTAAAGCATGCAGGACGATCTGAGCGCACTACATACGACCGGTCGCACGCTCGAGTTCGCTTCGTTCA
>JBKHFR010000020.1:0-17612 GCA_046540115.1 Acholeplasmataceae bacterium | reverse complement strand
CGTAGCGATTACCTGTCATGGGACGAATACTTCATGGGCGTAGCCAAACTATCGGCCATGCGCAGTAAGGATCCGGTGACACAGGTCGGAGCCTGCATCGTCAATAGCGATAAGCGCATCATCGGGATCGGCTACAACGGCTTTCCGATGGGCTGTTCGGATGACCTTTTCCCGTGGTCATGCGAAGGCAAGACCGCCGAAACGAAATACCCCTACGTCGTCCATGCCGAAGCGAACGCGATCCTCAATGCGACGATGACGCTCAAGGGAGCGACGATCTACGTCACGCTTTTTCCCTGTCACGAGTGCGTCAAACTGATCATTCAGAGCGGTATCCGCACGATCATCTATGAGACGAACAAGGAGACGAAATCAACGATCCACGAGGCTGCCCTGCGGATGCTCGAAGCCGCGGAAGTATCCCATCGTATGATCCGCACAGGGAGGCTGAGCTATGCGAGCGTTTCTTGAAAAGCACCGAAAGATCCTGATCGTGCTCAGTTTCCCCTACGTCTATCTCCTGATGATCCTGATCCTACCGACCGGACTTTCCGGCACCGGACCCGGTGGTCTGACATCCGTCGACGAAGCGATCAGGATCGAGGGATACGAGCAGAGCGAAGGCATCCATACCGTATACGTGCTCTCCTATAACCCGCTGACGCCGTTTCAGTCCTGGCTATTGTCAGCGGATGACCGGATGAGCGTCCGACCCATGAATGCCTTTGAGAAGGAGCTCTCGTGGCGCGAACAGTACGAACAGGGACAACTCACGAAGCGCGTCTCCTATACCAGCGCGCTGATCAATGCCTATCTCTTAGCAGCGGAGTCATCCGATCGGATCGAGATGGAGTACCGCTACGCCGGACTTTCGGTCTACTATGCGCCGTCACGGTTAGGCGAGCTTGAGATCGGTGACACGATCATCGCCATCGACGGAGTCGACCACGCCGACTACGAGCACGATGAGTTCCTTGAACTGATCGACCTAGCCGACGTGACGTTTACCGTCGAACGCCAGGATGAAGAACCGTTCGAGGTTTCCTACGCCCATGAGGAAGGCGACCTACCCTTTCTTTTCTATCCGAACTATCGAATCGAACGGGCTGTTCCGAGCTATGACCTTCCGGGTGAAGATTCGGTCTACGGCGGTCCGAGCGGGGGCCTCATGCAGACGATTTCCATATACGTAAGTTTACTAAATATAAACATTTCCGAAAATGTTCTAGCCGGCACCGGTACGATCGAAGCGGACGGTACGATCGGTCGGATCGGCGGCTTGAAACAGAAGATCTATACCGCGATGGACGCCGACGTCGACATCTTTTTCCTGCCAGAGGCACACCGAGAGGAGTTCGATGATTATGATTTCGAGGACCTACCGTTCGAAACGGTATTCATCGCGCACAGGGATGACATCAAAGAAGTGATCGGAGAGCGCTATGAAACGAGCACTTAATACGGTCCGCACCTTTTTAAGGCGTTATCTGACCCTTAATCGTCGGATCAACGCGGTCGTCAGTTTCAAGTCCGTCATCAAGTCCGTCGTCGGTGCCTTTAGTCTATCCTTTCTCATCCTCTTGATCCCGGTGCTCATCACGATCAACCTCTACATATATAGCGACCTACACCTGATTCTTTCGGTCGTCCTCGTCCTGCTCGCTATCGCCTGGAGCCCGATCTATTACGCCCTTTACTACCGACTGCTAAGAAACTATGAGAAGTCGGTCGAATCGATCAATACGAAGATCCTGCAGTGGACGGAGAGCACGTGCATCGCTCTCGTACTAGCGATCATCGGTATGATCGTTATTTTCACACTCTTTTGAATAGGAGATAAACGATGCTTATTGGCTATCTCATCATAATCCTTTCGATCCTGGTCGACCAGGTGACGAAACGAATCGCCGTTACGTTCATCAAAGACGGTGATCCGGTCACGCTCATCCCTCGCATGCTCGAGTTCCACTACTATGAGAACGACGGAATATCCTTCGGCATGTTGCCAGGGCAACAGCTCTTTTTAGCGGCCGTGACGGTAGTCGCGCTCGGGATGTTCGGGTACCTGTTTCTAGACGTTTCTTTCAAGGATAAGAAGGTCTATAGTATCTCGATCGCGCTTTTTATCGGTGGTACTCTTGGTAATGCGCTCGATCGGGCCCTTTACGGATATGTCATCGATCACTTTTACTTTCCCTTTTTATCACCGATCCTGAGCCTCGTCAATCTAAGCAATTTCTATAACAACTTCGCCGATCTGTTTCTGAGCGCCGCGATCGTTCTGTTCATGGTCGATCTCTTTTTTCTCGAGCCGAAGCGCACGAAAGGAAAGCGCGCATGAAACGGACGGTTAGCGTTCCGCTCGAATGCGAAAACGATCGTCTCGACCGTTTCCTTCACGAGCGCGTCATGCCAAAGAAGAGCCGCAGCCACATCCAGATGCTCATCCGCACGGGCCTCGTGACGATCGGTGGTAAACCGGTCAAGACGGGCTATGCCCTCAAGAAGAACGACACGATCGAGATCGAAGAACTCGAACCGAAGGAACTCGAACTAGAAGCGCTCGACCTCGACCTCGATATCGTCTATGAGGACGACGACCTGCTCGTCATTAACAAGCCGGAAGGACTCGTCGTACATCCGGCCGAGAGCCACCGAGGACCGACGCTCGTCCACGGTCTGCTCGACCGGACGGACAGTCTCTCATCGATCAACGGCGTCATTCGACCGGGTATCGTGCACCGGATCGACAAGGATACGAGCGGACTCTTGGTCGTAGCTAAACACGATCGGGCGCACGTTCTACTCAGTCAGGACCTAGCCGAACACCGGATTACCCGTAAGTACGTCGCCCTTTGTTACGGGCATTTCAAGGAAGCGACCGGCACGATCGATGCACCGATCCGAAGGCATCCGAAAAACCGCCTAAAAATGGCCGTTCTCGAGGGCGGGAAACCGGCCGTAACGCACTTTGAGGTCGTTGAGAGATTCCGGGATTACACGCTGATCCACTGTCGACTCGAGACCGGTCGGACTCACCAGATCCGCGTGCACATGGCCTACATCGGTCATCCGCTCGTCGGAGACCCTTTATACGGTCCGCGTGACCGTAAGGGCGATACGGGACAGTTCCTGCACGCCTATGAACTCTCGTTTTTCCATCCGATCAAAAAAGAGCACATGACGTTTACCGTCGATGTGCCCGAATCATTCAAATCGTTTCTTAATCGGATCAGGTGAGGTTCTGTTTGGTTATATTCTTGAAGTTCATCTTAGCGATCAGACTGAGCTTAGCCGTACCGTAGCGGTCGTAGACGTTTTTTATCAGGGTGTCGACCTCCTTGCTGGCACCCTTGACGATCTTGATGTCGAGCTTGCGCTCGTATTCCCTGATCTTGACCAAAAACGCGTAGCGGGCGATGATCGAAGCGGCGGCGACGCTGATGTGGACCCGTTCGGCACGGACGTGGAAATCGACATTTCGATGGATGAGCGTCTCGTCCTTGACGTAGTTGAAGTAGAGCTGAGGCGTACAGAACTGATCGATGATTACCGGTACCTCGTGGTCGAGCTTGGCGGTCGTCTTGATGATCGCCTGATTGTGCAAGAGTGCCTTGATGCGGTTGAGATTATAGCCCTTGGCAACGAGTGCATTGTACTTTTTAGGCGGTAGAATGAGTAGCGAATGGACGACTCTCCGAGCGATTTTCGGAGCTAGATGGATGATTTCCCGGTCCTTGATGTTCTTCGAATCACGGACGTTAAGGCTTTCAAGGAAGGCGATATCCTTGGTGGTCGCGTGCGCCGCACAGACGACGATCGGCCCGAACACATCGCCGGTTCCGACCTCATCGGAACCGATCGCTTCGTAGTCCTCGCGCTTGAGGTGCTTCTTGATCTGCACGAGCTCGTGGGTGATCTCTTCGCCTTGCAGGTAGATCTTGCCGGTCCTATAACCGAGGATGTCGATGTCGTTGTGGACGGCATGAAAAAGAAGATAAGGGTTATTATCTTCGACGAGATGGTTCCTGTAAACGTGGTTCAGGATATGTAGTTCTCGTTCCTCGACAGCGATCGTATAGTGTCTCATATTGTCACCTGCTTACAGGACTATTATAACATATTTTTGCCGATAAAGGACGTGCAACCGATGAGTTTTATGACAAAAACGCTTGAATTCGATCGAATTCTCGCCATGGTCAGCCGTTATGCCAAGACCGAACGCATCAAAAGAGAGATAATCGAACTCGTTCCAGCGACGGATCTAACCGATATCGAACGGTCCTTGCAGGAATGCGTCGATCTCGAGAGCATGCACATCCGCCTCGGGCACATTCCTCTGATCGATGATTTCGACATTTATAGGTTGCTGCAATACGCCGAAGTCGAGCGCGATTTTAATGTGAATGAACTGCTGCTGATCCGGCTTTTCTTAAGTATGGAGCAGGATGTCCTGAACTATTTCCGTGAGGCCAAACGCCTCGAAATACCGCTCCGATCGCTCAGTCCCTATTTCGAACGGCTGCACGATCACGGGGCGATCCTAGAGTATCTTCGGAAGAAGATGGATGACGACGGTCTGATCTATGACGACGCGAGTCCTGAGCTTTTCGGGATACGTAAGGAGATGCGCCGCCAAGAAAAGAGCTTGCAGAACAAGCTGCAGAAACTGCTGAGCGATCTTGGCCCCTATCTGAACGAGAGCGTCATCGTTATGCGAAACGATCGCTTCTGTCTCCCGGTCAAAGAGGCTTATAAGAACAGGATCAAGGGCGTTATCCATGACCTATCGGCCACCAAACAGACGGCCTATATCGAACCGGAACAGACGCGGAGCATTACGGCTCGAATCGAGAGCCTAAAGATCGACGAAGAAAACGCGATCAAAGCGATCATGAAGGAGATGACTAGGCTGATCCAGGAGGCGAACCAGAGCCTCATCGAAAACCTCGATCTGTTTCTAACCTTCGACTTTATTTCCGCTAAGACGCGCTATGCGGAAAAGATTTCCGCCCACAAGCCGCGACTCAATGAAAAACAGCGCATCTCGCTGATCAAGGCCCGCCATCCGCTCATCGACCCTGACGAGGTCGTACCGATCGACGTCGAGATCGATGAATACAAGCGGACGTTGCTGATTACCGGTCCGAATACGGGCGGTAAAACGGTCGCACTGAAAACGGTCGGACTCATGGTGCTCATGGCCCAATCCGGACTGCTCGTGCCCCTGGATGAAGCGAGCGAACTGTCCGTTTTCGAACACGTCTTCGCCGATATCGGCGATGAACAGTCGATCGCACAGTCGCTTTCGACCTTTTCCTCGCACTTGACGAAGATCGTCTACATGCTCGAGCACGTAACCGACCGTTCCCTCGTCCTGCTCGATGAGATCGGCAGCGGTACGGATCCGAATGAAGGCTTTTCGCTCGCGATCGCGATCCTCGATGCCTTTCGCAAGAAGAACATTCGGATGATGGTAACGACGCACTATTCCGAACTCAAGAGCTATGCCTACGAACAGGAGCACATGGCTGTTGCCTCGGTCGCTTTCGATAAAAAGACCCTCGAACCGCTCTACTACCTGCAGATGGGCGCAACCGGATCGTCGCATGCCTTCCTGATCGCTCGACGACTCGGTCTAGACGAAGAAATCGTCGATGAGGCGAAACGGATCCACAGCGGTAGGCAGACGGATCTCGCCCGTGCCATGGAAAAACTGAGCGACGAGATGGCCCACGTCGAACAGCAAAAGAAGGCCTACAGGGAAGAACTCGAAAAAACCCGACTCGCTAAAGCTGCCTACGAGCAGGAAATGCACGTTCTGAATAAAGAACGCGATCAGGTAATCCGTACGGTCAGGAAGAAGGAAGAGGAGAAGTGGCGAAAAATCATTCGGGATGCCGAACAGCTTCTCAGTGACCTGCAAAAGAAACAGCACCTAACAAAACCGGAGTTCGCCGATCTTAAGCACCGGATCCGTACCGCCGACCAGCGCTCAGAAGAAGCGGTTGTCAAGGATCGCCTCTCGGTCGGTGACGACGTTTTCATCATTCCCTATCAGCAGTACGGTAAGATCATCGAAAGCAAGAACGACCGCTATCGCGTCCTGTTCGGGAAGTTCGACCTGGTCTTTTCGGCGAGCGAACTAAAAAAGGAGCGGAGCGAGTCTACGGAAAGCGAACCGAAACAACGCGTAAAAAGCGCTGGTGCGACACCGAGAAGGTCCGCTCCCTTCGAGATCGATCTCAGGGGATATCGCTACGATGAGGTTAAACCAGCCCTCGATGAGGCCATCGATCGTGCCCTGCTGGCCGGTACGCATACATTTCGCGTCATCCATGGCTTCGGTAGCGGTGCCGTCCGGAATGCGGTCCACGACTATATCAAAAAGTCCGATTTCGTTAAAAGCCACCGTTTCGGCGGCGAAGGCGAAGGCCTGAACGGCGTCACGATTATTACGCTGAAATAGTGCTTAACACTTGAATTTCGAATGGCCAGCACTTATAATGGAAGTAGTCTAGAATATGAAAGAAACGAGGTTTTTTTAATGACAGAATATCAAGGACAGCCTTTTGAACAGGTGATCGGTAAGCAAGGACTCGTCGTCATTCAGTACTATGCGGTTTGGTTCGGCCCGTGCCAGATGCTCAAGCCCGTATTAGACGATCTCAGTAATGACATGAGCGACACGGATTTCTATCGCATCGATATCGATCAGTACCGCGAACAGGCGATCGATGCCGGTATCCGCAGCGTACCGACCGTTGTTCTCTACCGCGACGGTGAAGAAGTCGACCGCCAAGCCGGCTATCAACCGAAAGAGCGAATCGCCTCTTGGATAACCCAATTCAAGTGATCCGTCGTAATAATTAAAGCACGCGCGTGCTTTTTTTATTGTTTTTTCGTATAATGATAGGGGTGAAGGATATGCACGGGTTTCTTTTGATCGACAAACCGCGCGGAATCACGTCACACGATGTCTGCTATCGCATAAAAAAGAGATTCGGTTTAAAGCGCGTCGGACATACCGGAACGCTCGACCCGTTCGCGACCGGCCTCATGGTTCTAGCCATCGGTAAGGCTACCAAGCTGAGCCATCTCTTTTTTAATCACGATAAGACCTACGTCGCCACAATGGTACTAGGTCGCCACTACGATACGCTCGATACGACCGGCAGGCTGCTCGATGAAAAGCCGGTTCGGGCCAAACCGGATGACGTCAAGAGCAGCATCGAGTCCTTTCGCGGCAGCTATGAACAGATGCCACCGATGTATTCGGCCATCAAACACCGGGGTAAGCGGCTCTATGAGCTCGCCCGGGAAGGCGTGAATGTCGAGCGAAAGAAGCGGCTGGTTTCGATCAAGGACATCGAGCTGCTCGGATATAAGGACCAAAGCTATACCTTCAGAGCGCGCGTATCGAAGGGAACCTATATTCGCAGTCTGGCTCTCGATATCGCCGCTCGCATCGACGAGTTCGCCGCTCTCGATGAGCTGCGGCGGGAGTCGATCGGGACATATCGGCTCGAAGAAGCGAAAACGATCGAAAACGTCGAGGCTAAGGACCTGATCGGCTTTCCGACGTTCTTCCGTGACCATCCCCGTGTCGTTTTGTCGGATTATCTGGTCCGTCTCGTGAAAAATGGCATTCGTCTCGATCACCGCCAGACGGATACGACCGACCCCTTCGTCGTTTTCGACCGAAACGGCGAGATGATCGCCTACTATGAACCGGATGGATCGGATTATAAGCCGATTCTGATCCTTTAGGCGGATATAAAGAACTCCCTGATGCTCGGCTCGATCGCGGGCACTAAGGGGCGTTGAAGACAACATCGGAAAGGAGACATACTCTAGGCTGAGCCATAAAACGAGTATGGCAGAACAGGATGAAGATCATTCGTGATGCACACGATGCGATTACAATTAAAGAACCGATCACGCTGACGCTAGGAAACTTCGACGGCATGCACCGCGGCCACCAGAGGTTGATCGATCGCGTCGTTTCCTATCCGGATACGGAGCATGCCCTGCTTACCTTCAATCCGCATCCGCAGGCCGTTCTAAGAAGAACCGACTTCTATACGCTGATGAAGCCGAAGGACAAGATCGAATACCTGCAGAATTCGGATTTAGACTATATGCTGGTAATTCTTTTTACAAAGACATTTTCCGAAATTGACATTGAGGGTTTTATCGCCTTTTTGAAACGGCTCTCTGTCGTCCGTGTCGTTATCGGCAGAGATGCGCGTTTCGGATACCGGGGTCAGGGAACGATCCGTGATCTCGAGGCCTATTTCGACGTCGTTATCGTCGATGACATCGTCTATAACAGGACGCGCGTATCGACGACATACATCAAGGACCTTTTGAGCCTAGCCGATCTTGGCGGTGCTCGTAAGCTGCTCGGCCGGCACTATGAGATCCACGGTTGCGTCGTTCCCGGAAACAGCGTCGGCAAGAAGCTCGGTTTTCCGACGGCGAACATCGACTTCGATCGCTATTTCATGCCAAAAAACGGCGTCTACTACGTCCGAGTAAAAATCGCTGATCAGTGGCATCACGCGATGGCGAACATCGGAAACAATCCGACGCTAAACTACACCGCTGAGAAACGACTCGAGATCTACATACTCGACTTCGATCGCGATATCTACGGTGAAAACCTGATCGTCCGCTTCATGCACTACCTACGGCCCGAGAAGAAGTTCGCAAACAAGAAAGCGCTGATCGCGCAGCTGAAGGAAGACGAATCCTCCATCCGAAAACTAGCAATTCGCCGTATTTATGATAAAATATGATCGAGAGGTGATATGATATGAAGCTCATCATCGCGATCGTTTCCAATGATGATGCGAATCGGGTTCAGAAAGCTCTGGTCAAAGAGAAGTTCTTTTCGACCCGTCTTTCGACGACAGGTGGCTTTTTACGGTCCGGTAACGTGACGTTTCTGATCGGTGTCAATGACGAGAAAGTCGCTCCCGCTCTAGAAGTGATCGAAGCCCACAGCAAGAAGCGATCGAAGCTCGTACCGAATACGATCGTCAACGAGTTTGGCTCGTTTTCCGCTATGCCGATCGAAGTCGAGGTCGGAGGTGCGACCGTATTCATCATTACCGTCGATCAGTTCATCAAGATCTAGTGCTTGCATTGTTGAAAAAACGTGGTACAATATAAAGGACGCCAACAAGGATTACGGAGTGCCGACCGAATCTTTAGTTACGCGAAGGAGGAACGAAAACATGGCGATAAGCAATGAAAAGAAAGCCGAGATCATCAAGGAGTATGCGATACGCGAGGGTGACACGGGGTCTCCCGAAGTCCAGGTCGCGGTACTGACCTATTCGATCAATGATCTCAACAGGCATCTGGCCGAGCATAAGCACGATTACCATTCTAGACGAGGCCTTTACCGCATGATCGGACAAAGACGACGCCTGCTTAACTACTTGCGTACGCGTGATGCCGACCGGTATCAGGCGCTCATCCAGAAGCTCGGATTACGTCGTTAGGCGAAAAGTGATCAACGAAAAATCGGGGTCATCACCCTGATTTTTTTTGTCGAATCGGGCGATTTATGGGATATCACACGTTATTCTATACATTTTTCTTGATTTATGGTAATATGAATAAGGCTAAATAGAAGCATACGGATAATACAAAACGAAGGAGATTTATATGGAAAAAAGGATTTTCGAGACGACACTAGGCGGTAGAGTACTACGTGTTGAAATCGGCGAAGTCGCCAGGCAAGCTGCTGGCGCTGCTTTGATTACTTACGGAGACTCTACAGTGCTGAGCGTCGTGGCAGCGAGAGAAGAACCCTCGACCCAGAACTTCTTCCCCCTGATGGTGATCTATCAGGAGAAAC
This sequence comes from Acholeplasmataceae bacterium, assembly GCA_046540115.1. Classification (GTDB taxonomy): domain Bacteria; phylum Bacillota_I; class Bacilli_A; order Acholeplasmatales; family Acholeplasmataceae; genus RECG01. The sequence goes on along the minus strand of JBKHFR010000020.1, from coordinate 7,741 downwards.
TATACGCTGCAGGAAAAATCCCGGGAGGATTTCTTAGACGGGAGGGTCGGCCATCCGAACACGAAACGCTCACATCGCGACTCATCGACCGACCGATACGCCCGCTTTTTCCCAAAGGATTCAAAAACGACGTACAGATCATCAATACGGTGCTAAGCAGTGACCCCGCTTGCAGTGCCGAAATGGCTGCCATGCTCGGTTCATCGATCGTTCTCGGGCTTTCCAGGCTACCCTTTGAAGGACCGATTGCCGGTGTCCAGATCGGGCGCGTTCATGATGAACTCGTCATCAATCCGACGCCGGAAGAAATCGAGATGAGCGAGATCGACATCATCGTTACGGGAACGAAGCACGCGATCAACATGGTCGAAGCCGGTGCGAAAGAAGCTTCCGAGGACGTCATCCTCGATGCGATGCTGTTCGCCCATGAAGAGATCAAGAAGCTCGTCTCTTTCCAGGAAAAGATCTATCGGGAGCTCGGCCAGGAAACGATGGAATACGAGGTCTTTCAGGTCGAAGATGACGTCCGAAAAGAAGTCGAAGCCTATGCTAAGTCACGACTGATCGAGGCGGTTTCTCTACCGGAAAAGCTCGAGCGCGGAAAAGCGATCTCCGAGATCAAGGATGAAGTGCTCGAACACTTTAAGTCCAGGAGCTTTTTCAAGAACATCGACGGCGTTCGCGTTTTCGATGAGGACGCCCATAAGAACTACATGAAACAGATCAGGAATACCCTCGATGACATCGTAACCGAAGAAACGCGACGCCTGATCACTAAGGATAAGATCCGTCCCGACGGAAGAAAGGTCGACGAACTGCGTCCTCTTGACTCCCGCATCGACGTTCTCCCGCGAGCCCATGGATCCGCGCTTTTCACGCGTGGGCAGACTCAGGCCCTCGGCGTCGTAACGCTCGGTGCGCTCGGTGAGAACCAGATCATCGATGGACTCGGTCTCGAGGATACCAAGCGATTCATGTTGCACTATAACTTTCCGCCCTATAGCGTCGGTGAAACCGGACGCTACATGCATCCCGGTCGTCGTGAGATCGGTCACGGTGCGCTCGGCGAGAGAGCCCTGATCAACGTCCTTCCGAGTGAGGAGGAGTTTCCCTATACGATACGCATCGTATCGGAGATCCTCGAATCGAACGGATCGTCTTCACAGGCTACGATCTGTGCGGGTTCCATGGCACTGATGGCCGCAGGCGTACCGATCAAGGCACCCGTTGCCGGTATCGCAATGGGCCTGATCATGGATGGGGAGGACTACGCGATCCTAACCGATATCCAGGGCATGGAGGACCACGAAGGCGACATGGATTTCAAGGTGGCAGGTACCGAAAAGGGTATTACGGCGCTCCAGATGGACATCAAGATCAAGGGGATCACCAAGGACATCCTGAAGGAAGCGCTCGCTCAGGCTCGCGGTGCGCGGCTCGAAATACTCGCCCACATGAAGCGCGTCATCCCCGAAGTGCGTCCGGAGCTATCGAAATACGCTCCTAAGGTCAAAATGCTACAGATCAAACCGGAAAAGATCCGCGATGTCATCGGTTCCGGAGGAAAGATCATCTCCCAGATCATCGAGGATAACAACCAGGTTAAGATCGATATCGAGCAGGATGGCCGCATCTTCCTCCTACACATGGAAACGAAGTGGATCGAGAGCGCTGCACAGCGCATTCTTGATCTCGTCCGTGAACCGCTCGTCGGTGAGATCTATGAGGGTATCGTGACGCGCGTCGAGCGCTTCGGATGCTTCGTACAGCTCTGGCCGGGAACCGAAGGTCTCGTACACATCTCGAGGCTAGCCCGCAAACGGGTTGAAAAGGTAACCGACGTCGTTTCGGTCGGTGACCAGATCATCGTCAAGTGTATCGGGATCGACGAAAAGGGTCGGATCGACCTGTCGCGAAAGGATGCCCTGTCAAGGGACTAGCAGTCGATTCGCTTAAGCGTTAAAAAGCATGGACAAACAGACGAAAGAGTGATACAATGATACGTGCAAAACACAGCATGAATGAAAGGAGTCTATCATGAAACTGTCCCTACGAACCGAAAAGCTCAACCGCGTCCGCGCCCAGAAGCTCGTTCCCGGTGTCATGTACGGAAAGTCGATCGATTCGGTTTCCGTACAGACTGACGATAAGGATATCAAGGATGCCCTAAGGACTTACGGAAAGAACATGACCTTCCAGGTCGAACTCGACGGTGAGGTCCATAACGTCTACATCAAGAAGATCCAGTCCGACATCCTCAAGCCACAGGAAATCGTTCACTTCGACCTGCACTGCATCTCGGCTACGGAAACGATCACGGCACAGATCCCGATCGTAATCCTCGGTAAAGAAAAGTTCTATCAGACGCAGGCCTATCCACAGGAAGGCCTGAGCTCGATCGAAGCCGAATTTACGGTAGGTAACGGCATGCAGAACATCGAGATCGACATTTCCGATATGGATATCGGCGACGCGATCCACGTCAAGGATCTCAAGCTCAATGAGAACATCACCGTCAAGAATGATCCCGAAGACATGATCGTCCTCATCAAGGAATCGAGCATGGAAGAAGAAGTCGAAGAAGAACTCGAAGAAGATCTTGCTGAAGGTAGCGTAGAAGGCGACACCGAAGAGGATAGCGAAGTATAAACGGTATGGCGCACGGCTACGTGCGCCCTTTTTCTTATATTCCATATCACTGGGATATGTGTTATAATAGAGTTGTCAATGGAAGGTGGCCGAGCCCGCTTCGTGCGGGTTAGGAAAGTCCATGCTAGCACATCCTGTGATGGATGTAGTGTTTGTGCCTAGGGAAACCATAACCTAGGGTACGAGTAGTCGTAACGGCTGTGCGATCACCTAAGGGCAACTAAGGTGAGAGCACGAAACGTGCCACAGAGACGAGCTATCCGGAAACGGATGGGTGAAACGCGGTAAACCCCTCAAGCTAGAAACCCAAAATATGGTAGGGGCACACGCCGAGACGAAACGAAGTCAAAGCGTGCTACGCGAGTAGAGATCAATGGCCACACCCGCTTAGCGGGTACAGAACATGGCTTATGCACATTGACGAAAAAAAAGGGCCGCTCAGGCCCTTTTCGATGGGAACACGTTATGATTCATCGGACTAAGGAGGCAGACATTCACTATCTTAGAATCGGCAGCGGCCCACCGCTCGTTCTTCTGCACGGGAATGGCGAGGACCACCGGGTCTTTTTGGAGCTGGCAGATGCTCTGAAAGCCACCTATACGCTCTATCCGATCGACAGCCGGAATCACGGCTCGAGCACGAGCACGGGCGACTATACGTACGCGAACTGTGCTCGGGATGTGATCGGTCTTTTGGATGCGCTCGCTTTAAAGAACGCCTTTCTTCTCGGCTTTAGTGACGGCGGGATCATCGGTCTCATGGTCGCGATCGAGCGCCCCCGACTGCTATCGGGTCTGATCGTTGCCGGAGCCAATCTCAACCCGAAAGGATTAAAAAAGAGCTGTCGACAGGCGATCCAGCGTGACTATGACGCCTATCGGCGGTCCTCGGACCTGCTGATGCTAAGGGAGCCCGACATAAAAAAAGAGGACCTTAAGCGCATAGGCATCCCGACGCTCGTCCTTGCCGGTGAAAACGACTTAGTGCACCGGGCGCATACGCAGTCGATCGCCCGGCATATCCCTAAGAGCGAGCTCTTGATTCTAAAGGATCACGACCACTATGACTATATCCTGCACTCATCCCGCTTAGAACATGTCATACGTAGGTTCATCATTCAAACCGTGCGATCAAAAAGCACCGAGACCACGGATCGTGATGAACGCGATGTATAGGACATAGAGTACGAGAAGGATGACGCCTTCCTTGCGGGAAATCATCAGTTTCGTGAAGGCGAAAACGGCTACGATTAGCGTGATAACGATAGCGATGAGCATGTCAAAGATGACTTCACCGCCGAGGCTAAGGGGAACGACGGTACCGGAAAGACCGATGACGAGCAGCGTGTTGAAAACATTCGAACCGACGACATTGCCGAGCGCGATCTCGTTTTCTCCCTTGCGGGCGGCCATGACGGATGTTACGAGCTCGGGAAGAGACGTACCGAGCGCAACAACGCTTAAGCCCACGAGCGTGGTCGCCTTGGTGATGCTGACACCGAAGGTCGAAACGATCCACTGGATCGAGATGTACTCCGCTCCGGTCGTTACCAGATAGCCGCCGGCCGAAACGCCGATGATACCGATAAAAAGGAGCGCGATCGCCTTCCTGACGTTCAGGACCCTGTCATCGATCTCGTCAGGAACGACCCGGGAACGGAACGTCCGGTATAGGTAATAACCGAAAAAGGCCAGAAGGACTAGGGCCTCGAGCCGGACGATCTCGTAATTCGCCTGAAAGAACAGGGAGAAGATGAGGATCAGAACGGTCGTAGTGATCAGAAACGGAAATTCCTTTCGGATCATCGTCCTACGGACGGCGACCGGCATGACGACGGCGGTAAAGCCTAGGATCAGCGTGAGATTGGATATATTCGAACCGATGATGTTTCCCATCGCGATATCGGCGGTTATCCCCTGTTGGCGAGCGGATATGGACGCAGCGAAGCTGACGGCTAGTTCCGGTAGGGACGTACCGAAGGCAACGAGGGTCAACCCGATGATCAGAGGTGAAACGTTGAACTTTCGTGCGATCGAACTCGACGAGACAACGAATAGATCCGCGCCTTTTATCAGCAGCGCGAATCCGACGATCAGAAAGAGGACATGGAGCAGGATCTGCATGGTTCTAAACCTTTCCGCACCTGTGATAGAAAAGCCGGTGTGCAAGAGTAGGATCGATCTCATATTCGACTAGACACATTTTAACACATGAATCGCGAGCGTACAAGATGGAACGTTTATATCCGTCCGAGTTATGCTTCACTTGCTTGACAAAAACGAGAAAAAAGTGTATTCTATAGCCATCATCAGCAGTAGAAGGATGACCGAAACCGTAATGGAAGAAAGCAATAGTAAAAGGATCGAAGATCCGTTATACTCGTATAGAACGAACCGAGCCGACGGCGCGTTTTTTAGCGTCGTTTTTTCTTTCGATAAGGAGGAAAGATCGTGATCTTTCTAATCCCACTATTCGTCGTGATACAGATGGCTTTCACGATGTCGGAGATCGCCATGATCGCGATGAGCAACCAGCAGGTTGAGGATGATGCTCGCCTAGGCAAAAAGAAAGCCAAGCGCGTCGAGGCCTATAAGGAAAACCCTACGCCCTATTCAACGACGGCTCGCATCGTGATCACCGCCTCGCTCATCGGTAGCGGAATCGTCACCCACGCACTACTCGAAGGCTTACTAGAGGGAAGGGGAATCGCCACTGATCTACTCGTCGTCCTGCTCACCGTTTTGTTGCTTCTAGTTGCCCACGTATCGCTCGGTCAGATCATCGCCAGACGACTCGCACGCAAGCACAGTCGGGCATTCGGATACGGACTCGTCGGAATCATGGCGTTTTCGACCTACCTGTTGCGCCCGCTCGTCTTTCTCATAACGTGGCTTGCCGGGGCGATCGGACGGATCTTTGTCCTCGGACCATCCGATGAGACCTACAACATGACCGAAGAGGATATCCGCATGATCGTCGAAGCGAGCGGAAAGACCGGCGTCATCGATGAGGATGAACGGGAAATGATCCATAATATCTTCGATTTCGATGACACCGAAGCAGCGGATATCATGACGCATCGCACCGAGATATCGTCGCTCGATGTCCGGTCGACAAAAAAGGAGATCATCGATTTCGTCAATCGGGAACGCTTCACGCGCTTCCCCGTTTTCGAGGAAAGCATCGACCAGATCGTCGGTACGCTCCACGTCAAGGACCTTCTCAAGTATCTCGACCAGTCCGCCGAGCACATCGATCTGCGTTCCATCCTAAGAAAACCGTATTTCATTCCGGAATCGAAGAACATCCGTGAACTGTTCAAAGAGATGCAACGCGAAAAGAACCACATCGCGATCGTGATCGACGAATACGGTGGAACGGCCGGATTGATCACCATCGAAGACCTGCTCGAGGAGATCGTCGGTAATATTTTCGACGAGTACGATGAAGTCGAAGAGGAATTCGTCAGGATCGACGATCGGCACTACGAAGTCGACGGTCTAATGAACATCGATGACCTCGAAGACCGCTTGGGAATCGGTCTTCCCGTCGACGACTACGATACCCTAAGCGGATTCATCCTCGGGTTCCTCGGCCGTATCCCCGATAACGGTGAAGGCGTTGCCTTCACCTATAATGACCACCGTTTCGAAGTTTTAAAATACGAGGATCAGATCATCGCGAACGTACGCATCACCAAGCTCGAGGGCGAAAAAACCGATGACTGATCGACACGGAGAATACATGAATGGATAGACAGGATCTAACACTGACACTCGTCTTGATCGCCTTGATCGCTCTATCGGGTTTTTTCTCGTCGACGGAGACGGCCTTTTCATCGGTCAACCGCATCAAGCTAAAGAATCTCGTACAAAACGGCGATAAAAGAGCGAAGCGCACGCTCGCACTAGCAGAACGATTCGAGCGCGTCCTGATCACCATCCTGATCGGAAATAACATCGTCAACATCGCCGCAGCCTCGATATCGACCGTTCTATTCGTCAAGCACTTCGGAAACCCCGGTGTCACCCTTTCGACGGCGGTCATGACGACGCTCGTCCTGATCTTCGGGGAGATCACGCCGAAAGCGATCGCCAAGGAGAGCGCCGAATCCTATAGCCTCGCGGTCACGCCGATACTCACCGTCTTAATATGGATCTTGATGCCGCTATACGTCATATTCGCCGCTATCCAGAGGTATATGCGTCGCCTGATCGTCCTGAAAAAGGAAGCGACGATCACCGAGGACGAACTTTTGACCTATGTCGACGAGGCGGAAGAAGAAGGACAGATCAACGCCAATGAGCGACAACTGATCAAGAGCGTCATCGACTTCGATGACCTCAAGATCGAGGACATCTTCACCCCGCGTGTCCACGTGATCGCGGTCGATCGCGACGATGATAACGAAAAGATAATCCAGGCCTTTCGCCGGACGGGCTATTCACGACTTCCGATCTATGAAGAGGACATGGATCACATCGTCGGTATCATCAACTATAAGGATTTCTACCATCAGGTCATCTATGAAAAAGAACCCCTCGATCGGATCATCCAGCCCGCGGTCTACGTGACGGAGTACATGCGCATATCGAACCTGCTCGCTCTACTCAGACAGAACAAATCCCATATCGCCATCGTCAAGGACGAATTCGGCGGTACGCTCGGCGTCGTCACGATGGAAGACATCCTCGAGGAACTCGTCGGTGATATTTGGGATGAACACGACCGGGTCGTCGAGCACATCATCAAGATCACGGAGGACACGTACCGTGTCCGAGGGGATACCAATCTCGACGACTTCTTTGAGCTGATCGGTCTCGAAAAGGATTTCGACTTCGCGACGGTCAACGGCTGGGTTATGGATGAACTCGATCGCATCCCCGAACCGGGTGACGCCTTCCGCTTCGAAAACCTCGAAGTCACCGTGACACAGGCGAATGAGAAGCGCGTGCTCGAGGTGACGATCAGACTGTTACCGGTGGAACAAGAAGCAGAGGATGAGGATCGTTGATGAACTAAAGGGTCCTGAGCCGTTTACGGCTCAGAACCCTTTTTTAGGCGAAAGAAAAGACACGCCTAGGCGTGCCT
>JBKHFR010000019.1:0-18119 GCA_046540115.1 Acholeplasmataceae bacterium | reverse complement strand
ATACGGCGCTCGAAAGGCTCGGTGAGCGCGATGCGTAGGAGCCTTCTCTTTATTCCGGCTAACAATCCAGGAATGCTACAGAGTTCGGACGTATTCAATGCCGATAGCATCGTATTCGATCTCGAGGACGCCGTTTTTGTGCGCGATAAGGACGCGGCCCGCACGCTTCTAAGAGAATACCTGAAATCCATAAAGGATACACAGAGCGAGATCATCGTTCGGATCAACGACGAGAAAACGCCCTTTCATAGCGCGGATCTTGGGCTACTTCGAACCGGACGGATCGATACGATCATGTTGCCGAAAGCAACGGCTGCATCCTTCTACGCCTTTAGCGAGCGCCTCGAGCGCTTCGAAGAAGAGCACTCCTTGAGCAGGAAGGTGTCCGTCATTCCGATCATCGAATCGGCGCTAGGACTGATCGAGGCGCACGAGATCGCTTCTCACGAACGCGTAAGCGGGCTTTTCCTTGGCGCCGAGGACCTTGCTACCGACCTGATGGCCGAGCGCACGAAAGCCGGTTATGAGATCCTCTATGCGCGCAGTCGGCTCGTCATCAGCGCCCGGGCCTTTGGTATCGATGCCATCGATACGCCCTTTACCGATACGCGGGACGAACAGGGTCTTATCGATGATACGAGATCGGCTAAGTCACTCGGTATGAACGCCAAAGCGGCGATCCATCCCGACCAGGTACACGTCATCAACCGCATCCATTCACCGTCAAGAATCGAGATCGAATTCGCCCAGAAGGTTCTCGCTAAGCACGAGCAGCTCGCTAAGGGCTCCTTTAGCATCGACGGTAAAATGATCGATAGACCGATCATCGAACGGGCGAAGAGGACGCTCGCGAGCGCCAGGAGATGGGGGATGATCGAATGAACAAAACCATCGACTCGATCCGGGAGATCTTTGACACGATCCCGATCAAGGACGGCATGACGCTCTCCTTTCACCACCACTTAAGAGAAGGCGATCTCGTCATCAACATGGTTTTAGCCGAGATCAAGCGCCGCGGTTTGCGGGATATGACCCTCGCGCCTTCCTCGCTTTTTCCGGTTCACGAACCGCTCGTCGAACTCATCGAAGCGGGTAACATCAGAAACATCGTTACCAACTACGTCAACGGACCCGTCGCCCGGGCGCTTTCGCTCGGCAAGCTCAAAGGAGAGTTGATCATGGATACGCACGGTGGTCGCGCTCGCGCCATCGAGGAGGGCGACCTACCGATCGATGTGGCTTTCATCGCCGTTCCGACCGCAGACGCCAAGGGGAACGGTACGGGAGCCTATGGGCCGAGTGCTTGTGGAACGCTCGGTTATGCGATTCCTGACCTCTTTCATGCGAAACACAGGGTCGTGATCACCGACCATCTCGTCGACCGCGTTGAGCCGGTCGATATCGACGGCAGTCGTGTCGATCACGTCGTTTTAGTCGAGCGGATCGGCGATGCAAATAAAATCGTCTCCGGTACGACGCGACCGACGCGCGATCCGATCCAAACGAAGATCGCCCGCGATACGGCGCAACTGATCGATGAGCTCGGACTCATCAAAAACGGCCTATCGTTTCAGACCGGAGCTGGTCGGACGAGCATCGCCGTTGCCAAAGCCTTGGAAGCGATCATGGAAGAGCGAGGCATCAAGGGCAATTTCGCCTCCGGCGGTATTACCGGTCACCTCGTCCGCATGTTCGAAAAGGGTCTCTTCCGACGACTCTACGACGTGCAGTGCTTCGATCTCGAAGCCGTATCCTCATACTATCGGAACGAGGACCACGTCATGATGAGTTCCTCCGACTACGCCAATCCCCACCGTGAGGATGCGATCGTCGACAGGCTCGATGTCGTCTGTCTCGGAGCTACCGAGGTTGACCTCGACTTTAACGTCAACGTTACGACCGATTCCTTCGGCTTTCTGATCGGCGGTAGCGGTGGTCACGCCGATACTGCGGCCGGAGCTAAGCTCACGATCGTAACGGCTCCGCTCTTCAAGGCGCGCATACCTCTCGTTAAAAAGCGGGTTACGACGATCACGACGCCCGGTCATACGGTCGACTGTATCGTAACCGAACGGGGGATCGCCATCAATCCGGCTCGAACGGATCTGATCGAGCGTCTCGCTGGCTCGAGGCTGACGGTCGCACCGATCGGATCCTTGATGGCTTTCGCCCATGATCTGACCGGCATACCGGAGGATCGGACCGCACGCGAAGCCTCCATCGGCCGGGTCCGCTATCGCGACGGGTCGACGATCGATCACCTCTATCGCGTAAAGGATGGTCATGATGATCTACCGAACGATTAGAATCGAAACCGAGCGGGAATACCGGCTCGTCAAGGACCTGCTTCAGGCTGAAGGCCTCCGCTTCGAGGAAGGCGTCGACTATACCGTCGGCATCCTCGACCAGGAAGAGCTGATCGCGACCGGTTCGCTCCAGGACAACGTCCTAAAGATGATCGCCGTTCGTAGCGACTACCGCGGTGAGAATCTGACCGCGACCGTCATCCTTGACCTCATGCACGAGCTCCATAAGCGCGGCATCGATAAGTACTTCCTTTTTACCGAGCCGGACGGCGTCCGCTTCTTTACCGACTACAGTTTTAGCGTGGTCGCCGAAACGGCTGCTATCGCGCTGCTCGAAAACCGGATCGACACGATCGAGGAAAGACTCACGCGGATGGCTAAGGAAATCGAAGCGAAGAAAGAATCACGCGCTGCGATCGTCATGAACTGTAACCCCGTTACGCTCGGGCACCTCTACCTGATCGAGCGCGCAGCGAAAGAAAACGACGACGTCATCATCTTCCTCGTTGAGGAAGATCGCTCGGTCTTTCCCTTTGAAGCGCGCTACCGCCTATTGAAAAGCGTGACTTCAGAAATCGGAAACGTTACCGTTCTACCTTCGACCGAGTACATCATTTCCAATCTGACCTTCCCGACCTATTTCTTAAAACGGATCACCGATCAGTCACGGATCCATATGGAACTCGACCTGACGATCTTTAAAAAGCACTTCATGCCGATCTTTCGGATCGACTATCGCTACGTCGGTGTCGAACCACTTGATCCTAGCACCGCCCTCTATAACGAGACCATGAAGGAAACGCTCGGGGCATCACTGAGAGTGATCGACCGCTTGACGATCGACGGTTCGGTCGTAAGCGCCTCGCGCGTCCGGAGACTCGCCCGGAAAAAGCGCTTCGATGAGATCAAAAGAATCGTCCCCAAGGCGACCTATGACTACCTGATCAGCGAGGAAGGGATTGAGCTCTTTCGATGATAGATAGTATACTCCGAGCTCGGGAAGCACGCCTAGAGGCGATACAGAAGGCATTCGGCCTCGACCGTTCGCGCGTCATCATCTCGATCAAGGCCAACATCCCTGGACCGAACAAGAGGATCAGTGAGGCCTATCTACTCGTACGGCTCTTTTTTAATCGCGTCCGTTCCATGTTCGAATCGTCGAATCACGAGTTCATCGACTGCGATGACGGACCCTATGTCCTGATGGTCGCCCTCGGCATCGATGCCATCACGCTAAAAAAGGCGCTCGTCGAACTCGAAGAGACCCACCCTTTGGGACACTTCATCGACCTCGATGTCTTCGATGAGCCCAAGGCATCGCTCTCGCGCGTCGACCTCGGATATCCCCTTCGAAAGTGCTACCTATGTGACCGCGATGCGCGTGACTGCATCCGTAATCAGCGGCACGAACTAAAGGACCTCCTCAAGGTCGTCAAGAGCGCCGTTGAGAACCACCTTCGCGAAGTGACGCTCACAGCGATCAACGAGGCGATCGTCACGGAACTCGACCTTGACGAAAAATTCGGCCTCGTTACCAAGACCTCTTCGGGTTCGCACGAGGACATGGACTACGACCTGATGATCAAAGCCAAGGATGCGATCCTCCCCTTCTTTAACGAGCTCTTCGAACTCGGTTATCGTGCGAGTTCGCTTAACAATCTCCTTGAGAAAGCGCGCCCGATCGGTCTTCGGGCCGAACAGGCGATGTTTTCCGTTACAAGCGGCATCAACTGCTACAAGGGGATCATCTTTTTAATCGGTCTGATCACGATCAGTCTCGGCCGCGTCCTCAGGAGGAACGAACCGCTTTCCATGATCTTTACCAACATCGAGACCATCGCCTTCGAAATCATGGATGACTTCAAGGCGAAGGACGGATCCTTCGGCATTTGGGCCTATCATCAGTACGGGATCGAAGGGATCCGCGGCGAAGCTAAGCGCGGCCTTCCCTCCGTCAGAAAGGCCTATGAGCGTATCCGCAACGTGCGCGTGCTCACGACGCAGGACTTGCGCGAGCTCCTCAAGGAACTGATCATCACGGCTGATGACACCGTTTTGCTCAAGCGAGCGAAGACGCTAGAGAACTACTACGGGATCAAGGAACAGATGAAAAACCTCGATACCCGTGAGCGGTCACAGGTCGAGGCCTTTACCGAAAAGGCGATCGAGATGAACCTGAGCTTCGGCGGCGCCGCCGACCTCATGGTCGCGACGATCTTCATCCACTCGATCGCTCGGCGTCTCTTTTAAGAGGGCTCTAGTTCACGTAGGGCCGGTCGCGTTCGTCCTCCTCGATCTCATCGGGCATCTCGATGCCCTTTTCTTTCGTCTTTGTTTGACCCTTGTTGAGTTCGAACTGATAGGAACGATAGGTCCGATAGCCGCCATAGCCGTCGAAACCGAGGTAGATCGCTCCGAGAAGCGAAACGATCAGAAAGAACATCCCGACCATCTCGTAGTCGAAATCGGACGTCGAAAGGATGATGGTCGCGAGCGTAATGAAACCGATGTGGGCCCAGAACTTGGCAACCTCGGTCTTTTCGCCGAGAAAGACGACCGAATTGAAGAAAACGAGGGCACGCGCATAGAAAACGAATCCGAGTGAAAAACGATAGACCGAACGCCAGATCGTCTCATCCGCCAGATCGCGCGTCGCCGCGACGTAGATGATCAGGACGCCGATCAAAAGATCGAAGATGATCTCGATCAGGTTGATCGTCCGAAGGACCTCTTTCGTGAGCGACTTCATCAAGGGATAGACGCGTAGAACCGAAAAGATGAGGATCGTGATCCCGGTGATCATGTAGACGACCTCATCGGCTAAAACCATGTAGATCCCCATACCTAACAGGATGGCAGCGAGAATGAATTTGAGCAGCCAACCGTAACCGTATCGCGCTTTTTTCATGGAAAACCTCCTTATCGATCGGAATGGATAATCCCATTATACCCTAAGTTCGATCGGAATGGAAGATGGATCGTTTCCGGTTCCATTCCGCTTGACATCGATTTCGTCCGGTTGTATAATGGACGTGCTACATGCAAATCATTCGCAATAAGGAGTTCTATCCATGAAAAAGTTCATCATCTTCTTTTCCCTGTTTCTATTCGTCCTTACGCTTGCGGCCTGTGCCGAGACCGACGAGGCAGACGATGACCGCGTCCAGATCGGCGTGTCGATCGTCCCGCAGAGTACCTTCGTAGAAGCCGTCGGAAAGGACCGCGTCAGGACGACCGTCCTCGTTCCGCCCGGAATGAGCCCGGCATCCTATGAACCGTCCCCTCGGGAAATGGTCGAACTCGATGAGGCGGATCTCTACTTCGCGATCGGCGTTCCGACCGAAGCACCGAACATCCTACCGAGCATCGATACGGATCGCACCGATGTCGTCATGCTCCACGAGATCGTGGCCGAAACGCATCCGGACCGCGAATTCGCTGCGGGTAGTCGGGATCCGCACATCTGGCTTTCGGTTCAGCGCGTCATCCGGATGGTCGAGATCATCCGCGACGAGCTGATCGCGATCGATCCCGACTACGAATCCGAATACCGGTCGAACGCCGCTGACTACATCAGCGAGCTAACGGACCTCGATGACTATATCGAGGATGCCGTTGCCGATCTATCCGTTAAAGAGTTCATCGTCTATCATCCCGCTTTCGGCTACCTAGCCGATGACTACGGTCTTGAGATGCACGCGATCGAACAGGACGGCAAGGAGGCGACGCCGGAGCACCTCGCCGATATGGTCGACTTCGCGCGTGACCGCGACATCAGAGTCGTCTTCTATCAGGGCGAGTTCTCGGACGCCCAGGCGATCAGTTTCGCCGAAGAGATCGACGGCGAGGCGATGATGCTCGAGCCGCTCGCCGCGAACTATGTCGAGAATCTCCAGGAAATGATCGACCTAATGGTCGAAACCCTCTAGATCGGAGTTGTATGCGGATCGTGACTAAAGGTTCAGTTCCAGCGATCGAAATCAAGGATCTCGACGTCTACTATGACGATAAGCTCGTCCTTGAGGACGTCAACATGACGCTTGCAGAAGGTGCCTTTTTAGGCATCATCGGACCGAATGGCGGCGGAAAAACGACGCTCATCAAGACGATCCTCGGGCTTAAGAGTACCCGTCAGGGCCGGATCAGGCTATTCGGAAAACCGATCGACCACACCGAAAAGATCATCGGCTACGTCCCCCAGGGCATCGAGATCGACAAGCACTTTCCGATCACCGTGTTTGAAACGGTCCGTCTTTCCTTTCTGCCGAGCCATCACCACGCCTTCTTTCGATTTCCCCGCGATGTGCGAGCTCGGACCATGCGCATCCTCGAGATGCTCAACTTGAGCGACTTGAAGGATAACCTCCTTTCCGAGCTATCGGGCGGTCAATTCCAGAAGGTGCTGATCGCCCGTGCCCTCGCGACCGATCCGCGCATCCTCTTGCTCGATGAGCCGACAGCGCACGTCGACCAGCGCTCACGCGAAGAAATCTATGCGCTCCTCAAGGACCTCAAGGATGAACTGACGATCATCCTCGTGACCCACGATTCGCTCGCCGTCTCATCCTATATCTCGTCTCTCGCCTGTCTCGATCGGACGCTGATCTATCACGGCGACCCGGAACTCGATCAAAAGACGCTCGAGAAGCTGTATCGCTGCCCGATCGATCTTCTCGCCCACGGCAAAGTACCGCACCGCGTGCTCAAGGAACATGAAGAGGGTGATTCCCGATGATCGAAGCGCTCTTTGACTACCGTTTCCTGCAGTACGCCTTCTACGCGAGCATACTGATCAGCGTGATCGCCGGCGTCATCGGCACGATGATCGTCGAAAAGAAGCTCGTCATGATGACGGGCGGCATCGCCCACACGTCCTATGGTGGCGTCGGGACCGCCTTTTTCCTCGGGATCGACCCGCTTCTCGGAGCATTCGCGATATCGCTTCTATCCGCGCTCGGGATCCGTTACATCAAGGACAAGGGGAAAGCGAAAACGGATGTCACCGTCGGTCTCTTCTGGTCGCTCGGCATGGCGCTCGGCGTCCTGATGATCGCGCTTACGCCCGGCTATCCACCGAATGTCGAGAGCTATCTCTTCGGCAATATACTGACCGTTTCATCCGCCGATCTCATCATGATGGTGGTCGCGACCGCCATCCTGCTATTCGCGGTCGTGATCTACTACCACTACTGGATCGCCTACCTGTTCGACGATGAGTTCTCGACGCTGATCGGCATCCGTTCTAAAGCGTTCGAATACGTCCTCTTCGCCCTGATCGCGATCGCCGTCGTCGCGACCATCAAGGTCGTCGGGATCATCCTGGTCATCGCCTTGTTCACGGCGCCGACCGCGACAGCATCCCTTTTTACCAGGCGCATGAAGACGCGCATGATCGCCGCCGTGCTGATGTCTATGGTCTATACGCTCATCGGCCTTTTTCTAAGCTATACCTACAACCTAGCTGCCGGGGCGACGATCGTCGTTCTCGCCGTTATGACCTATGTCATCCTCGCTCTGACTCGGTCACTGTACCGCCATTTAACCGCCCATTAGAAGGCCAAGGAGAAGATCTCTTCATGGTAGATCGTTGCGAAGACCTGAGGAATCATCAAAAAAAGCCTAAGGATGGCTTGGTGTTCTTGCTAAGAATTGCATGTATAAAGAAAATTCGCTCTGCTAAGCGAATTTTTTCTATTCAAAGCTATAGACCTGATTTCCGGTGATCCGCATGTCGATGAAGGTCGCCTCGGACTGCCAGATCCGGAAGCCAGCGTGGTTGATATCGTTTTCTCCGACATAGCTCGTATACTGGAACTCCTCGACGATGAGCTCATCGTCGATCAGGATGTCGACCGACCTCAAGGCGCCACTGAGCACCGAGACCTCGAACCGAATGTCGTGCGTGCTCGTCCACCATGGGTCGGACTTACTGCTCGGAATGAGGGGGTTGTCGTC
This sequence comes from Acholeplasmataceae bacterium, assembly GCA_046540115.1. Taxonomy (GTDB): domain Bacteria; phylum Bacillota_I; class Bacilli_A; order Acholeplasmatales; family Acholeplasmataceae; genus RECG01. The sequence goes on along the minus strand of JBKHFR010000019.1, from coordinate 9,858 downwards.
GTTTTGCACGATGACTGAGGCGGGTTGTTCGTTGCCATCGATGCGCTCCCGAATGTTTACGCCACCGAACCCACGGTCGAACTGAAAGATGAAGCCACTATCCGAAGTGCCGTTGAGGGCACTATCGAAGTGGATGCCGTAACCGCCGCTCAGCCCACCGGAAGAAAGACCGGTGCCGAGTCGTGCCGTCGTTTCGATCGTGTATTCGGTTGCCTCGTGGGGTATGAAAAGATTCCCGAATGTCGAGGTGAATCCCTCGCTTTCACTGAACCAGTTTCCGGTCTTTATGAAGTCGTCTGGGTCGAGTTCCTCGAAGGAATAGTAGACGGTATTCGGTAGGTACCCGATGATCTCGCGCTTACCCCAGTCATCGGTAGCGGACGTTTCCGTGATCGTGATATCCAGTCGGTAGCGCCGCGGGATGATCGTATCCTCGATATAGAAGGTATCGTCAGGGATGGGATCGTCCTGTAGCTCGAGCTCGAACCCGAATCCCGTCGGTAGGTCCATCAGGACCCGATAGGTCCCGTAGGTCACGGTCTCGAACTGACTGTTGTTATACTGATCCTCGCCTTCGTCATAGTAGGAGAACATGCTCATGGCCTTTTCGAGTTCCTCGTAGGAGCACGAGCCGGTGTAACCGACGTCCTGGATGCAGTTCTGCAGGCCTAAGTAAACCTCGTCGAACGTCTCATCCGTCTCGTTTTCGACGTTGATCAGGAACCGGACGTTGTTCGTGACGTCCTGGACGGCGATGAAGAAATCGGTGTAGTGATCGGGGTTCTCGTCGTAGTCCTGGGCATAGACGCGGTATTGTACGTAGTTGAGCGTTTCGTCTTCGTTGGGTGAAAAATCGGCGGTAAGCGTTTCGCTCTGGAACTCCGGACCGACGTTATTCGGATCGGTCACCCGATAGATCTCGGCACCGAAAGGCAGCGTAAAGGTCGGTTGATAGGCGGTAAGCGTCGTTCTCTGGACCTGGCCGACGATATGGTAGGCGTCGGCGTCATCGTACTGGTCGTAGACGATGCCTTCCGAAGGCAGGGTGATGATCCGGCGCGTTTCCGGATTCTCGAGGTAGTCGACGTAGTCGTTCACGTCCATGAAGGCGTCGTCGATGATCGTATCGAAACCGGCAAAGACGGTGTCGCTGACGAAAAAGATATCCTTGAGCTTGCTGTTGTCATTCTCGACCTTCTGCACGACGAGATCATCGAGGTCGAAGGACCACGAGAGGTTCTCACCCCAGAGCGATACCGCGGACTGATAGCTCGTCATGAAGATGTATTCGCCCATGGCGATATCGGGGGTGAAATCGACTTCGAAGCCGAGTTCGGAAAGCATGAGTATAAAGTAGTCCGTGCCTTCAGCAGCGGTTTCACCGGCATTTAAGGGGCTGAAGCTAGACGTCGTCGATAGGACGGAGTCATCCGGGAAATAGGTATTGGAAAAGTCATACTCGACGCGGAGCGTCGGGGCATCCTCATAGCCGACGATGACTTCCGACAACGGGAGATCGAGCGTGCCGCCATCGCGATAAAGGAAATTGATATCGGCTTCGAGTGGCTCTTCGCTAAGGGTGTGCGTGAAGGTCTTCGTCGTATCGTCTTCCGCTCGGATCAGGTAGTCGATCTGATAGGTATATAGACCGCCTGAGGATGTGATCGATAGCGCGATCGAATCCAGGGAAGCGAAAGGCGATATCTCGATGCTCGTCAGGTAGCTCGGTACGTTCGTACCGGAAAGGTCGGTATAGTCGATATCCGTCAGCGCCGAAAGGTTGGTGAAGTCGACGATATCCGTTTCCTCGCGACCGGATTGATAGAAGATACCGTAGGGTATCGTCTGAGTATGGCTCGAACCGTCCGGTTCGACCAGGTCGCCAGCGAAAGTGAAGGATAGGACGTCCTTGTTCGAACTCGCGATCTTCGTGAAATTCAGGCGATGCGTCTGTCCGGTAACGAGCTCGATCCGAAGCGAATAGTCCCCGCTCGGCAAAAGGTCCGTCACCCTCAACTCGAGCTCGAATCGTCCCGTCCCCCAGGTGCCGAACTGGTTATTAAAGCCCTGATCGGTCGAAACGACACCCCCTAACAGTTCGTAGAGTTCCGGATCGACCGGATCATCCTGATCGTCATAGACCTTAACATACGGTAGCATCGCATAGCCATCAGCAAAATCATCCGTCTCATAGGTCACTTCGAGCGCGCCATTGGTGCCGTCATAGGTATAGAAGATGTCTTCCGTCGCCGTGGTATCAAATACGTCGTAGGGATCGGGAAGGGCGTCATTACCGTCGACTTCGAGCGATTCGATGTCCGTAATCTCGGCGTCGTCGGTGCGGATGATCCGGATGTCATAGTCCCGGAAGGTATTCTGATCGCCGGGTACGTAGGCCTCGGAAAAAACGCGGATCCTTCCGTAGTTCTGTTCGAGACTATCGATAAAGGTGCCGTCCTCTTCATAGAGGGAATCATAGATCCCATAGCTTCGAGGAATGCTCGCGGGATCCTGATCGCTCGATCCTTGGTACTCAAATGATGCACTCTCGGCGATCGTATAGGTATCCGGGTCGAGGTTGGCCTCAAAATGGACATCAACGGGATCATAGACCGTTACTTCCTCGGTAACATCGGTGCGGATGTAGGTTACCGGTTCCGGATTCGGTCCGACGTATTCGAACTCATTGTTTTCGATCAATCGATACGCTCCATAGCCCGGTTGAACTGCGTTTCTACTGAGATATCGGTATCCGGACACGAAAAAGCCTAGAACATAGTCCCTGTGAACGAAGGGGATGACCGAGTCACTATCCATAGGAACGCGCTCGCGGTAACGCTCTCCAATGAAAACCCCCGATCGTTCGGTACTGAACGTCACGTCATAGTTTCCATCCGGATGATAGGGACCGGTCTCAACGAAATCGTTGCCGATCTTTTTATAGTCGCCGACCCATTTGTAGGTCTGTGGGCCAGCGTCGGGAATATCCGGAACTTTTGTCCCGGTTCCTTCTCCCGCCTCAACGAAACTGTAGGCGGTCACGAGCTCGGAGGTCGAACCTGCGAGGATCTCGGCGTTACTCGGTAGGTTATACGTGATCAGGCCGCGCGTCTCGTCGATCGTCGGATCGCTCAGGGTCAGTCCCCCTGGGATCGGATCGCCGTTATCGTCGACCTGTTGGATTTCTAGGTCATAGACCGAGGTCGCGAAGCCGGCCCTGATCTGGCGCATTTCCGTGTAGAGCTTATAGCTGATCGAACCGACGACCGTATCGTCACCGATCCAACTCGTATCGGGTTCGCTCGACTCCATGTCATAGGGATGTAGGCGTTCGATATCGAAGTGATCGGGAATAAAGATACCGTTTCCGATCTGTTTACTACTCGAAAGGGCATAGATACCCGGGTAATCATGGACCCCATCGGCTTCGAGTCTCGTAATGATCTCGGGGTTGGCCTTTTCCTCCTCGATGTACTGGAAATAGTCCTTGATGTACTGATCGGTTCCGACGATGCTCGGCCGGGCCTCCCTGAAGGGAAACTCGGTATAGAAGAATCCATCTTCCGTCTCATCGACGCTATAGTAATCGATGACTTTGCCATATGTCCAGGTGACAAAGATCGGAGTACGCTGAAATTCGGTAAAGGGCGGAGCCGAATCATCGGCAGGGTTCGCCGTTCCCATATATGCGAGCATCTCGAGGATCTGCTCGTTACCCGTACCGAAAAGACCACTAAATCCTTGGACGCTCGCGTAGGGAGCGTTGTCGATCATGTTGGCCTTTTCGTCGAAATTGAGGAGATACCCGAAATAGACGTCATCGATCGGGTATTCGACTTCGCCGATCCAGTTGGCGAACTGCCACTCATCTTCGCCGTTATGGATCTTGCCGATCATCGCACCGAAGGCATTATAGTCCGTCCGCGTCGGTACGTCGCTAGGGTCAACCGTGAACTCGTTGGTCGATCCGTTATAGGCGGTAATCGCTCTCGGCTTGCCGTAGTTGATGTCATTCGAGATATAGACCTCATTTGTTTCGATCGAGCGGAAGCGATTGAGATAGACGAAACCGATGATGCCGCCGGAAAGATAGCGGCTATAGATGTTGCCGTAGTTGATGTTGTTGATGATGCTCAGGACGCCCATGGTGAGGATCCCGGCCGCCTTGGACCGGGTCTCATCACTGATCGTATAGGAGGTCTCATCCGTGCCGTTCCAGGCATAGATATCGCCATAGTTCATCGTAAAGACGATCTTGGCGAAGTGCGCGTCGTTCGTCGGCGGCGTGGTCGAACCATCCTCTTCGCGCTCGTTACGAACGGCGATGCCAGCGGCGTGGGCGTAGCCGAGCGCGGTCGCCGAGGCCGCTTCGATCCTACCGTAGTTCGCGGCATCACGGATCTGGGCGTACTCGCCGATCATCAGGTAGGAAATGCCGGCGGAATCGACCTCATCGTTCGCGGTCTGTACGTCGTTATGGTTTTTGATATCGCCTAGATTGATGGCGTTGGTCAGGATCGATTCGTTCATCGTAACGATCCCTGTGATGCGCGTCGAACCGGAAAAGTCGCCTTCGACCAAAAGATCCCCGTCGTTTAGGACGTGGTCCATCGGTCCTTCGATGGCCGAAAATTCGATCGACTGGCTCTGGATGTTGTTCTCTGTGAAGTAGTTCGTATTCGCGTTACGGTAGGCGACACCGGAAAGATAGACGTCGTATGAAACCGTTATACCGGCGTCCTTGGTAACCGTGATATCACCGCCATTAAAGCCATTTAGAGCGCTACGGTCCTGGCTGACCTCCTCGAATAGACCGAGGACGTAGAGGTCGCCTGTACCCGTCGTCGGATGGTCGATCGTAACGTCGAGGTCGCCTTCGTTTCGCACGTGCTCGATGTCGAGGTTAGAGCCGAGGATATTGTTGGAGAGCTTCAGTTCCGTCTCGGTCAGCGGTAGGCTCGATGCGTAGGTGAAATCACCCGTATTATAGGCCTGTAGGACGGTCGAGTAGCTCGTATCGAGGACGTTTAGAACGGCGGCGGAACTGCGGATGAAACTGAGGTCTAGCTCCATGTCGGCGTCATTGAATAGTCCCTGGAACTCGCCATCGAGATCGTTCTGGACGAGGACCCCAGCGACATCGATGTCGATATCCGCGAGCTCGGCAGTCGTGAAGTTCTCCGCGTTCGGGTTGGTCGTCGAAAGACTGCCGTTATTGGTAATGCTATAGAATTCGAAGTTATCATCCTCACCGCTCGTCTGTCCGGAGATGCTTCCGTATCCGGCGATGGTCGCTGCTAGTGTTTGCGTGACCTTGAGTTCGAGTGAACCCGAATTATAGACGTGACGGACATCCTCTCTGAGCGATTGCTGGTGGCCGATGATACCGCCTAGATCGATTCTGTCGAGATACCCGTCGTCGGCGTGTGAGACGAGGTCACCCTCGTTGACGATGCGCTGCAACCTAACGATCCGTCCGTAACCGACAAGGCCACCGACATACGTATGGTTGTCGTGGTCTTGCTCGAATCCGATCCCGGTGATCGTGGCAGCGTTCAAAGATTCCTCGATCGAGAGCTCCCGGGCACGGGCGACGAGACCGGCGCTCGCGCTTCCGTCGCTCCGTGGGTCAACGGGGTGCGTGTTCTGAAGGATCGTTCCGGTCATCGTGCTCTCTTTTATGTCTCCGCCCCCATCGGCGATCAGTCCGGCTACGAGAAATTCGCCGGGAGCCTCCTGCATCGGACCTATGTCGATATCGGCCATGACGTGGACGTTTTCGATCGTCGAGAGGTTCATCAGGCCCGAGATCGTACCGATGAGAATGCGGTCCTTATCGGCATAGCGGTCGAGGTCGTCGGGCTCGATCCGAGCACCTATGATATTGAGGTTTTCGACGGTTCCAAAGAGCGAATTGAAAAGCCCGTAGCTGACGAAGTTGCCGGATTCGGTGCCCTTTTTGATGCGCAGATCGATGATCGAGTGGTATTCCGGAGCGCCTCCGTGGTCACTGTCGCGGGAATAGAGCCTCGTATCGGAACTCGCGAGTTCGCTTGTCAGCATACCGCGGAAGGCTTCGCTCGCCGAGCGGTAGCCGAAGGAAGAGATCCGGTTCATGTCGATGTCCTTGACGATGGCGTATTCAGCCGAACGGTAGAAACCCGAATAGGGGATCAGGTCGTTGATGTAGTTGAGCTCGACGGCGTTGCCGATCGTAAAGCGATCACCGTCTATGCCGAGTCCTTGCAGGGTCGGGTAGGTATCATCGAGTAGGGCCTGTACTTCCTCTTCCGGCGATGCGGCGAGGGCGAGGTAGGAGTCGTTGAAAAACCAGTCCGCCGAGAAGTTGGCATCATCCTGGAATTCACTGGTATCCAGACCGGTACCGAGCGTCGCTCCGGTTACGGGGTCAGCATAGACCTGCTGGTCGAAATAGATCCGTTCGACCGTTCCTCCGTCGTTCTCATAGAGGATGGGATCGGCGGAAAGGTTGATGAATACCGCGACCGAACGGACGTGCTGTGCGGAGACGAAGGAATCCTTAAAGACGCCCTTGTTAACGGAAACGAGGCCGGAAATGTGAAAGTATCCTTCCGCGCTTAAGCCGGAAGCTTCCTCGCGGTCATCGATCAGATAAACGTTTTCGACGAGACCGTTATTCTCACCGACGAGGGCCGAGGCGTACTGCATGAACCCGAACTCGATCGGTTGGATCATGATGGGGTTGATCAGGCCGAGGTTTTTGACGACGCCGCCATCCCCGATGACCGAGAACATCGAATAGTAGCGCAGGGATGGGTACTCGGTCTCGTACTCGAATTCGGAAGAGATCGGTTTTAAGAATAGGTTCGCGATCTCATAGCCCTGGCCATCGAAGGTTCCGGTAAAGGGATTCTCATAGCCGATGGGAATGAAGCGGGCACCGGCGTCTTCGAGAACCGCTTCGTAGTAGTCGATATCCTGGCCGAGAACGTAGTCGAGGTCGTTGTAGACGAGCTGGTCCTCACCGCGCGAGCGCTCGGAGAGCTGATAGAGATCGGTCGCCGTCTCGATGACGTAGGTTTTGTCCGTTTCGACGGCACTCGCATCCGCAGCGATCGTAGAAAAGGGGACGTAGTCGCTCTCGTAGTCGATACCCTGTAGTGGGGTCGCGTTGAGATCGGAGCCGTCCCAGGAATTGGATTCGCTGAAATCGTAGCCGAGAACGCTCGTCCGATTCGAAGAGAGGATCGCCAGAAACAACGCGATGAGCGTGAAGGAAAGCAGCGTTACTTTTTTTATGATCGCCTTGTTCATGGTTTTCACCTCTCTTTCAGTCGTTCTGTTCGAAGAAATCGGGGTCTACTTCCCAGAGTTCCGGGAACCTGTTGGCCTGAACGATGTCGGCGAACAGGTCGAGGTGGACGAAGGCTTCCTCGAAGAAGACCGGATTAGAGCGCACCGGATAGCGGAGCCCACCATCGACTAAAGGGATGGTCGTTTCCGTATCCTTCGGTAGGAAGCCATCGTAGTATAGGTATCCGTCGATATCCGAGAAACCGGTAAACGAAGGGTCGTATTCGAGGGCCGAAAAGGGTAGATAGCCCTCGGTGTCCGGGCCGTTGGGTTCATAGTAGATGGTCTCGGTGAAGGCATCGGGGATGTTCGGATCGGAGTAGTAGCGCGTCACCTGCCATTCGTCCTGGACCTTTATACGCATCCGTGCCGGGATCGCCGGCGTAACCCTGAGGTCGATCGAAAGATCACCGATATAGTTGTCGCTTTCCTCGTCGAAGCCGTTTATGATGACGGCGCTCTTTTCACTGTCGTAGAATTCGCTACCGAGTCCGACGATCTCTCCGTCAAAAGCAACGAACATCTCAACGACGAAGTCGCCGGTTGCGATGACGATGCCCTTCTCTTCCTGTTTGAAGAACCAGGCGTAGACGACGACTAAGGATGCCGCTAGAAAGAGAAGAAACGATAGGGCGGATAGGAGGACTCTTCGTTTCCAAGGGTTCCGGATCAATCGAAATCACCCCGAGCCTGAATGGTCTCGATCAGTAGCGCGATGTCGTATGCGGTATCGATGCCGTCCTGTGAGACTTCGAGCGCGTCGTAGTCGCCCCAAAAGACGAGCTGTATCGTGAGCTCTTCTTCGGCATCAAGGACGAGAGCTTCGACCTGATCGAGGACCGTCTGGTTGTGGTCGAGGAGAGCCTGCCTTTTTTCCGGTATCGTCAGGGCGTCATCCGTGATCGTTTCGATGTAGCTCTGGTAATCGGTAATCAGTTCGTCGTCCTCATCGAGGTCGACCCCTTCGAAGATGATGAGGTAGAGGAGTCCGGGATCGATCCCTTCGAATGATAGACGGTTCTTAAGGGAGAGCGACTCCTCGTCTACTTCGATCGTTACCTTGAGGGGTGAGGCGATCGCGTTGAAGGTCTCGGTCTCGTCGTCGATCAGATCCTCTTCGAAGTCGATGAAAGTCAGGTCATCGAGTAACAGGGTCGGGCTGAAATAGCCTTCGTCGGCCCGTACGTCGATCTCGATGTCACCCGATTCGAGCGTGACGAAGCCCTTCTGTTCGACGTAGGCGATCCACGCATACACGGTCGTCGGGATCAACACGAAAAAACTCAGAACGAGTAGAAGTGTTGCGAGGCGACTCTGTATCCGTTTCATGGCCGAACTCCTTTCCGAATAAATATAGCCAGCTACATCGATACGATGCAACTGGCTATCTCGTTTCACGGAGACCCTATAGCTTTGCGTCCTTGGATCGCTCCAAGTTTGCCCTAGTATTCGCTTTTTAAAACAAGAAAAGCCAGCACATCATGACGGATGCAACTGGCTACCATTTCAAAGGCCCTATAGTTTTGCGTCACTAGCTTTCACTAGCTTTGCCACATATCTCGTTATACGGTTCAATTATACTAGATCGAGCGGTATCTGTCAAGCCGATTACACCGAATGATCGTCCTTGTCAGGCCTTTTTTCCAGCAATTCACGGCGTAGGCGTTCCTTTTCCTGTTCGAGTAGCTCTTTACGCTCGATTTCCCGCTTTTCGCGGTATTTTTCCTCATCCCTTTTCTTCGTATCCCTGATGATCCGGACGACCTCATTGATCAGTATGGCGGTAAAAAGGAGGAGGACCGTAGCGAAGATCAGGTTCCGCGAGCTGAGGATGAGTTCACCGAAACCGAATGCCCCGAAACTATGGACGACGATGCCGATATAGTTCTCTTCCGTGACGGGGTCTCGGTCAGTCTCATCATTGGCATCACCGCGGGTGATGAGATTTCCTTCATCGTCGACATCGACGACGCGGTGCGCGACCATGATCGGTTCTTCGAGCGAGCGGAATACGATCACATCACCGATGTCGGCGTCCGAAAAGTCCGTCTCTTTCGTGATGATGATATCGCCCTTAGCGAACGAGTCCTCTCGGTCTCCTGCCATCGAATTACTGCCGATGACCGAATAGGAATAGCCGAAGATCTCAACGCTCTCACCGTTCGCTGCCGCCCGCGTAGCGGTTATGACGAAGACGATGGTAAGAACGAAGATGAGCAGCGTGATCGACGTCAGGGTCCAGCCGATGATCTTCTTCATGCTCTACTCCTCACTGTCAGGTTTCTAGTGACATATAGATGTGATTGATCGTAAACGTCTGGTCGATAAAGGCGTTACTGTTCGTCTGTGGTTCGCCTTCCGGGGTCTGTCCGTAGACGTCCGGGTCGAAAAAGAGATCGAAATAGACGATCACGGTCGAATCGTCTTCGTTGATCGCTGAAAGCGGGACGCCGTCGACCAGTACGTAGCGGTCGCTGTTATCGAAAGTAAAGTAGTTATCGGCGTAGGTAATGCCGTCCTCAT
>JBKHFR010000018.1:0-19262 GCA_046540115.1 Acholeplasmataceae bacterium | reverse complement strand
CTAGAAAAAAAGGGTGAGATACCCCTATCCTTTGTCGCTAGAAGCGCCGAAACGCATGAGCGGATCGGCGCTTTTCTTATGTATCCATCGCTGCTCATTTCATGATCTCGACGCCGGCATTCGTTCCCTCATCCGAGGCGATCAGTCCGTTTTTATCCCAGAGCTGGAATTCGACGTTACCGGACAGCCCTTCCCGGATCGATTCGACCATCCGTCCGTTGCGAGGCGACTTGAGCTCGGCTGAAACCGTCGTCTTGGCGCTGATTTCGAGGGCGTATCGTCCCCGTTTGATCAGGTAGTAGACGGAATCCTTTCTGACGTCCTCCTTGAGGATGCGGGCGCCGTTATAGGTCGCGAAGCGATACTCCCTACCGTTTAGGACGAGGTTGGCGATCAGACCCTGAAAGGTGCGCTTCAAAAAGGGAATGCGGGCGTATGAGAACATGAGCGACGTCCGGTCGTCCTTGAAGTTGTTGCACTGGGTCCAGACATAGGACTCCGGGAATGATTTCCCCCAGTCCTTCTCGAGGTAGCCCTTGCCGCGGTCAAAGGAGATCCTTTCCTGGCCATAGGTCAGCGTCCCCTTCGTTTCGTGGGACATGCTGATGACGCCGTGATAGCACTCCATGAAGCCGAGATAGCCGAAGAAACCCATGATGTTGGGACGGATGAGGCTCCGCCTGATCGGGACGTGGTCCTGGAAGCGGAATGTCCCCGACAGAGGGCCGTCCTTAGTCCTTAGATCGACGCTCACATAGTCCTTCGTAAAGACGTTTTCTCCGATCCGGACCAGGAACTGGTCCTTACTGAATTCAAAGTCATTCGCGGGAAAACGGATGTAGTCGGTTTTTAAGGTCATGGCTTCACCCTTGGTCGAAAGAAAGACCTGGATGAAGGCGTGCGGGTCGGTTTCGTTCTTGCTGATGCCCGGTATGAGGGCGAGGGCGTTTTTCCGGTCAGCCGAAACGAGCTTGAAGTACCAGCCCTCGAAATAGTTCGCCCGCTTTTTTTCACCCTGGTAGAGCTCGGTAGAAAAGATCTTTTTGAGTGACATAGGACCTCCTTCTATCAGTGAAAGGACCGGGGTTTTCCCGGTCCTGGTAGTGTTGAAACTGCGATTATGGTTGGAGCGCGCCGATCAGGACGAGCCAGGCGAGAACGGTCTTAGCGACGAGGCTCAGTACGATATAGCCCCGTTCACCGTAGAGATAGTTCGCCCACTTGCCCTTCTTCAGGTACTGCAGGATCATGTTGATCGGGAAGGAGTTGAAAGCGACGAAGTACGTACCGACGATCGCCCAGACGAACCAGGGAGTCTGCTCGGTCGCTTCAGCGCTTGAACCGGTCATATAGAGGATGATCGCGATCCAGGGAGCGAGTCCGGCGATGGTACCCCAGATGAACGGACCCCAGTCGACGTTTTCCTTGTCGCGTCCCGAGTTGAGCTGTTCCATCACGAGTCCGAACAGGTTCATCGCGGCATTGACGATGAAGATCAGGATGAGCGACGCGATGTCGGCGATACCGAAGAGGTAGGAGATCAGAACGATCATGACCGAGGAGCTCAGAGCGTATTCGAACCAGCGGAACTTGTTGATGCCGTTCATGAGATCCTTATTGTAGATCTCGTTGAGCTTCTTGGGGAAGGAAATAAGAGAGTGCGCACCGGCTGAGATCAACAGGAAGGATGCCACGAGGACGAAGAAGGGTAGCGTGAAGATCTCTGATGTCGCGAGTTCGAGATAGCCCGAATCGGGGCCGGTCCGAACGAACTCGAGGTAGTTCTGCGTAATGTTGAGCTTGAAATCACCGAACTGCGAAACCGTCAGACCGAGAATGATCATGAGGACGCCCTGCAAAAGGTGGATACCACCCATGATGATGTTGAACTTACGTAGGCCTTGTAACGTAATCTCTTTGTTCATCGATAAATCCTCCAATTCTTAAATCTGCTCCTATTCTAACACGATATCGGCCGGCAACGGTCGGGATTTGCTTTAAATAACTTTACATTTATCTTAAATTTTACGATTATGGGAAATTTTCGGACAACGCTCACCGGCCTCATAAGGAGCGCCTCGATCGCTTCAGAGCGAGAATGAGAAATGCTCATATCTATGGTATAATACGTTATAGAGCGATTCTTTTTAGCATCGGAAGGGTTGAAGATACTCATGGAACCGAGCACACTATCGATCCTAGCGATCGCCTTCAGCCTGGGCGGATTAGCCGTACTGAGCGCCGCCCTCTTTTTTCGTTCATCGCGCATCGAAAAGGATCTATACGCCTCGGAAAAGGTCGTGCGAACGGTTTCTCCGACCTTCCATGAGGCGATTTCTAAGGTCCGAGGTGAAGGAAAGCGTCGGATCCTCTATGCGCTCGATGCCGTTACGAAAACGGTCGATCGACTCGTCGACCATAAGGACGATCCGAATGGCCTAGAGGCGTTCGAAAAGTCGCTCTTGTATCTGATCGAAAAAAGAAGCGTAGACCGAACGGTGTTAAGATCCTTAAAGCACATCCGCCGCCGACTCGAAAAAAACTACGAGTTCGCTGAGTTCTTCACGATCATCGGAGCGCGGAAGCGCGATTTCGAGCACAAGGGATTCCAGACGATAGATGATCTCTATTCCTATGGGAATGACGTTCATGGCGCTAGTATCGCCGTTCTCGTTCGTCCCTTTGCGAAGCGGTTCGATCAGAGGATCAAGGACTGCGTGGAAGAACTCGGACGGGCGATGACGATCACGAGAACGCTGCGCATGGTCGGCGATGACTACCGCATGGAGCGCATCCATCTCCCCCGAAACGCGATGACGAAGGCTCGCTATCTCTCCTATGAGCTCCGGCACGCCGTGATCAACGACTCCTTCATCGCGCTGTTCGAGGATCTAGCGAAACGGGCTGAAGCGGACTTCGACCATGTTCTAGAGCGGATCGGATGCTTCCCGCGAGCGCTCAGAAGGATGATCACCTATCTCGCTGTGACCGACAAAAAGAGGATCGAGGCCTGTCGGAAGGACGGCTATGAGGTGTTCTATCAGAACCATGAGCTGGACCGGGCGACGAGAGAAAGGTGTTACCGGGAATATCGGAAAAACAGGAGGAAAACGATGCGAAAAGCGAAGGATAACCATGAACGATAGACGTATCCGGTCGATCAGGACCAAGAAGAACGACCGGAACAATTCCTACGTGCTCTACTGGATGCAGCAGGCTCAGCGCGTTCACTATAACCATGCCCTCGATCACGCGATCCGGATCGCCAACCGAAAAGGACTACCGCTCGTGGTCTATTTCGGTCTGACCGAGGATTATCCCGAGGCGAACGAAAGGCACTACGCCTTCATGCTCGAAGGACTCAAGGAAGTCGAGCGCTTCCTCAGCAAGCTCGGTATCGCCTTCGTGGTAAAAAAGGGTTCACCGGAACAGGCAATCCTGCCTCTATTAAAAAAGAGCGAAGCGCTCGTCATGGATGAGGGCTATCTCAGGACGGCTAGGACGTGGCGAAAAAGAGTCGTCGAATACGTCGTCGACAGCGACATGGACATTCTGATCGACGCGGTCGATACCGACCTCATCGTACCGGTTCGAATCGCTTCGGATCGAGCCGAATACGGAGCCTATACGATCCGACCGAAGATCAGGAGGATCTACCAGGATTTCCGTGACTTTTCACATCTTTCCATCTACCACGGTCTGCACTATCAGAAAATCGCATCCGACCTCGATCTAAGCGATCCCGAGCGCGCGCTCGCCGGGCTCGATCTCGACCGCTCGGTTAGACGCAGTCGCTATTTCAAGGGCGGCTATATCGAGGCGAGCAGGCGTATCACCGCTTTCCTTGAAGAAAGGATCGAACGCTACCAGGACAGTAACGATCCCGGACTCGACCTGACCTCGAAGCTATCACCATACCTCCATTTCGGTCAGATCTCGGCTCTAGAGATCCTCGAGCGCGTCCTACTAGCGGTCGAACAACAGCGGGTCGATGGCCAAGGCGTCGACGCCTTCATCGAGCAACTGCTCATCCGTCGCGAACTCGCCTTCAACTACGTCTTCTACCAGGAAGGCTACGACCGTTTCAGGACGATGACGGAAGACTGGGCCTACCGGACCATGGCTGAGCACGAAGGTGACGAGCGTCCGGCACTCTATTCCTTAAAAGAGATCGAAGCGGGTCGAACGGACGACCCCTATTTCAATGCCGCCATGAAGGAGATGGCGCTAACCGGCTACATGCACAACTACATGAGGATGTACTGGGCTAAGAGGATCATCGAGTGGTCGGCTGACTATCGGACTGCCTATAAACGGATTCTGACGCTCAACAACAAGTACTTCATCGATGGGCGTGACCCCAACAGCTATGCCGGCGTCGCCTGGTGCTTCGGGAAGCACGATCGGGCCTGGACGGAACGACCCGTTTTCGGTAAATTGCGCTACATGAACGCAAACGGATTGAAACGCAAATTCGCGATCGAAGACTACGTTTCCCGCATCGAGAGCCTCAGCGATGATGATATGATTTGACTTAAGGGCACATTCCTTTATAATGGGTATGTGAACAGACTAGATGAATTGTAGGTTTAAATATGGTGAAAACAGCTAAAAAAAGACCAGCGGTCGCCGATGTCGTACCGCTTTCCGAATTATGCAAGAACCAAAAGGCGCGAGTCGTATCCCTCGATACCGATGACCGGGCGTTGCGAAGACGCCTTTTAGACATGGGGATTACCGAAGGCGTGCGGATCCGAGTAAAGAAGCTCGCTCCGCTCGGCGATCCCGTCGACATCGAGCTCAGGGGCTATGAGCTATGCGTACGCAAGCGCGATCTTTCTCTGATCAGAGTCGAGGTCACGCCATGAAGATCGCACTCGTAGGCAACCAGAACTCCGGAAAGACGACGCTTTTCAATCTACTGACCGGAACGAATCAGAAGATCGGCAACTGGCCCGGCGTCACGATCGAAAAAAAGACCGGAATCCTGCGCGGTTCAACCCACGAGATTACCGATCTCCCGGGTATCTATTCGCTTTCTCCTTATAGTCTCGAGGAAGAGATCTCTCGCAAGTATCTCTTCGAAGAGGACATCGATCTCATCGTAAACATCATCGATTCGACTTCGATCGAGCGCAGCCTCTATCTGACCACGCAACTCCTCGAGCTCGATATCCCGGTCATCATCGCCATGAACATGAGCGATCTCGTTACGGGTAACGGCATCGAGATCGATCTCGATGTCCTCGAAGAAGCGCTCGATACGACGCTCATACCGATCTCCGCCCTCAAGAAGACCGGGATCATCGATCTCATCGAGGCGATCAACAGCAGGCGATACCGACCAGCCAAGGACCACCGCATCTTCGACGAAGAGCTCGAAGAAGCGCTCTTTCGGATCGAGGCCGAACTCGAGGGTGCGCACAGGCGTTTTCTCGCCGTCAACCTCGTCGAGGAAGACCCACGCTTCGTTTCCTACCGGACGCCTGTGATCGAGGGCATCGTCGCCGGCATCAGAAAGCGCTATGATCGCGACATGGAACAGGCCATCGCCGATGGGCGCTACCGCTATATCGAGCGACTGCGCGATGAAGCGATCCGGGTGACGCATGAGAAACAGACGATGACCGATCGGTTGGATGCCGTCTTCCTCAATCGCATCTTCGCGATCCCGATCTTCATGGTCATCATGTTTACGGTCTACTATCTCGCCGCCGGACCGATCGGAGGATGGACGGTCGGTGCCGTCGAAGTCGTCTTCGAATCAATCAGCGAGCGGATGACCGTCTTCCTCGAAAACGTCGGGGCATCCCCGTGGTCACGGAGTCTCGTCGTTGACGGGATGATCGCCGGTGTCGGAGCCGTCCTCGGCTTCGTGCCCCAGCTCATGATCCTGTTCCTGTTGATCTCGTTGCTCGAAACGAGCGGGTACATGTCGCGGATCAGTTTCTTTTTGGACAAGCTCTTTCAGCGGGTCGGCCTTTCCGGTAAGTCGCTCATTCCTTTTATCATCGGTAGTGGCTGTAGCGTCCCGGCCATCATGTCGGCACGGACGATTACGGACGAAAAAGAAAAGAAGATGACGATCATGTTGACGCCGTTCATTCCCTGTAGCGCCAAACTACCGATCATTACCCTCTTCGCCGGTTACTTCTTTGAAAACAACTCCGGCCTAGTCAGTGCATCGCTCTACTTCATGTCGATCGCGATCATCCTGTTCTCCGCCTTCATCCTGAAAAAGGTCCTCTTCAGAAGCCGTCCGTCGAGCTACATCTCCGAGCTGCCGAAATACAAGCTCCCGAGCGCAAGATACGTCGCCTATGACGTATCCGGCAAGACGCTTTCCTTCATTAAGAATGCCGGTTCGATCATCCTGATCGTTTCGATCGTGGTCTGGTTTCTGATCTCGTTCTCCTGGGATCTGACCTATGGCGTCGACACGGAAGCGAGCATGCTCGCTTCGATCGGCAACGCGATCTCATTCCTTTTCTACCCGATGCTCGGAGAAATGAGCTGGGGTGCGAGCGTTTCGGCCCTTCAGGGATTGATCGCCAAGGAACAGGTCATCTCCTCGATGGCGATCATCGCCGGTTTTTCCGAACAGTCCTCAGGACTGATGATCTTCGGAAGCGAGACCTTCGCCTTCTTTACGCCCGCTTCGGCCTACGCCTTCATGGCGTTCAACCTTTTTAGCGCCCCCTGTTTCGGGGCGATCGCGGCCATGCAAAAGGAACTCGGATCGACCAAGGAGATGCTCCTTGCCGTACTCTATCAGACCGGTCTAGCCTGGATGATCGCAGTCGTGATCTTTCAGGTCGGCCGTCTATTATTGGAGGTGAGCTAGGTGACATTCGCTGATATCGTCATACTCATCGTCGTGGGCGTGATCGTCATCGGCATCCTTTACGCTCGGTTCAAGGCCAAGGATAGCCCGTGCAAGGGGTGCGCCTATGCCAAGCACTGTACGGATGGATGCTCGATCGTCGTAAACAAAAAGGACCGAAAATAGGGTCCTTTTTTGTTCGTCATTTTTTAGGTGGTCGTGGGAAGAAGACGCTCGTCTTCTGGGCGTAGGCCTGAAAGACCTCGTTGTCCTTGTATTTCTTTTCGAGTAGGGGGACGCCGGATACGAAGAGCAACAGATAGGTGATCAGTCCCGGTCCGACGATACCGAAGAAGGCGATCGGTTCGAGGGAAGCGATCGAAAGGACGAAGATCCCCCACCACATCGCGGTCTCACCGAAGTAATTCGGGTGGCGCGTATAGGCCCAGAGGCCGGACTGCAGGATTTTGCCTTTGTTTTCCGGGTTTTTCTTGAAGTCCTTGAGCTGCTTGTCGCCGACGGCTTCGAAAAAGAAGCCGATGATCCAGAGCAGGGCGCCGATGACGTAGATGATGATCGGGATCGGACCGGTGAGGGCGGAGTCGACCACGAAGACGAGCTGGATCGGCAAGGAAATGATGAAGAGCAGAAGGCCCTGCAGCATGAAGACATAGAGGAAGGATTTCAAGGCGATGTTGGTTTTCCATCTTTCCTTCATCTGGACGTAACGATAGTCCTCGGACTTATTCCAGTTCCTAAGACCGAGATAGAAGAAGAGCCGTGAACCCCAGATCAGCACGAAGGCGGTGATCGTCAGGTTCGCTAGGGTCAGAGCTTCTTCGGTCGTGATCAGGCTCACGATCGCGACGACCATGAAGCCGAGACCCCAGGCGATGTCGGCGAGCCCGTTGTTCTTCTTGGCCTGGGCGATGAAGAACCAGATCGTAAAGTAGGCGAACAGCGCGATAGCATTAGTTAGGAATATTTCCATCTCTATCATCCTTTCTGATATAGGCGATGGCAACAGTACCGATACCCGCGCTCATCGCGACGATCGTCGAGATATCCATGACGTAAGCCGGTTCCTTACCGATGATCTCGGTATACTTTTTCCGGTAGGCATCGGCCCGGTCCTTAGCGTTAGCGTGAACGATGGCATAGGATTCGATGCCGTGCAGCTCCTGGATACTGCGGACGTGATCCTCGATGATCCTGTTGCTCTTCCGGATGCTCAAGGACTTGTCGAAGATGATGCCGTTGCCCTCGCTATCGATCGAGATGACGGGCTTGAGGTTGAGGATCTTGCCGATCAGCCCGGTGACCTTTTTGACGCGTCCGGAACGGACCATGTACTTCAGGGTCTGCACGCTGACGAGGATCTTTGCCCGCTCGCGCATCGCTTCGATGGCTGCTACGACCTCGTCGATCGACTTATCCTGGCTGATGAGCTTGGCGGCCTCAAGGACGAGCAATCCTTCGGCTCCGGAGTTCTGCTTGCTGTCGACGATCCGGATGTCGTGGTTCGGGAAGGATTTCGCCGCCGTCATGAAGGACTGATAGGTTCCGCTCATCCTGCTCGAAACCGTCAGGACGACGATCCGATCGTAATAGCTCGTCAGGAAGGAGAAGAAGTTCTCGAGATCCTTCGGGTTGGGCTGGCTCGAGGTCGGATAGGTTTTCAGCGAATCCATCATCTCGTAGAAGCGAGCGCTCTGGATCGTCAGCTTATCGTAGTAGTTCGAGTCGTTGATCAGGAGGTTCAACGGATACATGTTGACCTGGTATTCGTCGACTAAGGACTGCGGAAGGTCGGCGATCGAATCGGTAACGAGCGCGATCCTGTACTTGCGGTTGTTGACGATGTCCATCTGCCTGTGCATGTCATCGACCTTTTGCTCGGCTAGGTGCCCGTGCTGGGACAGATAGGAGTAGACGCGGTCGGGGTGGTTCGTGTGGACGTGCACGCGGAGCGTGCGCTTATTCCCGGTAATGACGAGGGAATCCCCGAATCGCTCTAGGTCCTTGCGGATGGTGGCCGTATCGATGCTGTCGCTCTTGATCAGAGCTTCCGTACAGTAGCGCGTTTCCGATTCGTCTAAGTGCTCGATTCGCGGTAGTTCGACCTGCTCATCGACCATCTGGATTTCTACTTTTTCACCCTTGAGGGCACGAGCGAACCCGTCGACGAAATGGATGAAACCCTTAGCCCCGGCGTCAACGACCTTGTTCTGCTTTAAAACCGCGAGCTTATCGGTCGTTTTTGCCAGTTCGACGAGCGCGAACTCATAGGCTTTCGTGAGTAGATCCGCGATGCTCGAGGCCGCTTTGTGCAGGCGCTCGAGAGCGGATGCCCAGGCACGCATGAGCGTGATGATGGTCCCTTCGACCGGCTTCGCGATCGCTTTGTAGGCGTTGTTGGCCGCTTCGATCGCGAGCTTGATGAAATCCTCGATGCTGAGCCGATCCGTACGGACGCGCACAGCGAAGCCGTTGATGTACTCGGCGAAAATGAGACCGGAATTGCCGCGGGCACCGGTGATCGCCGCGTCCGCGATCGACTGCATCGTATCCTCGATGGTTTCACCGAGGCGGGAGTTCTCGATGATCGAGGACATCATCGACGCGAGATTCGTTCCCGTATCGCCATCGGCGACCGGGAAGACGTTGATGGCATTCAGATTGTTCTTTTCTCGGATGACCGACTGTGCACCGAGAATAAAGGAGTTGTAAAGCGTTTCGTTGGTCAGTGTTCGTTCATGCATAGAAATCACCTCAGAAGATCAGATTATAGATCAGATAGCTTACCGTGCTCGTGGAAAGTCCGAGGAAGGTACCCCAAGTGAGATCGATGATCGTGATCGTGAGGGGCCAGTCCTTGAGCGTTGCGAGATTGGTCAGGTCGTAGGTCGCGTAGGTTATGAAACCGAAGAGCGCACCGTAGAGGATCGCGTGTGAGATCATGCCCTTATCGACGGCGGGAATGAGCGCGAAGATGACGAGCGCGGCGACAAAAAGAGCGTAGAAGACCATGGCGGCGACCCAGTTGACGTCGGCTTTCAACAGGTGTCCGATCTGCTTCTGATAGATATTGCGGGCGATGATGCCGAGCCAGATCAAGTCGATCACGAAGAAAACGATGAAAGCGATGCCGTATAGTTTGAGAAACGTCAGCATAAAAAACCTCCTACTCATCTTGATGCCCTGATTATAACACATGCAATGTGGCGAAGCACTCCGCGTGCACTCATACCACGCTTATCCCATATTTGGTTCTATTCGTCCGCTTTCTTCTGACTGACGACGACCTGCGGGAAGGGGATTTCGATGCCGTTCAGGTCGAGGATTTCCTTGATCCGCAGCAGCATGGCCTGGACGGTACCATAGTGCTGTTCGTTCTCGGTCTTGCAGAAAGCCGATAGGTCGACGCCACTCTCCCCGAGGCCCATGACACCGGGTACGTACGGGTCTTCGAGCATTTCCGGGTGCTCCTCCCTTAGCTTCGGGAGTTCACGATTGAGGATTTCGATCGCTTTCCGGACATCGGTCTCGTAGGCGATACTGAAATCAGCTACCGCGAGCGAAGGATTGCGAGAAAAGTTGGTCACGCTAGTGATGTCACCGTTATTGAGAATCCGGACTTCGCCCTTCCAGTTCTTGATCCTCGTCGTCTTGAGTCCGAGGTCGATGACGTCGCCCTTGAAGCCCTGTACTTCGATGCGGTCCCCGACGTCGAAGTGCTGTTCAAAGATGATGAAAAAACCACTGATCAGGTCATGGATGAATCCCTGAGCACCAAGGCCGATGACGAGCCCGATGACCCCTAGGCCGGCTAGGGCCGGGACGACGTTGATGCCCCAGATCGAGAGGATCAAAAGGATCGTAAGGATCCAGATCACGTATTTCGTGATGCTCATGGCGATCCGCGAAATCGTTTGCTTACGCCGCTGCAACGGGCCTTCCTTTCGGCCGATCCGACCGAGCGAAAAGCGGCTGATACGGATGAGAAAAAGCGATACGAAGAGGATAAGAAGCGAACTGATGATCGAACCGATGTTACGGAACAACAGATCCTTGATCTCGGCACCGCGCTCGCTTATGTAGTTCTCATAGTCGAAGCCCCAGAGCCAGAGGAGGTAGAAAGCAACGGCAAGGACGAGGATGAAGTCCACGATATAGGTGATCATGAAGACCCACTTCTGCCACCGCTCCTCCTTCCGTTTCAAAACCGCGTGCTCGACGACAAAGACAGCGACGATCAGGAACACCGCAGCAACGCTCAACAGGATGTTCGTGGTTCGCTCTGTTAACGTCAGGATGGTAGCCAAAATAATCGTCCTTTCCTTTTTTCTTTCATTATACCACAGACTAAGAAGCGCTCGTCGTGAGGAAGCGAAGGCGCTCCCTCGATTATGTGAAATATGAGAGCGCTCGAAAACGAAGGGCGATCGGTCGCCCCATCTACAGAAAAAGAGTGACGCCGAAAGAAATAGACCATAGATCGCTCGATAAAGGGAAATGCATCCGATCAAAAGCCGGGATAACTCTAGCGGTTCGGAGCACTAGAAAGCGATCGACAGGGAATTATACATTTGCTATTTATTTAATCATTTCTTCCGACACCATTAGAAGTGCAAACCTTTTGAATTAAAAATATGACTCATATATAATGAGAACGTATACAAAGAGGAGGTTCAAACCATGCTGTTCAAGAAATACGACCCGCTAAAAAAGAAGCAACTCCAGATCCTGGACCCCAAGGGTAAGATCGTCACGCCCGATCTCGAACCGGATCTCGACCAGGAGACGCTGATCAAAATGTATAGAACGATGACGCTCGGTCGCGTTGCCGATATCAAGGCGCTCCAGTACCAACGGCAGGGGCGCATGCTTACGTATGCCCCGAATCACGGGCAGGAAGCGGCCCAAGTCGGCTCGATCGCTGCGCTCGAGACCAAGGACTGGCTCGCTCCCGCCTTCCGCGAGCTCAACATGATGCTCTACCGGGGTATTTCTCTGGAAAAGGCCTATCTCTATTGGTACGGAAACGAGTGGGGAAGCAACTTCGATGAGGACATCAGAGTCCTCCCGGTCAACATCATCATCGGCTCACAGGTCAATCACGGCGCCGGCATCGCCTATGCCAGCAAGATCCAAAAGAAAAAGGAAGTCGCGATGGCCGTCATCGGTGACGGCGGAACCTCGCACGGCGAGTTCTACGAAGGTCTAAACTTCGCCGCGACGTACGACGCGCCGCTCATCGTCCTGATCCAGAACAACCACTACGCGATCTCGACACCGCGCAAGAAAGCGACCAAAGCGGAAACGCTCGCACAAAAGGCCGTCGCTTTCGGCATTCCCGGCATCCAGGTCGACGGAAACGATGCCCTCGCTACCTATGTCGCGACGAAGGAAGCGGCTAAGTACGCGCGCTCCGGCAAGGGACCGGTCCTGATCGAAGCGGTCACCTACCGCATGGGACCGCACACGACTTCGGATGACCCATCGATCTACCGTAAGGACGAGGAGGTCGAGGAATGGAGCAAGAAGGACCCGATCGTCCGTTTCCGGACCTATCTCGAGGACAAGGGCCTCTGGGATGAGGACAAGGAAAAGCAACTGCAGGAAGAAAACAAGGATTTCGTAACGAAGACGTTCAAGGAAGTCGAACGGACCGGCAATACCGAGCTCGAGGACATCTTCAAGTACACCTACAAGGAAATGACACCACAGCTCAAGGAACAGCTCGAGGAATACAAGGCGTTCCTAGCGAAAGGAGACGAATGACATGGCCGTTTTGAACATGGTACAGGCGCTCAATCAGGCGCTCGATCAAAAGATGAAAGACGATGATCGTGTCGTCGTCTACGGTGAGGATACCGGTTTCGAAGGCGGCGTCTTTCGCGTAACCGCCGGCCTGCAAAAGAAATACGGCGAGGACCGTGTCTTCGATACGCCGATCGCCGAAGCGGCGATCACGGGTAGTGCCATCGGGATGGCCATCAACGGTCTTGTTCCCGTCGCGGAAATCCAGTTCGATGGCTTCGTTTTTCCCGGTTATACGGAAATCGTCGCCCACATGGCGCGCTATCGCAACCGTTCGCGCGGACGCCACGGCCTACCGATCGTCGTCCGCTTTCCCCACGGAGGCGGCATCCGTGCCCTCGAGCACCACTCCGAGAGCCTCGAGACGCTTTTCGGCCACATTCCCGGAATCAAGGTCGTTACGCCCTCGACGCCCTATGACGCCAAGGGCCTGATGATCGCGGCGATCGAGGATCCGGACCCGGTCATCTTTTTCGAACCCAAGCGCATCTATCGTTCCGGCAAGCAGGAAGTACCCGAAGAGATGTATCGCATCCCCATCGGCAAGGCGAAAGTCGTCAAAAAGGGAACCGATCTGACGGTCGTTGCCTGGGGCTCGATCGTACGCGAAGTCGAAAAGGCACTAAAGCTCATCGAGGATGAGGATATCAGCGTCGAGCTCATCGACCTTCGGACCATCAGCCCGATCGATCGGGACACGATCATCGAATCGGTCAAGAAGACCGGACGCTTCCTCGTCGCTCAGGAAGCCGTTAAGACCTACGGTCCCGGTGCCGAACTCATCTCGCTCGTCAACGAGCACGCCTTCCTCTACCTGGAAGCGCCACCGACCCGAGTTACCGGGTTCGATATCACCGTTCCGTTGCCACGAGGCGAACACTTCCACTTCGTCGGCCCGGATCGGATCGCTGATCAGATCAAGCGCGTAGTTAAGTTCTAGAGGAGGAGAAAACGATGTATGATTTCAAATTTGCCGATATCGGTGAAGGCGTCCACGAGGGCGTCGTTCTAAAGTGGAACTACAAGGTCGGAGATAAGGTCGAAGAGGGTGAAACCCTCGTCGTCGTTGAGACCGACAAGGTCAATGCCGAGCTCCCCGCTCCCGTCGATGGAACCATCAAGAAGATCGGTGCCGAAGAAGGCGAAACGATCCATGTCGGAGAAACGATCGTCATCATCGACGACGGTACCGAAGACGCCAAGGAAGACAGCAAGGAAGCGGATTCCAAGGAAGACGAAAAAGTCAGTGAAGGCAGCTCGGATCAAGGCGTCATCGGTGAGATCGAGGTCTCGGAAGACGTCATGGAAAGCAGCGCGGAAGGCAGCGAAGAGAAAACGAGCGAAGCGCCCGAGCGCGTGCTCGCCACTCCCGTTGCCCGCAAGCTCGCCAAGGATCTCGGTGTCGACATCCAGAAGGTCAAGGGTAGCGGAAAGAACGGGCGCGTCATGAAGGAAGACATCAGGGCCTTCGCCGCTCAAACGGAACGAACCACGACGGAAAGCACTATCCAGGCACCGAAGGTCAGCATATCGACCGAAGGCGATACCGAACTCGTCCCGATCACGAAACTCAGGAAGACGATCGTCGGATCGATGACCCGGTCGATGCAGATCATTCCCCATTCGACGCTCATGGACGACGTCGTCGTCGACGACCTCGTCGCGCTTCGAAACGACATCAAGGAAGACGCGAGCAAGCAGGGGATCAAGCTGACCTACATGGCCTTCATCATCAAAGCGATCGTCATTACCCTCCAGAAGTACCCCTTCTTCAATGCCAGTTTCGACTCGGAAAACGAGCGCATGGTCCTCAAGAAGTTCATCAACATCGGCATGGCGGTCGATACGCCCGACGGATTGATCGTTCCGAATATCAAGGATGCCGATAAAAAGGGCATCCTCACGCTCGCCCGTGAGCTCGGCGAACTCGCCGAGGCAACGCGAGAGCGCAAGGTACAGTTCGATCAGCTGCAGAACTCGACCTTTACGATCACGAACTTCGGTGCTGCCGATGTCGCCTACGGCGCTCCCATCATCAACCATCCCGAAGTCGCGATCATCGGTACCGGCAAGATCGAACAGAAGCCGGTCGTTAGAAACGGTGCGGTCGAGCCCGCCTGGGTACTACCGCTATCGCTCGCTTTCGACCACCGCGTCATCGACGGTGCCGATGCCGGAAGATTCCTAAATACGGTTAAGGCTTTATTAAACGACCCGATGATGTTACTATTGAGCTGAGGTGATTATCCATGAGAACCTATGAACTCGTCGTCATCGGCGGCGGACCCGGAGGGTATGTCGCAGCCATTAAGGCCGCCCAACTCGGCATGAAGGTCGCGATGATCGAAAAGGAAGCCGTTGGCGGTATCTGCCTTAACCACGGCTGCATTCCCACCAAGACACTGATCAAGAGCAGCAAGGTCTACCGGACCATCCGGCATTCCCAGGACTATGGCGTCACGATCGACGGCGAGATCAAAGTCGACTGGAAAGCGATGCTGAAGCGTAAGGACCAGGCCGTCAAGCGCCTGACGGGCGGCGTTTCCTCGCTCCTTAAGAAAAACGGCGTCGACGTCATCAAGGGCGAAGCGCGCGTCATCAGCAAGTCAGAGATCGAGGTCAACGATGAAAAGCTCGAAACGAAGGACCTCATCATCGCCACCGGTGCCCGTCCGATCATTCCACCGATCCCTGGACTCAAGGAAGCCTATGACAAGGGGATCGTTAGAACGAGCCGGGAACTCCTCGTCATCAAGGAAGTGCCGAAGAGTTTGGTCATCATCGGTGGTGGCGTGATCGGCGTCGAATTCGCGACGATCTTTGCCAGCCTCGGGACGAAGGTCACGATCATCGAGAAACTGGACAATATCCTGACGAACTTCGATCACGACATCGTTGAAAGCTATAGGAAGCTACTCAAAAAGGATAGGATCGACATCCATACCGGAGCCGAGGTCAAAAAGGTCGACGGCAATAGGGTAACCTATCAGGAAAAGGATGAGGAAAAGACGATCGAAAGCGAAGCCATCCTCCTATCGGTCGGCATGCGCGCGAATTCGGAGGGACTCGAAGCCCTCGGTCTGGAAACGGATCGCGGCATGATCGTAACCAACGACCGTCTCGAAACCAGCGTAAAGAACGTCTATGCGATCGGCGATGTCAACGGCAAATACATGCTCGCCCACGTGGCATCGGCGGAAGGCATTACGGCGGTCGAAAACATCAACGGTAAGGACTCCGAACTGAACTATAGCCACGTCCCGAATGCCGTCTACGGTATCCCTGAGATCGCTTCGGTCGGTCTGACCGAACAGGAAGCGAAGGAAAAAGGACTCGACTACGAGACCTCGACCTTCCCGCTGGCCGCGAACGGTCGCGCGCTCGCCGAAAATGAGCGGGACGGATCCATCAAGCTGATCGTCTCCCCCGAATACCGGGAGATCATCGGCGCGCACATTCTCGCCTATAACGCATCGGATCTGATCGCCGAGATCGGCGTGACCCTCGAACTCGAAGGCACGGCTCACGAACTCGCGCACACGATCCATGCCCATCCGACCCTTTCGGAAATCGTGATGGAAGCGGCCCATGGAGCGATCGATAAACCGATCCACTTCTAATGGACGAAGACGAGGCATCCGCAGAGGGTGCCTCGTCTTTGCTCGGTTGAGGGAACAACGAAAAATATCCGGATTACCTCTTTATTTTTATCGATAATGTGCTAAAATAGGTGAGAGGGGTTATAGGATGAAATACCTGTTGTTATACAATCCCGTCAGCGGACGATCGACGATCTGCAAGCACCTCCCTAAGATCCATAAGCGTTTCGCCAAGGAAGGTCTGACGATCGATACCTACGAATCGAAGCGCGAAAACGATCTCGTCGAACAGGCCTACCGGAAGTCGAGCGACTATGACGTCTTCCTCGTAGCCGGTGGTGACGGAACGGTCAACGAAGTCGTCAATGGCGTCATGCGCGCTAAAAAGCGCCCCGCGATCGGCGTTATTCCCAGCGGAACCGCTAACGATATCGCGGCCATTCTCGGTATCCGTCGTTCGATCAGGCGTGCGCTCAACGTCATCCTTCGTGGTGAAGCCGTTTCCATGGATATCAACCGGATGAACGACCACTATTTCGTTTATACCGCGGCTGCCGGTGTTCTAACGAGAATCAGCTATGACGTCTCGCGGCGCAGGCTCAAGAAATACGGATATCTCGCCTATGTCTTCGAGGGTATGAAGGATCTATCGCAGGACTATCGGTTTCCGCTTGAGATCACCTACAACGGGAAGAAGGTTAAAAATGAGTATATGCTCGCGCTCGGATTGAGCTCGAATCGTGTCGGCGGTGTCTTCCTCAAGAATTTCGCCCATTCGAAGATGAACGACGGTCTCTTCGAAATCCGTCTCTTTCGGACGAAGAGGAAATTCCGCTGGTTTCGCTTGGTATTCTTTTTCCTTAGAGGCGGTAAAAAGCTTCGTGAAGATGAGCACCTCGTAGCGAGTTCATTCGAGATAAAGGCCGATCCGGACCTATCCTGGAATGCCGATGGCGAGCTCGCCGCACGGGGTAGTATCGAGATCCGGGTTCTACAGGAACAGATCCGGTTCTATATGAGTGAAAGAACGAAGAAAAAGTACTTTTGAGGCCGAAATAGCTCAGCAGGTAGAGCAGCTGTCTCGTAATCAGCAGGTCGCAGGTTCGAGTCCTGTTTTCGGCACCATCCTTTGGTATCATCCATTTTTGGCAGAAGGCCACGCTATCCGGTGGCCTTTTTATTTATTGATCCGATCCGGAACTCACGAAGGACAAAAAGGTGTAAAGAAATTCGCATTTAGGGTTGAAATAAAGCGCTTTCATTGTATAATGGTAGGTGTAGAGATACGGATCCGATTGAACGATGATCAGCATCAAGGAAAGGTTTAAGTATGATCGGTCGTAGGATGACAGCTTAATCGATGAAAAGCGGTAATTGTTACCGCCGTTTTTACTGCGTGCAAAAACGAGGTTCGACTCGTAACCATAAGAAAGTGAGGATATACGAATTGTTAAAGAGTGACTATCTCATCAGAGTCTTTGCCGAGCTATCCAAGCGCTATCAGGATCAGCCTGAATTCCTTCAGGCAGTCGAAGAGGTCCTTAATTCGATCGACCTGATCGTTTTAAAGGATCCGAGGATCGAGGAGAATGCCATCGTTGAACGCATGAACGAACCCGAGCGGATCATCAAGTTCCGGGTCTCCTGGGTAGACGATTCCGGAAAGGTCCGGGTCAATCGCGCGCTCCGCGTCCAGTTCAATTCAGCGATCGGGCCCTATAAGGGCGGGATTCGCTTCGACCGCTCGGTTAACGAGTCGATCATGAAATTTTTGGCCTATGAACAGGTCTTTAAGAACTCCCTGACGTGCCTGCCGATGGGTGGCGCTAAGGGGGGATCGGACTTCGATCCGGTCGGCAAGAGCGACAACGAGATCATGCGCTTCTGCCAGAACTACATCCTAGAGCTCTACCGGCACATCGGACCGCGCATGGATGTCCCGGCCGGTGATCTCGGTGTCGGTGCCAAAGAGGTCGGCTATCTCTATGGCATGTATAAGCGGATCGAGAACGAGTTCAGCGGGACGTTCACCTCGAAAGGGATCGAATCCGGCGGTTCGCTCGGTCGTGCTGAGGCGACCGGATACGGGCTGTGCTACTTCGTCGAAGAGATGCTGACGGCTTTTCGAAACGATGACTTCAAGGGCAAGCGGGTAATCATAAGCGGTGCCGGTAAAGTCGGGTCGATGGCAGCCGAAAAGGCGGTCGAACTCGGCGCGAATGTCATCGCGATGAGCGATATCTCCGGCGTGATCCACGACGAAAACGGGATCGACATCGAACTGATCAAAAAGCTTTCGCAGCAGCATAGCGTCGTCATGGATCAGTACCGGTCCTATCATAAGGATGCGACATTCAGTCCCGATCCGAAGGACATCTGGAAGATCCCCTGTGACCTCGCGCTTCCCTGCGCGACGCAGAACGAGATCTACCTCGATTCGGCTAAGGAGCTCGTTGAAAATGGCTGCTTTCTAGTCGCTGAGGGCGCTAACATGCCGACGACGATCGAAGCGATCCGCTACCTGAAGGAAAACGGTGTCCTCTTCGGTCCCGGTAAAGCGGCGAACGCCGGTGGCGTCGCCGTATCCGGACTAGAAATGGCGCAGAATGCCACTTTCCAGTGCTGGAGTTTCGAGGAGGTCGACCAGAAGCTGCGCCGGATCATGAAAAAGATCTTCAGGCGCTGTCACGAGGCTTCGCTCGAATATACGGGCAAACCCGATGACCTCGTTACCGGGGCCAATATCGCCGGTTTCCTGAAAGTCTATCACGCGATGCTACAACAGGGCGTCTGATCGCTTCCTCCTTGAACAGCCGCTCGTCCGAAAGATAAGGCGAATCCGTTTCGTGCGGTTCGTCTTTTTCTATGTCGAAAGGCAACCGGCGATGCTCCTGTCGTCGGATCAACGGCCTGATCGGGCTGGTACCGGTTTCTTTCCTGTTAGGCATCGCTCTGATCCGCGAAAACTTACGTATTCTTAATAGAGCCTTGACTGTTTAGATGCACGGAAATTGCTA
>JBKHFR010000017.1:0-19273 GCA_046540115.1 Acholeplasmataceae bacterium | reverse complement strand
GGCGATGGATGCGGGGAGACTCGGACCGTGCATATCGCCCGTCGTAGCGATACGCAAGCCCATGTAGAGGGGTTTGCCTCTGATCTCCGTTTCCGTGCTCGTTTCCTTGATGGCTCGCTCGATGGCATCCTTGGAAAAATCGCTGTTTCCGATCCTTTCCAGGAAATGTTCGAGCAGGGCCCGACTCTCGTTTTCGACGAGGAATCGTTTCGCTTCATCCGTGAGAACGAAGTCATCGTGGAAAAAGTCGTGGTAGAGCTCGGTGACTTCACCGATATGGGTCATCCGGTCCTGAAGGACGCCGACGAGTTCTTCGAGCCAGGTATCGCTCGGAATCCCGATGCCTTCCCGTTCGAGAAAGGGCCGGGCCCTGTCGGCGAGCTCTCCGGTAGAGAGCTTCTTGATGTAACGGGAATTGATGTAGGCGAGCTTCTCCTTGTCGAACATCGCCGGTGCTCTGGCGAGTCGCTCGGGATCGAAGCTTTCGATGATCGTCTCCTTGCTCATGATCTCCTTGTTGCCGGTGGGAGACCAGCCGAGCAGGGCGATGAAATTGAAGAGCGCCTCCGGCAGATAGCCCTTGCTCTCGTACTCACTGATGAACTGGATGACGTTCTCGTCGCGCTTGCTGAGCTTCTTTTTTTCTTCGTTGACGATGATCGCCATGTGTCCGAATACGGGAACCTTCCAACCGAATGCCTGGTAGACCATGATCTGTTTCGGCGTATTCGTGATGTGTTCTTCACCGCGCAAGACGTGACTGATCGCCATGGCATGGTCGTCGATGGCGACCGCGAAATTATAGGTCGGAATCCCGTTTTCCTTAAGGATGATCCAGTCCTCGATATCCTTGCTCGCGAACTTCAGGTGGCCCCGAACGAGGTCATCGAAGTGATAGTCGACACCTTCCGGTACTTTAAAACGAATGGCATACCCGTCGCTACCCTCGCGCTGATCCTTATAGGCGAGCCCCTTTTCCAGCAGTTCATGGGCGTATCTCGTATAGATCTCGAGCCGCTCGAGCTGACGGTAGGGACCGTACTCCCCGCCCTTGTCGGGGGATTCGTCCCAGTCGAGTCCGAGCCACCGCAGGTATTTTAGTTGCGACGCCTCGCCGGTCTCGACGTTCCGTTTGGTATCCGTGTCTTCGACCCGGATGATGAACGTACCCTTGAAGTGGCGGGCATAGATATAGTTGAATAGGGCGCTTCTCGCATTACCGATGTGAAGCCGTCCGGTCGGACTCGGTGCGTAGCGCACGCGAACTGGTTGCATAGCACTTTCCTTTCCTGCATACAGTCTATATTATACGATAGAATGCCGCAATTAACAATGACCGGTGCTACTTATCGTCGTCATTGTAGCCGATTTTTTTCAGGTAGGCCCTGATCTGCCTACGGTTCTTAAAGACGATGACCTTATCCGCGTAGACTTCCTTGAAATACTTGATCAGGTTCCGGGAATTCTTTTTTCGTCCGGTAAAAAGGATCCACATCAGAAAGCTTAGGGTCAGCCGTTCCTTACAGCCCTCGGCGATACTGTCGCGCTGTTTCTTACGGTACTTGATCCTTCTTGCGATAGCGCTGAACAGGCACTTGAACCGGTTGAAATCGAAAATGAACAGCTGATCACAGATACGGAAGCGCTCGACGGCGATATAGCGGTACAGCCCGTCGATGATCCAGTCGTCCTGTTCCATGAATTCCCGGACTTCCTGTTCGACTACGGCGCGATCGCGCTTCTTCCAGTTCGGTGCGAAAAAGACCCGATCGATGTGCAAAAGCGGAAAGCCGTAGTGTTCATGCAGTTTTTTTGCGAACGTGGATTTCCCGCTCGCCGAGTAACCGACGATCTGTATTTTCATAGGTTCCTATCCGTTCCTTCTTCTAAGCCGGATTTTAAACGACCGCTTGGCATCGCCGTGGCGGACGAAGAGCATCGTAAAAAGCGATAGGAGGACGAAGAACGCTCCATAGGGGAAGAGGATGAGACGACCGAAACGGTCCATGAGCATCCCCGAAAAGATCGGTGTAAAGATCTGTGAGAGCATCGCGGCCGAATAGTAGTACCCGGTATAGACGCCGACATTCGACCCCTGGCTCAGTTCGACGACCATCGGGTAGGAGTTGACGTTGATCATCGCCCAGCCGATCCCGGCGAAACCGATGATCGCCGCGACGATCCAGATCATGTCATCCTGTAAGAAAACGACGGTTGCCATCCCGATAAAAGCCATGAGGATGCCGATGATAACCATGTTCTTCCTTCCGACTTTCATCGATAGAAGACCGATCGGCAGGATGGAGATGATGACGACGGCCTGAAAGATGATGAAGGGGGGTTCGTAGAAGTCCATGTTGAGGACTTTCGGAAGGTAGTCGGTGATCTTCGTCATGACGGCGTTGTATCCGGCATACCAGAGGAAGACGGACGCCAAGAGGAAATAGAGCGATATCCTTTTCTCGCGTGAGATCGCACGACGATCGGCCGGCTCCTGGTCGTCCACGAGCCCGAGCTCTTGTTCCTGGTCCTGTCTTTCCTGGACGAGTTTCGGTTCACGGACCTTCCACAGAAAGATGGCTAGAAGCACGACCATGATGATCCCCACCGTAATGTAGATGGCGGTCTGCCTCTGATAGGCGTGCTTGTCGAGGTCGCTGAACATGATGATGTTCACGGCGAGAATCCCGCCTACCGCTCCCATCAGACTGATGATCGCGTTCGCCTTACTGCGAAGGGGCTTGATCGTGATATCCGGCATGAGGGCGACCGCAGGAGACCGATAGAGCGCCATGCCGACGAGCGCGACGAAGAGGATCGCCATGAAAACGACGAACGTCACGGGGTCGCTCGCCGTCACTTCCCAGGCTCGCGCGCTCAGGTAGTTGTAGTAGACGTCACGGATGATCGACTGGTCGCGCATGCTCAAGGGCTCATCGGAGTCAGCGATCCCTTCCATACGAATGAGGATCTCGTCATGCCACCGGTCGTACTCATCGCTACTGATCGAGCCGTTCCGATAGCTCGCTTCCCGTTCAGCCTCCATGATATCGATGACGGTATCCCAGTGATCGGGGTCCGAAAGATCGGCTTCCTCGGCGAATGCCACGCCATAGTGATCCGCGACGATGTCGGTCCCTTGGATCGCGAGCGACTGTCTGTGATCGGCGAATGATAGCGCCATGAAAGCGAAGGCAGCGATCACGGTTCCGACGATCACGTAGGGGGTCCGTCTCCCGAGACGCGAATTCGTCCGGTCGGAAAGCGCGCCGATGATCGGTAACAGGAAGACGGCCATGATGTTGTCGAGCGCCATGATAAAGCCTGACCACGTCTGATTGAGCCCGAACTTATCGATCAGGGCGCGCGCGACGATCATGTCATAGGTCTGCCAAAAAAGGGAGATACCGAAAAAGATCAGTCCGATAAAAAAGATTTTTCGGTAGTCCAATCTCATCTGGGAAATCCCCTTTCCTTGTTATGATTATATCACGTATGAATTGCTGGTGTCACGGGGCATCGCCGTTTTCTCTCCAACTGAAAGGAAAGGGACCCTGAGGTCCCTGATCGGAATTAACGTTTTGAGAATTGCGGCGCTTTTCTTGCCTTCTTGAGTCCTGGCTTTTTCCGTTCCTTTTTGCGTGGGTCACGGGTAATGAGTCCCGCCGGTTTGAGCGTCTTGCGGAGGTCGGGATTGACCTCGAGCAGAGCTCGCGTAATACCGAGACGGATCGCGCCGGCCTGACCGGTTTTTCCGCCGCCTTTGACGTTGACGACGATGTCGTACTTGCCTTCGCTCTCCGTGAGCGTTAACGGTTGTAGAACGTCGAGACGGGTTGCCGCGGAGGGGATGTATTCTTCGAACGGACGACCGTTGATGATGAATTCGCCCCTACCGTTGGAGAGTATGACGCGAGCAACCGAACTCTTACGGCGTCCTGTGCCCATGTATTGTGCAGCTTCGTTCATGCTATACCTCCAAACTTTCTGGTCTCTGTGCGACGTGCTTGTGTTCGGGTCCCGCATAGACGAACAATTTCTTGGCCATCTGGTTCCCGAGCTTGGTATGCGGTAACATACCGATGATCGCTTTTTCGACCATGCGCGTTGGAAACTGCGCCATCACCTGTCTAGCGGTCTTGCTTTTCAGGCCACCGGGATAACCGCTGTGACTATAGTAGCGCTTCCGATCCCATTTTCTGCCCGTCAATCTGATCTTTTCCGCGTTGACTACGATCACATAGTCGCCGTTATCTACATGAGGAGTGTAGGTCGGCTTATGCTTTCCTTTCAAAACGGAAGCGACTTCGGTCGATAGACGACCGAGCGTCTTGTCCTTTGCGTCAACGACGTACCACTTACGTGTAATGGTACTCTCGTTCGCCATAAATGTCTTCATGTCGTTCTCTCCTTATTCTTGGGTTCAAATAAGGGCTAAGTGGATGTATCTTTTCCTAAATGTACCTATGTCATCTTACTATAAGTAACGGTGTTTGTCAACCGTTTTAGCGGGTAAAACCCGCAGGAATCACCGCCTTTTTCCCGCAGAAGCGAGCGTTTACGCTTCCGATATCCCGGTCGGACTATCATTTCTAGTCCGAATCGGTTATACTCGGTCTATAGCCTAGACCAAGGAGGTGTTTTCCCGTGTCGCTTCTGATCGAGATGAGAAACGATGCGTCAACCCGTCGGCAGATCCGCTCTCTCATGGACGCACACGAACAGGAGAGAAGCGATCAGATCAGCGACCATCGGCTCGACCTCATCTACAAGAACGCCGGCAGGGTCATCGCCGGAGCGCAAGCCAGGATCCTCTGTGGAAACTGCTACGTATCGCTGCTCTTCGTCATACCCGAGGAACGGAAGCGGGGACTCGGTTCGTCCCTTATGAACGAGTTGCGTTCCTTCCAAATGCGTATGCAGGCCGCACGCATGTCCCTTTCTACCCGCGACGTCGAAGCCAAACGGTTTTTCGATGAGCGCGAGATGACCGTTGACGGGCGGATCCGCCACTGCCCGACGCCGTATACGCTCGCCTTCTATTCCGGGACCCCGCGCTTTAAAAAGGTTCGGGTCACGCCAGCCGATACGCTCTTGAAAAATGCCGGGATCACGCCGAAAGATCGGGTAGAACTATCCGAGCGGATCGCGACCGATCCGGTCATGGGACGAAGCGATTCCCCGCTCACGCTCGCCCTAACCGACCGAGAGAAAGAGGTCAAGGGGGGACTGATCGGCTCGATTCGCGCTGGTTGTCTGGAGATCGAAGCTCTGATCGTTTCTTCTTCCTTACGCGGTCAGGGCTATGGGAAAGCACTGCTCGAAGCGCTCGAAGCCTATGGAAAAGAAAAAGGGATCAGGCGCCTGTTCGTCCGTCCTTTCTGTTTCCATGACCGGGGATTCTTTTCGCATCTCGGCTATCGGAGATTCGAAACCCCCTGTCACGACGTGTTCACGAGGTCGCTCGAATAGGAATCACTTTTGGACCAATCAAGGACACAGGGGGTCGCCCTGTGTCCTTTTAACGAGCTGTTGGTCTATCGCTTTCTAGACTTTTCCTTCTGGTCAGCGATGATGGCATCGAGCTTCTTATCGGGGTCATAGCGCTCGAACAGGACCTCGGGAGTCCCGAGCTTTCGATCGGTCAAAAGACCGAACTCGAGCGAGTCGAAGCCCATGCCATCGAAGCCGATCTGCTTTTTGATCCGTTCGGCCGTCCGCGGCATGAAGGGCTGCAGGAGGATCGCTACGAAACGGATCGTTTCCACGAGATGATAGAGAATGTGGTCGAGGATTTCCTGTTCCTTAGGATCATCGCTCTTCGAGCGCTTCCACGGTTCGGACACGTCGATGTACTTGTTGGCGTAGCGCGCGAGCTTAACGACTTCTTCGAGCGCATCGGCGACGCGCAGGCTGTCCATCGATCGTTGCATGACCGGCAGGGCGGCAAGCGCCTTGTCCTTAAGGCTCAGCTCGAACGGTTCAGGGAGGATGACCCGTTTGATGGATCCGTTCCGGTACTTTCTAGCCATGCCGATCGTCCGGTTAACGAGATTACCGATCGTATTGGCGAGGTCGGTATTGTTTCGTTCGATCAAGAGCTCATAGGTGATATTACCATCCTGAGCGAAAGGGATTTCGTGTAGGACATAGTAACGGACGGTATCGACGCCGAAATACTCGATGAGGTCATCCGTATACATGACGTTCCCGACGGATTTGCTCATCTTGCCTTTGTCGACCAAAATCCACGGGTGCCCGAAAACCTGCTTCGGGAGCTCCAATCCGAGGGCCAAAAGGATGATCGGCCAGTAGATCGTGTGGAAACGGAGGATATCCTTACCGATCAGGTGGACGTCGGCAGGCCAGTACTTTTCGAACATCGCCGTCGTCGGCTGATCGGGGTGATAGCCGAGCCCGGTAATATAGTTACTGAGGGCATCGATCCAGACGTAGACGACGTGCCCCGGAGCGAAGTCAACGGGTACGCCCCAATTGAATGAGGTCCGGGAAATGGAAAGGTCGGGGAGCGGCTGTTTCAGGAAGTTCTGGATCATCTCGTTGCGTCGGGATTCGGGTTCGATGAACTCCGGGTGCTTCTCGATGTGTTCTAGCAACCGGTGCTGATACTTCGACAGCTTTAAAAAATAGGCGTCCTCGCTCGTCCAGACGACTTCATCGCCGCTAGGTCCCTTACCGTCGACGATGTCCTTCTCGAGAACGAACGACTCCTCAGCGATCGAATACCAGCCCTCGTACTTCCCGAGATAGATATCGCCCTGATCGTAGAGCTTCCTGAAGATCGCCTGTACGGCGCGTTCATGGCGTTCTTCCGTCGTCCGGATGAACTGGTCGTAGTTCACGTCGACGGATGCGTAGATCCGCTTGATCTCAGCGGAAATGCGGTCGACATAGGCGCGTGGCTCCATCTTAGCTTCCCGCGCTTTCGTTTCGATCTTCTGGCCGTGCTCATCGGTTCCCGTCTGAAAAAAGACGTCGTAGCCTTCGAGCCGTTTGAACCGGGCGATCGCATCCGCCAGGATCGCTTCATAGACATTACCGATATGAGGGATCGCCGAGCTATAGGCGATCGCAGTCGTCAGATAATAGGGTTTCTTCATATGAGCCTCCTCAATAAAATAAAATCGTCCTTGAAAAAATACTCTAAGGACGAATTTCTCGCGGTACCACCTTAGTTCCGGAAAATGGTTTCCAGCACTCGAATTCCTTAACGCGGAATGGACGTCCTGGCCTACGTATCGACCAGGAGGCTCAAAAGCCATCTCGACCCGCCCATCGGTTCGTTTCCACCACCCACGAACTCTCTTTCGATCGGATGATGCGGTCGATTCTTTCTCACTGCCTCTTCGATTAATCGTAATATACTATAAAACGACCGTAATTGCAAGTCCTATCGCTCGATCTTATAGGCGCGATAGACTTCGCTTTTCGTCTTTTTTCGCTCCTTAGCGACGCGCTTCATCGCTTCCTTTTCATCCAGGCCGGACCGGATATAGTGCTCGACGTGCTCGACGACAGACACCGACATGAGGGGATTTTCGTTGAGATCCTTACCGAGGAGCAGGACGTATTCGCCCTTCTCGTTGATCGGTAGCGTTCGGCCTTCCTTGAGCGTCGTACGCGTGATCGTCTCATGGATCTTCGTCAGCTCGCGTGCGAGCACGAGCTCGCGGTTCCCTAGACACCCTTCGAGTAGTTCGAGCGTCCTTCTGACGCGGCGGGGTGACTCGTAGATGATGAGCGTTTCCTTTCGATCGCGATAGGAGGAAACGAGTCTTTTGGCATCGTTAGCCTTCCGGGGAAGGAATCCGATGAAGGTGAAGGGCGATGTCGTCAGACCGGATGCAACGAGCGCTGCGAGCAGCGCGCTCGCTCCGGGAATGGCGACGACCGGATAGCCCTGCCGGATCGCTTCTTGCACGACCTCGTAACCGGGGTCGCTCATGAGCGGCGTTCCGGCATCGCTGATCAGGGCGACGTCATCGCCCTGAACGAGATCGGCGATGATGCGCTCCTGTTTGAAGGCCTCGTTGTGTTCGTGATAGCTTTCAAGGGCGCTATCAATGCCGTAGTGCGCGAGCAGCTTTAAAGAAACCCGCGTGTCCTCGGCATAGATCCGCTTGACCTTTTTAAGGGTTTCCACGGCTCGAAAGCTCATATCCCCGAGATTCCCGATCGGTGTCGATACGAGATAGAGCGTCGGTCCTTGCTTTCGGAAGCTCTCCTGGATCACGAGGCGACGACGCGCATGGCGCGACTCATCAGGTCCTTTTCGAGGTAGACCAGCCGCATCAAGCGCTCCTTTTTCTGTTGGCCGATCGAAAAGCGTTCGCGCACCTCCTCGAGCAGGCCGTGCTCGAGGGTATTATAGAAGTCATCGAGCATCGTGAGCCTCAGGAGATTGAGATAGACGATCCCCCGAACGGCGACGCTTTTCGCTTCGAAGAAGGCGATCGTCTCATCGAGATCGTCGCTGAGCGAAAACTGGTACTCCTTGTAGATATCCTCGCCGACTTCGGCTAGCATCACGTTGAGCAGGCGACTCTCGAGGGTGGTCGGTGAGCCGTCCACCGACGCTAGGTGCAGCGCTAGGTCGAGGAATTTCAGTTTTCCCTTACGGTCGAGCTGACTGAGTAGCATGTCCTTCCCTCCTATATATGGCCTTTAGTTCATCGGAATAGACGTTCTGAACGCGATAGAGGATGAGCGGCGGTTCGACCGTCAGGCCCATCTCTCCGTCCTTGACGGCGCGGATCAATACGTGGTTCGGCCTCCGGTCGGCATACGGGTGCACGAACCGCAGTCGCTTGACCTCGAGGCGTACCTCTCGCAATTCGCGCGCGATCTCGAATAGCCGATCGGGGCGGTGGATCAGGTAGAGGTAACCGCCCGTTTTGAGCAGTCTAGCGGCGCTATTCGCGAGTTCCTTGAGGGTAAGCTTGAGCTCGTGCCTGGCGATGGCGCGTTCGTCGCTTTCATTGACCCGGGCCTCGTCCGTTACCGGGAAATAGGGGGGATTGGTCACGATGCAGCAGGCCTTATCGATCGTTAGGTCCTTAAGATCGCCGTGGATAACGGAAAGGCGGTGACCGAGGCCGTTCAGGTCGATATTCCTTTGAGCGCGACGGGCGAGTCGTTCCTGGATCTCGACACCGATGATCCTCGCCTGCGTCCTTTCACTGAGCGAGAGCATGACCGAACCCGTTCCGGTTCCGAGATCGATTACCGTTTTCGCCTTGGCGGGAATCAGGGCGAAGGAAGCGAGTAACAGGGAATCGAGGTTGAAGGACTGATTTCGATCCTGGAAAACCGATAGGTTCGTCCCGAGCAGCGTCCGGATCACGCCGTGTCTTCTTGTCTCTTGACGTCCGTAGCCGCGAGCCATTCGTAGCGTCCGTCATCCTGTAAGCGCACGCGTACCTTCTGGCCGATGATGTTGAGCTGAACGACCGTTCCCTTTCCGTCCTTGGTCATGACGGTTTCTTTGAGGTCGGGAAGCGTCTTTTTCATCCGCTTATAGGTATCGTCCTCATAACGGATGCAGCATAAAAGCTTCCCGCAGACTCCGGAGATCTTCTGTGGGTTCAGGGATAGGTTCTGGTTCTTCGCCATCCGGATCGAAACGGGTTGGAACTCGCCGATGAACGACGTGCAGCACAGGATCAATCCGCACGGACCGATCCCGCCGATCAGTTTGGCGGCATCGCGCGGTCCGACCTGCCTGAGTTCGATCCGGGTGTGGTATACGTCGCTCAGATCACGGACGAGACCGCGGAAATCGACCCGCGTCTCCGACTCGAAATAGATCAATAAGCGCTTGCGGTCGAGCGTATACTCAGCAGCGAGCACCTTGATCTCGAGCTTGTTCTTAGCTGCGAGTTCCTTGGTCTTACTGACGATAGCGGGAGCGAGCGAGCGATTATGCTCGTATTTCTCGAGATCCTTCGCGGTCGCGATGCGTAGAATCGGCTTTAACTCGGCGGTAATATCCGATTCAGCGATATCCTTAAAGAGGTAGACCTGACCGACTTCAAGGCCGCGCATCGTTTCAACGACGACCTGTTCGTGTAGGTCGATCTTTAGGTCTCCATAGGAAAAATAGTATTTCTTACCAGCGTCTTTGAACTGGACGAGTGCGACATTCATGCGATCACTCCTTTGTTTCTAGTATGCTCGCAGTGTGATCGAGCGCGAGCAACAGGTTGATGTTATAGGCCTGTTTTTTTAGTAGGCCCTGGATACGGTCGATGATCCGGTTGATCTCTGGAAGGGACAACCTTTCGCTATGACGATGGATGTCCTCACGCAAAAAAGCGAAGGCGATCGGTTGGTTCATGCGGTCGTGAACGAGATCGAGGAGATAGATCAGTAGGACTTCGAGAAACGTCCTGAAAAAGCCACGATCCTGGACGAGGAATTCTCCCTTTTCGCTGAAATAGAGGATCAGCGACGTATCGCCGTCATCCCAGACCTCGGACATTCCGGAAATGAAGTCGACCAACAGGATGAAATTCGGGTCGGTCGAAAGCTCGATGGCTTCATCGAGATCCCTGGTCACGTAGGGGGCGATCGCAGCGAGTCGTTCCTCGACGCCCTGTTCGATCAGATAGCCCTCGAGCTCCTTTTCGCTCGGGCTCCTGAGCTTTACGACCTGGCTTCTCGATACGATCGTTCGCAGAACGTCATCGACATTCTCGGTCAATAGAAAGCCATAGACGCTCTCGTTCTGTGGTTCCTCCATGAACTTCAATAGCCTGTTCGCGGCGCTCTTGGTCAGGCGATCGATGTGCCTGATGCAGTAGATGCGCGGACCGGCCACGAGCACGGTTTTGGAGAACTCCTCCTGCAGGGCGCGGATCTGTTCCTTTTTGATCTGCAAGCCCTCGGGTTCGATCACCATGAGGTTCGCGGCCTTCCGTTCGTGGATGCGCGCTCTGAGGCGATCGGATTGTCCCAGCTGTTTGCTCATGATCATGTAGGCGACATCGAGAGCGATCTTCATCTTTCCGCTACCTTTCGGCCCTGTCAACATGTAGAGGTGCGAAAGACGACCCTTTTCGATCGTCCGTTCGAAGAAACGGTAGGCCTCGTTCATAGGAGGTCCCGGATCTTTTCGAGGATCTCCGCCGTGAGGTCAGCGAGGGACTGAGAGCCGTCGATGATGCGGATGCGGTCGGGAAACATCTTCGCGACCTCTTGATAGCCCTGTCGGACTTTAAGGTGGAAGTCCTTCGACTGCTGTTCGAGCCGATCGGGAGCTTTCCTCTGATTGGCCCTGCCGATTCCGACTTCCGTAGCGACATCGATATAGAAGGTCCGGTCGGGCATGTTATCGGTTGCGTGGCGGTTGATCTTCAGGATGAAATCGAACCCGAGACCGCGTGCGTAACCCTGATAGGCGAGGGAACTGTCGATATAACGGTCACAGAGAACGATCTTCCCCGCCTTGAGTGCCGGTAGGATCACTTCATCGAGGTGCTGCGCACGGGCGGCAGCGAATAGAAGAGCCTCGGTATAGGGCGTAACGCCCTCGAATTCGGGATCGAGCAGGACGTTGCGGATCGCCTCGGCGACCTTAGATCCACCGGGTTCTCGCGTCGTCCTGATGTCCAGGGCATGGCCGAGCTTTTCACGGATCGCTCTGATCAGCGTCGTCTTGCCGGAGCCCTCTCCGCCTTCGAATGTGATGAACATGGCCACACCTCCCTTAAGGACATTATACCACGCATGCGCGCCGTTTCTTACTCAATATTTGACGCGTACGAGGAAAAGCCCCCGCGCTTCCGCCGTCTTGCCGGCGAGCTCGCGATCCTTCGTTTCGAAAATGTCGTCGATCACTTCCGGTTCGATCCGGTGTTGACCGATCTCGATCAGCGTCCCCATGATGGAGCGGACCATATAGCGCAGGAAACTGACCCCGTCGAAGGTAAAGACGTAGGCCTTCTTCGTCTCTTTAAGCGTAAGGCTGTTGATCGTTCGCACCGTTTCCTTGCCTTTCGTATAGCGACAGAAACCCTTAAAGTCGTGCGTCCCCTCGAATCTAGGCAAGAGCTCCCTGACGGCTTCGATGTCGAAATCGGGGACATAGGCCTCGTACCTGCTGTTAAAGACGGAACTCGGTTTCTTGGCGA
Organism: Acholeplasmataceae bacterium; assembly: GCA_046540115.1. GTDB lineage: Bacteria > Bacillota_I > Bacilli_A > Acholeplasmatales > Acholeplasmataceae > RECG01. The sequence goes on along the minus strand of JBKHFR010000017.1, from coordinate 7,121 downwards.
TGACATAGCGGTAGACCTTCCCCTTGGCGCTATGTCGGGCATGAAAGCGGGCATGGACGGGCTTGATCCTCATGATGCGGATATCGTGGGGGAGGCGCTGATTGAGGGCACGAACCCAGATTTCCGGGTCGAGATCGAGGTCGGTTTCGAAGTGAAACGGCATCCTCAGGGCGTGCACGCCCTTATCGGTTCTGCTCGCGCCGTGGATCCGGATCTCGGTCTGGGTCATGAGACGGAAGGCTCGTTCGATGATCTCCTGGATCCCGAGGGCATTTTTTTGTCGCTGAAAGCCGTGATAGTCGGTCCCGTCATAGCTCACGATTCCTAGATACTTCATAGAAGACCCTTGATGGCGATGATGGTCGCGAGAACGACAAAGGACAGGACGAGCACGACATAGTCCGATATGCCGATGTGATAGGCATCGATCCGCGTACGCGGACGGCCGATGACATAGCCACGGACTTCCATCGCGTTGCCGAGATCCTCGGCTCTCTTAAAGGAGATGACGAAGACGGGAATAAGGAGCGAAATCACCTGTACGATCTTTTCCTTGAGCTTGCTTTCCTTGAAGTCGACACCCCGTGAGGCCTGCGCTTTCATGATCTTTTCGGTTTCACCGAGGAGTGTCGGGATGTAGCGCAGCGTAAGCGACAGCATCATGGCGATGACGTCGACGGGCAGGCCGATACGCTTGAAAGGACGCAGCAACGACTCGACGCCATAGTTGAGGTCGGTCGTCATGGTCGTAAACGTCAGAAGCGAAGTCAGGACGATGACGTTGATGATCCGCACGAAGATGAACCCGGCCCGAAGGAGCCCCTGGTCATAGATCCGAAGCGTATAGGACGTAAAGGGTACGTAGGGTAGGAGCGCCTGCAAGGCGAAGATCGCGACGGCGGTCGAAAAGAAATAGATGACGCGCAGCGGTACGTATTTCTTGGACCAGTTGTAGAAAACGATCAGCGCGATGATCGCGAGAACGCTCGTAAGCGAAAGGTACATCTCGATCGGATCGACGACGAGCGTGCCCGTACGCACATAAAAGATCTGGATGAAAAAGGTAAAGGTCAAAAGGAAAACGATCGGACGTAAGCCGTTCAGGACCTTTTTAAGGGGAACGCGCGTCGATAGCGTCAACAGTCCGATACCGAAAAATAGCCCGAGCATGGAAAGAATCGGAACCGGATCGCTCGAGATCGGAATGATGAAGATCGCGACCAAAAGCACGATCATGCTGAAAAGCTTGATCCGCGGGTCGAGCCGGTGCATCCAGGAATCGCCGGGGATGTATTGACCGATCGTGATGTTATTCATGACTGGCCTCCTTCAGATAGGCGAGCAGGCTATCATAGTCGTATCGGGGTTCATAGGGGATCCCGACTTCCTGTTCGAGGTGCCTGAGGATCTTGAGCGGTGTCGGAAGATCGAGGTAAAAAGACGAAAAATCGGGGTGCTCGAACAGGTCTTCCTTTTTGCCGTCGAAGGCGAGACGGCCTTCCTTTAGGACGATGATCCGCTTGGCGTGCTCGGCCACGAGGTCCATGTCGTGTGAGATCAGGATAATCGTTTTACCGTGCTTCTCGTGGAGCTCGTTAAAAATTTTCATGAGGTCGTTCCGCCCTTTCGGATCGAGCCCACGGGTCGGTTCGTCGAGGACGAGGATTTCCGGCTCCATCGCCAGGATACCGGCAACAGCGACACGACGCATCTGTCCACCTGAAATCCGAAAAGGAGACTGTTCGAAGAGCGACTCGTCGATACCGACGACCGCCGCTGCACGCTTTGCTTTTTCATGCGCTTCCGCTTCCGTAAACTTGAAATTCTTCGGTCCGAACATGATATCCTTGATGATCGTCTCCTCGAAGAGCTGATATTCCGGAAACTGGAAAACGAGGCCGACCTTCTGCCTCAAGTAGTTGATCTTTTCCTTGCGTTTGGGTGGTAGATTATGGCCGAATACGACCACGTTCCCCGTTGACGGTAAGAGTAGCGCATTCATGTGCTGAACGAGCGTCGATTTCCCTGAACCGGTATGACCGACGATGGCGATGAACTCACCCTTGGCGGAGATCTCGAGGTCGATGCCCTCTAGCGCATCATAGCTCGTCTTGATCCCGGGATAGCGATAGCCTACGTCTTTAAATTGTATGCCCATAGTGCCTCCGTAATCCGGTCGCTCATCGTTTCGTCACTCGAAACGGCGTTGTAGAGCTTGATTTCAAAGGGGAGTTCGAGGTTCGATGACCGGAGCAGGTCTTCCTTCTTGAAAACTTCCTTCGGCGTCCCGGACAAAATGAGTTTGCCATCCTTGAGCACTACGAGTTGATCGCTCAAGGATGCGAACGACAGGTCGTGCGTAATGGTGATGATCGTCTTACCGTACTGCCGGTTTAGCATCCGGATCAGAGCGATGATCTCCCTCGTCCCTTTGGGGTCGAGCATCGATGTCGCCTCATCGAGAATGAGTATATCCTGCTCCATCGCGAGCGCTCCAGCGATCGCCACCCGTTGTTTCTGGCCACCCGAAAGCTGGTGGGGTTCCTTGTTGAGATAGTCCTGCATCTCGACCAGTCTGGCATAGTTCTCGACCTTTTGGACCATATCGTCGTGCGGCACGCACTGGTTCTCGAGCCCGAAGGCGATATCGTGACGGACCGTAACGCCGACGAACTGGTTATCGGGGTTCTGAAAAACGATCCCGATCTTCTTCCGGATCCGTTCGAGATTGTCATCGTCAAGCGGCATACCGTCGATGAAAATCTCTCCCCGGTCAGCGACTAAAAGACCGACGATCAGCTTGGCGAGCGTCGATTTACCCGATCCGTTATGGCCTAAAATCGATACCCAAGTCCCCTTGGATACCGTAAGATCTATGTCGCTCAGGGCTTCTTCCTGCCCGTTATAGGAAAAACTCAAGTTTTTGACTTCGATCATTTCGAACACCTTCATTTCATCCAAACGTATTATATCACACGACGACGCATTTAGCACTCGAACCGTCCTTAATGCGGACAGGCGATGGGAACGGACGGCTCCTAACGAACGGCCTCCGAGTTAAATCAATAGATAAAACGAGCGAAAACCGCTATAATGGTTCTAGATTTCGAGGTGAAAATGATATGATCATCCATTTGAACAGCAACAATTTCCGCTCCGAAGTTCTCGATAGCGACATCCCCGTTCTCGTCGACTTCTGGGCCGACTGGTGCGGTCCGTGCCATCGGTTGACGCCGATCCTCGAGGATCTCGCGCTCGACGTCGCGGGAAGGGCGAAGATCGCCAAGCTCGACGTCGATGCCGAAGAAGCGATCGCCGACGAATACCGGATCATGAGCATGCCGACGCTCGTCGTTTTCGACAAGGGCGAGATCAAGGAAACGATCATCGGCCTTAAGTCGAAGGAGGCGCTCAAGCGCATGCTCGGTCTATGAAAGAGATCGTGATCATCGGCTACGGTCCGGCCGGCATCAGTGCCGCCATCTATCTAAAGCGGGCAGGATTCGCTCCGTTCGTCATCGGCAAGGACTACGGTGCGCTCGGCAACTATCCGAATCCGATCGACAACTATTACGGTCTGGATACTCCGAAAAGCGGGAACGAGCTCGTCGAAAGCGGCATCGAACAGGCGAAACGACTCGGTATCGAGGTCGTGACCGATACGGTCATCGCCCTCGATGAAAGGGACGGCCTTTTCGAAATCGAGACGCCTTCCCATGCCTATCGGGCGAAAGCCGTACTCCTGGCAACCGGTAAACAGCGCACCACGCTCGATATCCCCGGATCTAGAACCTTCCGCGGCAAGGGCATCAGTCTCTGTGCGACCTGTGACGGCTATTTCTACCGAAAGAGGCGGATCGGACTGATCGGATACGGGGCCTACATGAAGCGCGAGCTCGAATACTTGCGTCGGCTGTCGGACGAAATCACCGTCTACACGCACGGCCATGAGCTCACGGATGATATCGGTGTTCCGATCGTAAAGGACCGTATCGTGCGCTTTGAAGGCGAGGAACGGCTCCGGAAGATCGTGACCGAATCCGCTTCCTACGACGTCGACGGGGCGTTCATCGCTCTCGGTGCACCGAGCACCGTCGAATTCGCCACCCGGCTCGGTTTGATCACCGACAACGGCCGGATCCGCGTCAACAAGGACCATCAAACCAATATCGAAGGGTTGTTCGCCGCCGGCGATATGATCGGTGGCCGACTCCAGATCGCTAAGGCGGTCTGTGACGGTATGAACGCGGCGGACGCGATCATCCGATATCTCAAGTAAATCTCGGATAAGCAAAGGGGCTCGCGCTGGGCGGCCCCTTTTTTGGCTATGCGAACGATCGGCGTACACTGAGCTCAGTCCTCGTAGCGATAGTTTATGAACGCACCGAGTACGATGAGGCCTACCACGGCCATGCCGATGAACTCGAGGTATGTTCCGAGCAGCGTCACGAGCAGGAGTCCGGAAACGATCTCGATGTTGATCGCGGCTACTGCTTGTTTCGCGCTCATCCCGCTGCGGATCGCCTGGATCTCCATCAGGATGATCGCGATCGCGCATAACAGTACGAGCGCGATGATGATGTTACCGATGATGAAGTAGTGGTCCGAGACCAGCGCCTCGATCCCCGTGATCGGCACGCGGGAGCCGTCGCTATCCTGATCGCTGAATCCTTTGGCGAAATAGGACAGGACGATGACCGCCTGCACGACGATCTGCACGATCCGGTAGCGCATGGTCAGAGCTTCGTGTCGTCGACCGTATCGAGATAGTCACGGATCGGTTTCACGATCGCTTTTACGGTTCCCTTTTCGAAGGGATTCCTGAGGTTAGCCGATTCGAGTAACTCCAAAAAGCTCAGCGAACCACCGAGCTGACAGAGCTTGAGGTAGCTCTGCAGCGCTTTTTCACGGTCTTCCTGGTACATGACCCAGTACTGGAAGGCGACGACCTGTGCGAGCGTATAGTCGATATAGTAGAAGGGCGCCCCGAAAATGTGGCCTTGACGGAACCAGAACGTTCCCTTTTCCATGAAGGCATCATCGCCGTAGTCCTTATAGGGAAGGTACTTCTTTTCGAGCGTGCGCCACAGGGTTTTCCGTTCATCTGGTGTCATATCCGGTTTCTCGTAGATGTGGTGCTGGAACTCATCGACGAGAACGCCATAAGGAAGAAAGGAGATCGCGCCGGCGAGGTGATTGAACTTGTATTTGGCGGTATCCTCCAAAAAGAACCGGTCGATCCACGGCCAGGCGAGAAATTCCATGCTCATCGAATGGATCTCCGCCGCTTCCATCGTCGGGAAGCGATAGTTGGGAATGTGGTGACGACTGCTGAACACCTGAAAGGCGTGTCCTGCCTCGTGGGTCAGGACGTCGACGTCGTGGGACGTCCCGTTGAAATTGGCGAAAATGAAGGGCGCTTCGTACTTGGGGATATAGGTGCAGTATCCTCCGCCCTGCTTACCGGGCTTACTGTCGAGCTCGAGGAGGTCGTGTTCGAGCATGTAGTCGAAGAAGCGCGCCGTAGCATCCGACATCTCGTGATACATCGTTCGCGCGCGTTCGACGAGCCAGGCGCGATCCCCTTTCGGTTTCGGGTTCCCGGAAAGAAAGGAAAGCGCGAGGTCGTAGGACTTGGGGTTTTCGATGCCGAGTCTCTTGGCCTTGCGTTCGGTGAGCTCGGTTGCCAGGGGCACGATGTCCTCATAGATCTGGTCGCGGTAGACCTTGACATCGCTCGCGTCGTAATCGGTACGTCCGAATCGGTCATAACCGAGTTGAACGAAGTTCTTATAGCCGAGTTTTAAGGCGATCTCATGGCGTATCCTGACCATGTCGTCATAGATCCGGTCGAGATCGGACTCGACTCCGGCAAAGAATCCGGATACGGCGAGCTGCGCCTGGTGGCGCACTTCGCGATCTAGATCCTGTAGGAATGGTCCCATCTGGCTTAGGTTATAGGTCTTGCCCTGGAATTCGATTTCCGCTCCGGCGAGCAGTTTCGAGTATTCGGTAGAAAGCTTGTTCTCCTTTTGAAGATCGGGAATGATTTCCGGTGAGAAAGTCCTTTGTGCGAGTTCGGCCTGGCGGAAGATCAGCGTCCCGAAACGTTCTTCGAGAGCCTTTCGGTGCTCGGATGCGAGTAGTTTCTGCATGAACGCGTGCTCGTATTGCTGTAGATGGGGTCGGTTCTCATCGAAAAAGTTCTGTTCCTTTTCATAGAACGAATCCTTGGTATCGACGCTATTCCGGATCGAGACGAGCGTTGCCATCGAATCGATCTCATCGCTGAGCGCGAACACCGATTCGATCGCTCCGATCTCCGTGGCGAGATCCTTGCCGGAACTGATCAGGGCGATATTCTCTTCCATTTCCGTTTTGACGCGTTCGAGATCGGGTCTTTCATAGACGAAATCCTTGAACTTCATAGTTTCCCTCTTTTCTAGGCGTATAGTCTTTTTTTCGGTCCGTCAACGACGGCGAGCACGGTGACACCCGCGGCATTCGGACTCGTAACGAACGAATTACTATCCGTGGCATCCGTTCCCCAGATCTTTTCGACGAGTTCGGGATGGTCGATGAACGGGTTCCGGTTGTTCTGGTAGTCAGCGATGACGTCGTTGCGATTCCGTTCGAAGTCATCGACCGGGTCATCTACGTGCCATTCGAGTAGAACGTCGAACATCGCCATCTCATAGGTTCCCGGGGTCCGACTGACGAGTTCGAGGTGGTCGTACATCACGACCATGTAGAAGAGGATGCGGGCGATATCGCCTTTGACATTCTCGGGTGGCTCATAGGACGAACTGCTCATGAAGTCATCGAAGTACTTGTTTCCCCGGCTGCTGTTCTCGCTCGGACTGGTAGGTTTCAGATTGTGTAGGTCGGCGCCTTCGTGCCGGCTTCCGTTTCCGACACTGACACCGAGCAGTGACCGGGGCCAGACGTGCTCGCGGTTCCAGGTCGCACCCATATCCCACGTACCGTCGACCGACTGGTTCGTATAGGTGAGGATGACGTTGTTCGGATGATCGGGGTCCCGGTCGCTCGTATTGAGAATGTAGCGAGCATCCCCGTATGACTGCATCGTGACGCCTTCATTGACGATCCCGTTCAGTTCC
>JBKHFR010000016.1:0-20403 GCA_046540115.1 Acholeplasmataceae bacterium | reverse complement strand
GACGCGTCATAAGAACGAGCACGGACCGGGGCGTAGCCGTCCTGATCGACGACCGTTTCGCTAGGCCTTCCTATCAAAAGCTCTTCCCACCGGAGTGGAAAGAGCGCATCTTCGTCGGGAGCCAGAAGCGTCTTTGCACCGTGCTCAAAAGATTCTGGGACGAAGCCTAGCTTCCGTCTCTTTTTTTACCTTTCAACAAGCGCAAAGTCGTTCCTGAAGAACGCGTATCCCGTCGTGATCGACAGGACGGCCAGGCAGATGATCAGAACGACGATTGCGGACGGATAGGCCCGGTCCCATCCCGTAGACGAAAGGTGCTTGACGAGTATTCCGACGTAGGCCCAGATGAAAACCAGTCCGTAGGCTACATTCCTTTCTCGGAAGAGCACGAGCATGCCGATCACAAGGCCGACGAGCAGGATCAGGATCAACCAGTTGACCTCTTCGAACCCGAATCCTGTGAATCCGACCCTTTTAAGGAGTACGGTAACGTTAGCGATCAGCGCGATCGAAACCCATCCGAAGTACGTGCCGAAAGCGACCCGAGCAAGCGTACCACCCGCTTCGGCATAGGAAGACGCAAGACCGACGGCAACCAAGAGAGCGACCATGACGATAACCGATAACAGGATCGCGTCGTTATGCCAGGCGAGTAACCAGGAGACGTTCAGAATCGAACTGACCGCGAACAGGCCGATCAGGATTTTAAACGACGGATCCGTAATGACGTTCTCTTTAGCCATCAGCACATGGACCACGAATCCGCCTAAAAGCAGGTAGATCACCCCCCAGATGCTGAACGTAAAACCCGTTGGCGTGAACAGGTTCGGATAGTCAGCGGAAACCTCCGCCGTCGTCCTTCCACCGAATGGCAGGACGTTGGCCAGCCCGTTCATGACCACTACCAAAGCGTAGAATAGGAGCGCAATTACCCTGATCAATAGAGCCACGTTTATTCCTCCTTCATCGTTTTTGATTCCCAGAAGATCCATAGAGCGCGAGAGACCCCGTTTTAGACCGTTTCACTTGCCACGGCCGTAACGCCTGTTGACCTTCTCGTCCTTAGACGAGGAGGTAACAATTATTATCATCGTCAGACGAGCCATCAGCGGCGATCATGCCTTCGATCGAAATCGAATCGCTAAGCTTTTCACCCCCATTCTACCACGAATGGAAGGAAATTAGCATTCAAAACCAACTGAAGGCCGATACGATGAGTCGCTCGCATAAAAAAGGAAGAAGTTCCCCCCCGAGAACTTCTTCTGCCTCGATTGTAACAAAACAACCGCTTGAATCAAGTGTAATCCGCGCTTTGCGGAGTGACTTCACGAAATGCGGAGTCGCCCTTTCATGCGATCCTCGTCCTTCTCGAACCATCGAGATTCTCATGATAGAGCCTGTATTCCGCATAGTTCAGTTTGTTCGTACAGAGCAGGACCACGGATAACAAGAAATTGAAAAGCGATAGCGTCACCGTGATTACGAACAGCGGCATGGGCTGATCATAGGGCCTATTGATGGAGATATCTACTGATGTTAGAAAAAAGAAAACACCGTTCATGACAGCCGCGACATAGAACCTTGTGATGTAGAACTGTTTACCCGCTTTAAAAAAAGGAATGGTCCTTCTGATCCTGCCGCTCGTAAACTCCATCGTAAACAGATAGGTGTACAGAGCTAAGAAAAGGACGAAGGAAGTATAGAAGAATTCCTGGTGAGAATCCTCACGATTCACCTGATAAAAGACCTGTGTGAACATGATACTCATAAACCCGAATACCATATTCAACACGAGTAGATACAGGTTATTGAAGCGCACGTAGCGGATCTTTTTATCGCTCCAGTCGATCGCGAAATAGAGCTGATCCTTATTCTTATAGTAGATCATTCTCGTCGAATCCCCGCGCGTAAAGAGCTGGACCACGCGAATCGCTAGATAGGAGAACCATAGAAGAAAAGTCACGGCGAGGACGATCGGTGAACCGGAAAAACTCGTCGCATACGTACTGCTAACGGCGAGGAAGAAAAGCGTTCGTCTCATGATATGCTTCTCTTTCGGATCCGGAAACGGTGAATAGAGCACCGACATATAGAAGTCGTCATTCACCTGGTCCGCAGCCGAGTTCCGGTTGGGATAGAGGAAGTAATCCGCCGTGACACCGAAAAACTGTGCGAGCCTTTTAAGGTCATCATAGCTCGGTTGGCGTGCGCCCGTTTCCCAACCGCTGATCGCGGATGGGCTTACATTCATGCGTGAAGCGAGTTGTTTCTGTGTCATGCGGTGCTGTTGTCTGATGCGCCTCAACTGGCTTCCTGGTGTCTCTTTTTGCAAAGCTTACACCCCCCGTTTACTATCTATTATAAACGGCCACCTCCGATAAAGCAATCCCTTGCGGAAGCCTGAGGAATAGAAAACCGATTCCATGGATCGCCCTCTTGCCCGCAGCATAAGCAAAAAGTGATGACAAATCCGTGGTATAATGGTGAAAGGAAAGGAGCTGAACGCCATGCAGGTCATCGAAGCCTTTAAAAAGGAATTCGATGTCGTCGGCGTCATCGAAACGCGGCGCTATCTCGCTGAAGAACGGGCCTTAGGACGAAACGTACCCGATATTCCGTACCCGATGACCGTGGTCCTCGGACTGGCATATCCGCGACGCAAGCTCCCATCTACGAAAACCCACCTCGCGCCTTCCTTCTATACGTTCGGTCAGGACTATCACGAGGTCCTCAAGAACCGCATCGAGCGGGTCATGAGCCGCTTTCCCCATTCGTATGGTTTCGGTGTTGACAACCACCCGCACGATGAGAGACTCGCTGCGAAGCTCGCCGGAATCGGCTTTATCGGTAAGAACCAGCTCCTGATCAACAGGGACTACGGATCCTATCTCTTTCTCGGACTAGTCTTTATCGACCTGCCGGTCAAAAAAACTTACGCCATCGAGGTCGAGGATTCGTGCGGTTCGTGTACGCGCTGTATCGACGCCTGTCCGACCGGGGCGCTATTTGCCGGCGGCTTCGATGTTACGCGCTGCATCAGCGCCTATAACCAGTCGAAAAGGCCGCTTTCTGAGAGTGAGATCGCGGCGAATTCCACGCTATTCGGTTGTGATATCTGCCAGCTCATATGTCCGAAGAACGTCGCTAAAGGGATCAAGATCCATCCCGAGTTCGAACTGACGGGAAAGGAACGGATCCCTGTCGCTGAGCTCTTCACGATGTCGAATGCATCCTTTCGGGAGGCTTACGGCGACATGGCCTACGCCTGGAAAGGAAAAACCGTGCTGATGCGCAATGCCTTGACGCTCCTATTGAAAAGAAACGATGGCTCATACAACGACCTGATCGAAGCCTCGCTCGCAAGGATTCCGGCGCAGTGGTATAGGGATACGGCTCGTCACGTGTTAAAGGAGCTCAGAAAAAACGAGGATCAGACCGGTTTGACTGAGTCGACGAAGAAGTCGGTCAAGTATTGAATGCGTTGCTGTAGGAAATCGGCGTAACCGAGCTCGGCGTCGTGGCGGTCGAGAAAGGAAAGAGCTTCCTTTTCGGGATAGTGATGGACATCGAAGAGCGCTTGCTGTTCGAAGCGGTCGGTCAGTACTATGTTTCGATGCGCCTTCAGTCGATCGGGCAAAAGGAACAGATTCGAAACGTGGCCGACACCGTGATCGATCCCTTTTTCTCTTAAGAGCTTTTTCGGGATAATGGTAGAAAAACGGTAGTCCTTGACATTCCGATCGTCGACGTAGGGCCTCGTGAGCAGCGAAATGAAGAACTTGCTTTCGGGAGAGATGCTCTTCGAAGGCTTTTTGAGTTGCTCGGTCATCCATTCGGTCAGCGTCGATCGCCACAGCTCATCGCTCAGATTCCGAGTATAGCGATTGTCTTCGGGTGCTGCCTGACGAATGTCGTTGAGCTTGTTGTCGCCGCTTCCGGACCAGAAGTTCCGGATCATGTCATAGAAGACGCGATAGGGCGCGTACTTTTGAAAGGAACGGATCGCATCTTCCCGCCCGTATGCGCGCTTGAGTTCGAGCGTATTCGAATCGAGGTCATACTTTAGCTTAAAGAGCGTAACGGCAAGCGAAACGACCTGGCCCTCGATGTACTTGCTGTATTCCATGACGTGGTCAAAAAAGATCTCATTGAGCTTTTCATAAACGTCTAGAATAGCCCGATTGAGCTGTTGTAAGCGGTGGTGCGCTACGTCGGCATTGACGTACTGGTTGAGCTTCGCCATCTCCTTTAAGTGCAGGCCGAGGATACTGACAAGGGTGGAAAAGCCGATGGAATCGACCGAATCGTTCCGCCTAGAACTGTTCTTCTTAAAGAGCAGGGGCGCACGCCTTTTTATGCGCTTACCGAGCGCGAAACAGTATTCATAGAGTGTTACCTTGCGCGACTTCAGGATGTCGCCCTCGCTGAAGTTATCGATCTTCATGCCCGTTCTTTCGATCTTGTCGACATAGTGGTCCTCGACGATCCTGGCCGTATCCTGATCGACACCTTCGACGAGGGTGTTGCTCCAGGTTGAGGCGAAAACCTCGTATTTCGTCAGAGAGGTACCACCACGATTGAGACGTTCGAAGATGTTCGGGAGCTCCTCGTGATCCCCCTGATAGATCAGAACGGGTATATTGAGCCGGTCGATCGACATCGCGTTTCGCAGGCGGTCAGAAAGCAACCGGATCTCATACTGGATGAAGTGGTTAGCCTGGTGTTCCTTGATCTCGGGATACATCCGTTCGATCCGCTCCTTGAGTTCGGCGACAAAGGATCCGTTATCGCCGTCATCACCTAGGCCGACTGCTGCGATCGATTCCTTGATCATCGCCACGATACCCGTTCGGATCTGTTCCCGCTCAACGGGAAACACTCCGTGGATGTGGTCGACGATTTTTCCGATCATATCATAGTCATCGGGATCGAACGCGACGAAATCAAAGGGATTCCTTTCGAATTTCTGTAGCGTCGTAAAGCGCTGTAAGCCATCGATGACCTGTTGTCGGTGCGTATCCGGATCCAAAAAGATCAAAAGAACGCCGAAAGGGTCGCCGGCGAGCGCCGTGCGAATGAATTTAACCTACCTTTCCTTATCCCAGACGAGGCTGCGCTGAAACTTAGGTAAGGATACCCGGCCTTTCAACTGGTGGTAGGCGTATTCCTTCATACTGTAGTTCTGTGGCATAGAATCCCCCCGATCTAGATCCATTAGATCACGAATCGGGGGGACTTGTCAAGTCCGGTCAACCGGGTATAGAGCGAATCGGAAGGCCGAAAAGGATCAACGTAGCGCCGCTTCTAGACCGAACGGGCTAGTACTTGGTCTGAACGACCCGCAATAGCGAGGCTCCGAAGCGGTCGACCCTGATCATGAGCATGCGTCCCTGATAGTTGAACCCGAAGTCGCGCCGGAGCGTGATGGTCGCGTTCGCTATCTCCTTGACGGGAATATCGAGTTCGGCGCTACCCCGAACGTAGAGATAGCGGTCGGCATAGCGGATCGAGATCGGACCGATCAGGTGCTGGATCTGATCGGCGACATCCATGTGATAGAGCGTTCCGGTCGTTTCGAAAGAGGAGCCTGCGAGCAGATCCTTTCGACGCCGTTGAAAGGCATCCCATTCGATGAGATCGGAATAGACGAAACCATGGATAAAGCCGTAGCGATCGATCCTGCCAGCCTTCCCGCAGGCCGTGCAGTGGAAGGTATTTCCTTTGGAAACGATCGAATTGATGGCTTCACAGTGCGGACAGACGTATACGACGTCCTCGATGCCTTCGGCTAGCTTTCGACCGGGATGAGGATGCATGACCTCCTTCTGATAGGCGTAGTCGTCATGATACAGGTGGCTTTCGATGCGCTTCGTGATCTCGTCTAGGGAGAGGCGAGCGAGCTCTTCCTTCCTGATCGCCATCCGATAGTCGAGCTCGATCGCGCGGTTCCTCCTTTTTCCCGTCGCCCAGCGCGGTTTCGAGAGATAACCGCCCTTGACCCGACAGGTCAATACGTCGACACCGAGCGCTCGGACGAACTTGTAGGTCGAAGCCTCGATCGGATTGGTCCTGCCGTAGAAGGTCGTATCACCCTCAGGAAAGATCAGGACGGGATAGCCCGAACGAACGGCTTTAATGAGTCCTTTAGCCGTCAGGACGTCGCTTTTTCCCTTCGATTTCGGGATGACGCGAGCGATTTTTGTTACGAGGAACTTCGTCGGTTGCCTAGTAAAAAGCGTCTGCGAACCGACGATATAGGGGACGCGTCGAAAGCGTAAAGGCACGTGGATGACGTCGAATAGAAACGTGTGATTAGCGAGCAGAACGAATGGTTCCTTGCGCTTGAAATCGACGTTTTCATCGCGTTTCACGTAGCGCTTCTGATCCGAACGCATCCATATGTAGACCAGTGGTTTTAACACCCACAGAATGAAACCTTTACAGATGTCCTTTCGACTTCTCTTCATGTTAGACCTCAAAATCCGCGTTTTTGTCCGGCATACGGCGGTAGGGTTCCCTGTTCGTGTTCCTCGACGCTCGGGCCTTTAAGTGCCGATAGGCGCCGGATACCATAGATATAGGTCAGGATCAGAACGACGATCAGTGCCGGTAGGCCCGTCAGCCCGTTGACCCAGAACAAGAGCGTCACGTCGTCCTCGAGGTAGAGCACGATCTGGGCGACCATCCTAAGGAAAAGAAGGATGGTCCAGGCATAGGTAACCTCGCGGTAGGCGGGCAGGACGTCCTTCCGACGGTACCAGGAGATCGGCCATCCCCGTGTTAGATGGCTCAGGTAGGCCGCGATCGGCCGATCGAAGAGGATCGATAGCAGAGCCACGAGAAAGAGGGCTACGCTCGAGACGATCTCGGGCAAGAAATAGCTGGTCGCGCTTTCGGCTAGATAGGCGAAGGCGGAGGCGACGACGACGCCACCCAGGCCGAAGAGGGCGTAGGTCCTAGTCCGATTCTGTAACAAGCGAATCGCAACGAGCAGAAGCGATAGGCCGATCGCGCTCAGGATCGCGACCAGTAGGTCGAAGCCATTGAGGATAACGAAGGCGAGCGGAGGTATGATGGCATCGAGCGTCTTGCCCTTGATGACCATGCGTAGCTCTTCGATGATTTCCTGACGTTTCGTTGTCGCCATGGCTATCCCCGACCATTGAACAGAACAGAGCGATCACCGTCGCTCTGATAGAGCGCGAGCAACACGTATATTGCCCCCGTCAAAAAGCCTAGTACCATCAACAGGACGATCCAGGTAATCCGTGCGAAAAGCGTCTTCTCGCGGTGGACGATCCACAGCGAAAAGAGGATGAATCCGACGTAGAGGTCGACGAGCGAGACGATCCCCCACGGGTTTTCTAACAGTTCACCGCCGTCTTCAAAAAAACTACCATTAACGAAGCCGTTGATCAGTGCCACGGTCATAGTGATAACGCCGAGCCAGGCCAATCCTTTAGCGATCTTCATGGGCTTATCCTCCTTTATACCACTATACCACCATTATACAAAAAAATGCCTTCATTCGGTTATCGGAAGCACCGATAGCGCTCTTTTCAACCGAGCATCAGGCCTTTTCATCGAAAGGAAAACAGCCTCATAAAGGCGATAAGAACTAGGGTTGCTAAGCCGATGCCGGCGAGCAGACCGGTTATTAGTCGCCTGATATTGTTCGACTCGATGAGGCGGAAATACTGAAGCGTTCCATCGATGGCGAGCGGAAGGATGAAAAAAGAGCTGATCAGCACGTGGTCGAATCCGAAGATCCACAGAATCGGGGCGAGCACGAACTCACCGATCGCGAGTCCCGTACACCGGGCACAGAGCGGAAACTGGCGGCCCTTATAAAGGAATGAGCGCTTTTGCATCTGGTGACAGCCGCAGGCTCTTCCTATGGCCATCCATTTCTGCCACCGCCGGAAATCTCTATCCGTCATAGCCCTTAGAACTCAGTCCCGCAATTCAGGCACTTGCGGACGGTTTTCTGCTTTCTATCGCCCGCTAGACCACAGAGAATTCCGAGTGGTCCGAACAACAGAAAGCCGCAGCAGGCGTGCTCGTTGCTGAAATCCGATCCCGATTCGATCGTTACGAACTGGACGTCCGCCGAGCCGCAGGCCGGACAACGGATCGTCGGATCGCTCCCTTTATCGACGGGTTCGGCTTCAACGGTTTCTTCTTCGGTATCAAAACGGAAATCATCGAGATTCTCGCCACAGCTATAACAGGTCGTATTCTCGTTTGCGTTTTCTTTCCCGCAATAGGGACAGCGTTTCATGGAATCCTCCTCATGGAGTCGGTACGTCTCAATTATATCCGAATCGCGCGGATAAAGAAAGTGTTTTTAGCGATTATGCTTACGCTTTGAATTATCGTCTTTCCGTGTTATAATCCTTTCAATGGAGGTGTTGCACATGAACAAAATCAAAACGCTCATCATCTTGCTTTTTCTAACCATCCTGATCGCCGAAACACCCGTTCATGCGGATTCACAGCCCCAGAGCGAGGAAGAACCGGTTATGGTCAACGAACTCGATGCCTTTTACAACCTCGTGATCATGATCCGCTTCAGTGACGAAACGGATTATCAACCGCCCTACTCCTACGAACAGTACGACCACTTTTTTAATGGCAGGGATGACGTCAGTCTTAAGGATTACTTTCTCGAAGTATCCTATGACCAGCTCGAGATCACGTCGCTCTTACCTGAGAACGACGGTGAACTCGTTTTCTATACCGATTCCTACGAACGGAGCTACTATGAACCCCACGGTTCTACGAATCCCGATGGCTACAGGAATAACGACGAGCGTACCTCACGGGAACACGACCTGATCGAGAGAGCCATTTCCTACATCGACGATGAAGGCCTAATCGACCCTTCGATCGACCTCGACCGGAACGATGACGGCATGATCGACAGCCTGACCTTCCTCGTCAGTGGAAACGCCGGTGCATGGAACGAACTGCTCTGGCCGCACCGCTGGGAACTCCATACTAGAACGGGTCAGAGCGCCCCAACGGTCAATGGCATACGCGCCTACGACTACATCCTCAGCTTGCTCGACCGCTACGATAGCCCGAATCTGCCGATGCATATCGGTGTCATCGCCCACGAGATGCTGCACATTCTGAGCGCTCCCGATCTCTATCACTACGAGCACGAGCGCTGGATCGAGCCGGTCGGACCGTGGGACATCATGGAGCGAACGAGTCGAACGCCCCGCCACATGCTCGGCTATATCCGGAAAGAATACGGGCGTTGGATCGAAGGAGTCGATGAGATCACGGAAAGCGGAACCTATACGCTCGCACCGATCAAGGATGGACCTGAAAACCTATACCGGATCGATACCGGATACTCCGATGAGTCGATCTATATCGAATACCGCCTGGATCAGGGACGCTATGAGTCACAGCTGCCGGATAGCGGTCTGATCGTCTACCGCATCGATGCCGACCATGTCAATGAAGGCAACGTCAATGGCTTCTATAACGACTATAGGACGGCCGTCAACGAGGTCTTCGTCTATCGACCAGGGCTCGAGACTGACGAATTCCCGCTCTATCTCGACGACTACAATGCCGGCGACGTCGACCGAGCGGCGCTCTCGCAGAACAATCCCTACCAGGCGATCGGCGTCGATACGTCCATTCCGATGTTCCATAGCGACGGAAGCCAGGTCGAACTGCGCATCGATAGTATCGTCGAACTGCCGGATGAACGGATCCGTTTCGACGTCGATTTCAATCCTTTCCCCGATAGCGAAAACCTTTCGATCGACCTCGTCTCGGACATCAGCATGAACCCGGGTAGCGAGCTCATCCTCATCGATGATTCCGACCTATCCTATGAGGTCGAAATTACCGGCGTCGATGCGGACACGACGATCTACTATACGCTCGACGGCTCGGACCCGACGCTCGATTCGCACACCTATACGGGGGATGCGATCGGCATCGATGCCGACCATCATACCGTGAAAGCAGCCGTCATGGAAGACGGAGAGCTCGTTACCATCGAGAGGTCATTCACCTTCGAGGATACGATCGAAACCGCCCACAACCCCTACGGCAACAACCAGAATATCAGCTGGTTCATCTCCTTCGCTAAGCGGACGGAGTTCCAGCTCCACTTTGCCACGGAGTCCCGCTTCGAATCCGGTTCGGACTTCCTCCACATCAATGACGGTGATCGGGCAGACTACTATAGTTCCACCTCACTTAAAGGCATGGTCATCACCTATCATAAGGAGGAACTCCTGCTCAATTTCCAATCCGATGCGACCAACGACGATTTCTTCGGATTTGCCGCTGAGATCGTCACCGACGACGGTCCACCGGAACTCGAGCTGATCGGTGAAAAGGATGTTGAACTCGACGTCTTTGACGACTTTGAAGATCCCGGTACGTCGATCGAACACGGAGAAGACATGGACCTGACGGTCGAAGTCGAGAGCGATCTCGATCCGGATATCGTCGGTTTCTATCGGATCACCTACTCACTGATTTCTGACGGCGAAACGATCGACACGGTCGAACGCACGGTCGACGTCGTCGACCGTGAACCACCCGAACTCATCCTTAAACCCGGAATCGATACGATCGGCATCGGTGCCCATCACATCGATCAGGGCGCCGAAGCTAGCGACAACTACGATTCCGACGTAACGGTCGAAACCGACGCGACTATCGATACGACGATCCCCGGGAACTACGTGATCACCTATACGGCGAAGGACAATTCCGGAAACAGCCGGACGATCCGCCGCATCGTCCACGTCGTCGAGGACCACGAACCGAGCTTCCGCTGTACGACCGTCCGACAGACCTATCCGACAGGACAGGCTTACCACGTTCCGACCTGCACGTTCAACGGGCATGAAGTCCGGGCCGATACGTCCAGTGTTAACCCCGATCGAGCCGGGACATACCCGATTACCTACACCACCGAGTACAGGGGTGCGACCCACGAACACGTAGCCTACACATTCTTCTACGACACCGCTGATATCGACGTCGCGCACATGCCATTCGATCGGAGGATGCTATGAAAAGAACTCTCATTCTTATCGTCCTAATGCTAGCGATTACCGCTTGCTCGACTAGCACGGAGGTCGACGTTGACCTCGTAGCCGGCGATGATGTCGTCGAGATCGGCAATGACCACGTCGACCAGGGCTGCTATCTCGTCACCGAGGATGCACGGCTTCCCATGGATGTCGTCAAGGATACCGTCGATACGTCCAACATCGGCGAATACGAGATCATCTACCGTCTCAATGAGCAGGGTGAGGAACACACCTGTAAGCGCGTCGTCAAGGTCATCGAAGAAGGGCCGTTGCGGGCAACCCTAAAGCCAGGAATCGATACGATCACGGTCGGTGAAGAACACGTCGATGCCGGCATCGACGTCACACGAAAAGATACCACGGTTGACGTGACGGATACGGTCGATCCGACGACCCCCGGTACCTATACGATCACCTATCACGTCACCGATGACGATGAAAACGAAACGACGATCACGCGTAGGGTCACCGTGCTTGAAGCGGACTGAACAAAAAAACCTCGGGATTCCGAGGTTTTCAGACTGTTGAGAAAACCCGATTATGAACCTCCACCGAGTTGATGGGATTCAGAATCGGGTTTTTATCGCGATGGATCAGTCCTCTTGGTCGAGCAATTCCACGACGACGACCGAAAAGCCTTCCGTGAAGATCGGGACCTCCGTCAGGACTTCCAGGTAGCGCGGCGTCGGATGATCCGAACCCATGATGGTTTCTACAGCATCGGGATAATCCATATCCGATCCGACCACCTGAAGGGTTTCTTCAACCGAAAGGTTATAGAACCCGGCCAGATAGGCGATCTCGGCCGCTTCTTCCTCGGAAAGACCATAGGTCACCGCTTGACCGACCGCCTGCATGAATGCATCGGTTTGTGAGAGCGGACCGACAGGGAAAAGGAAACTACCATCCACGATGCGCGGATCGGTCGGCTCGCTCAGAAAGTCGAAGGGGCGCTCGATCGTCTCGGATCCGAGCTCGTCGCTCAGGGAAAAGCGCACTTCTGATCCCGTCGTCGGATCGAGCTCGTCGTCCACGGCGCCACGAGAAGGCTGGGTCAGCATGATGAAGTTGATCATCTGTGAGGGTAGACCGCTGATCGGATTGTCGATATCCCTGATGATCGACCTGCCGGTCGGTGCGACATTCTGTTCGATCGAGCTCTTGAGCTGTAGGGCGACGAGCGACATGTTATAGGCCTTGAACCAGCCCTCATCGCCGGAAACCCAGTTATCGATGACGGTCGAATCGTCGATAAAGAGCGCAGGATTGGCGATGCCGCCATCCTCCTTGTTGTCAACGACGTGTATCGCAGCTCCACCGCTCTGTCCGATCAGCGAATCGGTGACCGAAATACCCGTGCCACCGTGAATGTAGAGGCTGTTAGCCCACGTATCATAGATCTCGACGCGGTCGATCTCCATGTATATCGGTTGATCGTGGTCCTCATCCGCAGTGCCGTAAGCGGTATCGGTGAAGGCGATCAGCGTATAGCCGACGCGCAGGTTCTCGAATCGACTCGCGCCGTTTCTTACCATGATCCCCTGGTATCCGCCCGAATTCTCGCTCATCAGCTGTTCCTGACTGGCGATCTCTTCTGCACTCAGGCCGTAGTTGACCGAAGGCGTGACCGTGTTACCGAGAATGGTCAGATTACTGATCGAAAGGCTGCTGTCGTTCGAATCGGGTTTATCGTCATCGAAGACTTCATAGTAGAAGATTCCCGTCTGAACGTTGATGATCTCGAAGGATTGCGTGTATCCGAGCGCCCCCGAACCGCTGTCAGCGTTCATCTTCGGCAAGTCCGAACCGTCGATGGTCAGATAGTTGCCGTTGATGGTGATCTCATCGTTCGACGTGCCGTCGTCGAGCCGGCCGTAGACGTTACCGTAGTAGTTGTTGGTCGCCGGGTTACCCCTTATGTTGAGCGGTGAACCGTCCTCGTTCATCTGAGTGGGCGCTAACTCGGCTTCGATGTTCCGATGGATGTTGATCGCGCGGACACTGAGGTCACTGTAGAGGCTTCTAAGATCGTTGTTATCGAAGGCATTGTGAGCGTCGTTGACGATAAAGGTGAATTCGAGGTCCGAGACCTGCATCAGATCGGCTTGATAGCGGGGGCGGACGGCAAGCGTGAAAGTCCGTCCTTCGGCTTCCGGCGTGAACTGCATCGAGTTGTTTTCGAGAGCGACGTATTCACCGAGTTCCTGTTCATCGAGCGGAGTTGCGTCGTCTTCGAGATAGAAGTCATGGTCGAGTAGCACGTCATCGAGCTCGACCCTTTCGCCCTGGTTGTCATTGATCCTAAGGTCGAGTTCGAAGGGGTTTCGATAACCGACATAATAGGGGTCACCACTCGGATCCAGGTAGTTGTCACCGGTCGATTCGGAAAGGTAGGTGCTGATCGATGAGCCGAACCCGAATTGCTTGATGTTCGCGACGATGCGTCCTTCATAGAGGACGGGTTCTTCGTCATCGACGGTCATCTCAAAGCGGAAGTTTCCGGGTTGTTCACCGATCGTTAGCGTGTTATCGGAGGCGATGAGCAGTGATCCACCTTCGACGATATCGAAGTCGTAGCGGTCCGAAAAGTTGTAGACCAGGTTCGTATAGAAGATATAGCGCTTGGTCGCCTCACCGCCGATCTCAACCTCTTCGACGATGAAGTAGTCGTAGGTGTCGACGCCCGTCACTTCTCCTTCGATCTCGGTGTCGATCGAGTAGGAAACGGTATTAGAATAGGGTCCGGTCAAATGGTTCGTGCCGTCACCGCGAGCGCGCAGGGCTACGCTGTGGATACCGGGTTCGAGCAGCGTCGAGAAGGCCGGATAGAGGTCGTGTTCTTCGGGAATCGACAGGACGTGCGCGTTTTCATCGACCGTGACAGCCGATGGGTCGACGTAATAGCTGACGCCATCGATCAGGAACTGATAGTCGCGTGGTTCGATCCCGTCGATGGTAGCCGGATCGATGTCCCAGGAAATCGTTAGAATATCCTCTCCCGAAATGGCCAGGTCCGTCGGCTGTTCGAAGGTAGCCAGTTCTTCCCACTGGGCGTAGACGGTATCCGATCGCTCGAAGCTCGAAAAGAGCATGTCCTCGATCTCGTATTTCGTTCCGCCCTCGGGCTGGTCGAACCAGCCCAAAAAGACGTGGTCGGGCTTGTCGAGCTGCCAGATCAGTGAACCTTCGGTTACGATCTGATCGCCCGAATCCTGGGTCTTCAAGGCGATGTACTTGATCGCTCCGCCATCGAGGAAGGTGATGGTCTGGACGTCGCTGTCATAGTAAACGGCGCGTACGGTGACGCTCTCCTTGAGATTCGCCAGATTCGTACGATCCCAACGGGCCTCATAGCTGTCATCACTGATGATGATCTCCGGCAGTTCTTCGGTATAGCTATCGTTATAGTAGAGCCTGTGCTCTTCCTCGATGATATCACCGGATCCGCCGGCACTGCTCGGATCCTGTACGAACGTGACGGTAAGGATCTCCCGGATGTAGTAGATATCGACATCGATCCGATCCTCGAGCAGATCGTAATCCTCCGGGTCGTCATAGGTATTCTCGCCGGCAACGAAGTAGGCGAAGTCATAGCCCTCGAAATCGACGATCGGCGTGAAGTCCGGGTCATCGTCGACACCACCGAAACTGTATGGATCGGGATCACCGTCGCTTTCGATGGCACCCGTCTCTAGGTTTTCGCGTTCGAAGACGTAGCTGCCATCGGCATCGATCAGGGGAACGTATCTGGCGTAGAGGTATGCTCCATCGAGCATCATCGTCGACTGTGGTCCGAACGTAACGGCCGATCCGCTGTAATCCTCATCCTCATACCAGCCCGCGAACTCGTATCCTTCGAGAGTCGGTTCTTCCTGTTGACCGATCACGCTCTCGTATGCGGCGCTCACTTCCCGCAAGGCTTCGCCATCCGAAAACGCACCCGCACCGGCATCAAAGGTGATCGTATAGACGATCGGAACGACGATGGCTCTAACCTCCAGATCAGTAGTGACCTCGGAGAAATCCTCATCCCACCCCTCGAAGCGGTAGCCCTCTTCGACGTCGAGGTCCGGGGCACTCGGATCGGATCCGTATTCGACGTCGTAACTCGCGAGCAAAGCGCCGTCCTGGTCATAGAAGTCGACGGTGAAAACTAGGATCCGGTAGACGACCATGATTTCCGTATCCGCAGTGACGACGAACGTCGAAAGGTCCTCGGAATAGCCGATGAACTCGTATCCTTCCTTGCTCGGCTCTTCCGGCACTTCGACCAGCGAGCCGTGGGTAACCGTCTGTTCGCTATAGACCGTTCCCCATTCGTCCTTGATCACGACGTCATAGGTCCGATCCTCATAGACCGCGATCACGTCCATGTCACTCGTTATCGCGGAGAAATCGCTAACGTTCCACGTTCCGACCTTTCCCTCGACTTCGGGAACATCGGGAACGGGGTCGAGCTCTTGGCCGTGAGCGACTTCACGCGACTGGACGAGATCGGTTCCGACGTAGAAGTCGACCGTATAGAGGAATGGGTCAAACGCGAAATAGAGCGTAAGGTCCTCCGCCGGCATCGTCGCGCCGGCATATTCCTCGATCAGCGTCTCATCGACGTACCAGCCATCGAATTCATGGCCTTCCTTTTCGAGTTCAGGCAATTCTAAAGGGGCACCGAATTCGAGCCTGCGCTCGTCGATCATGCCTTCATTGACGTCAACGAGCGTCAGCTGATAGTCGTTGACCGACCACTTAGCATAGACCGTCCGGTTCCGATTGAGCGGTTCGCCGGCATCGAAGGGCTCGCTGAGCGCTTCGTCTTCATACCAACCTTCGAACGTATGGCCTTCTCGTTCGGGCTCCGGCAGCTCGTCGAACACGTGCCCCTGAGCGACGTTTTCATGGGGAATCGGTTCACCACCGTTGGTCTCGTAGTTGAGCCGCACGTAGATCTCGCTACATGCCGCTAGGCTGAGGGTAATCACGATCAGTACGATACCCGTCAAAAACATTCTTTTTTTCATAGTCAACACTCTCCTTATTATCTAATCCGGAACCGTGACGCTTCCCGGCGTTTTAAACCAAAGGATGATCTCCGCTTGATTCTTGGTCTGATCATCCCAGATCCTGATCGTTACGGTCTGACCGATCGCCTGCGTGTCGTAATAGACGTAGACGAGACCGGCCTGTTGGTCGACCTGGACGCTCATGCCTCCGTTGTTCGAACTCGCTTGGATATCACCTTCGGCTTCTCCCGGTTCGACCGCGTATTCGACTTCATAGACGTTGTTTCGTTCCGTAACGATCCCGTTAACATCCTTAAAGCGCTCACCGCTGCTGTTCTCTTCGTCATAGTCAGGGATAAGGATCGCTTCGACGGGTGCCGAGCTACCCCCTTCGGGAAGCGTGCCGAAAACGGCGATCGCCATGATCGATAGAACGCTGAACGTGAGTACGGAAAACAGTATGAGTTTACGATTCAAGCGAACACCTCCTAGAATTCGATATCCATGAAATAGGCCTTGAGAAAGCTATGGAATAGGCGCGCTCGTATGACGAGGAATATCGCCGAAAGCCCGAGAAGGATCGTCCATGCCAGGGAATTGACGAAGACGAATAGCACGGCCGCTAGACTGCCGAAAAGGAAACTCAGTACGAAACCGTTTCTGATCGAGTGGCCGATGTTTCGGTTGCTGCTCAGTGAGCCGGTTGCTGCGTAGTCGCTCAGTTGCGGATTCAAAAGATCGATCTGGAACGACCAAAGGATATGTCCGCTGTTGATCAGGACGACGAAGACGAACAGTAGAGCGATGTGTGCCCTGGGAAAAACCGGAAGAGCCCACGCGAATAACAGGAAACTGAGCGCGATCATCGCGATCGAAAAGGCGAGGTTAAAGGCGATCTTCGCCCAGGCCATCCGAGTCGTATCGCTCGGCGCGGTCTTAAAGAGCACGAACTCACCGCCCTCGGTAGAGATCGCGCTCGCCGCAGCCGTGTTGGCCGCAGTGACGATTAAAAGCGCGATGAAAACGTTGAAGACGAGGACGAGCTGGTTTCCGAACGTACTGCGATTCATGCCCATGTAGATATAGTTCAGTACGTACATGAAAAACGGTAGCGTCAACAGGATCGCATAGTTCTCTAGCAATTCGTTCGTACTCCGTCGCGCGATCAGTAATTCCTTCCGTAAAAACGTCATAAAGAGACTCTTTTCAGCCCTGTTATCCTTACGATGGACTCGCTCCGTAGCGGTTTCGTGTGACGTGCTGGCGAGCATGAAATAGAGCGGTCTCGCTACGACTAGGATCAGTCCCTGAAGGGATATGATCGTAACGAGCAGGACGAGGTAATTGAAAACGGGGTCGATGCCGTACAGGAGTTCTCCGATATTGGTATAGATCAATCCGTAGTTCGCGCTCTGCTGCATGATCAGCGTAAGCGAGATGATGAAGGAATTATAGAGCTGAACGATGCGTATCGGCGTAGGGATGCTCGATACGACGCCTCGTATCAGGACGAAAACGGCGATGATCGAGACGATGACGAGTAGAAAGGAAACGGTCTGATGGTTCTTGAGGTAATTCTTGATGAAGATCAGTGGCATCGATAGCAGCGCAGCGATCGATACCGTTAATAGCGGTAGTATGAAAAGCATAGGAATGATATTGATATAGTAGAGGATCATGATGCTATTGACGTATCCGAAGGCGATCAGTACGGGAATGAGCAGGTATAGATTCTTAATGAACTCGCCGATATAGAACACGACGATCTTACTGATAAAGACTTCGTCGTTTTTTGCCGGTAGCGACAGCAAGATCGGATTCTCCCGACTCAAGTAGAGATCGGTCATGAGCTTGCTCGTTGCCGATACGATGCCGAGTCCTTGAGTAATGATCAGGACGAAGACAATGAAAAAGTGGTTGACCGGGATATAGAGGATATCGTCGATCACGTGCAATACGAGCGTCATGACGATGCTCAGGATTACGATCACGAGCAAACGAAGAGCGATACCAGCGGCGAACCGCTTCTTATCCTCGATCCTGAGGTTCATTCGATTGCTCAGTTGTAGGCGTACTAGGACGCCGATGCGTTCAAGCATTGGATATAACACCTATCCTTCAAGATGGACTTTACGGACGTTTTTCATGTAGAGCTCTTCGAGCGATGTCCCTTCCTGCCTGAGCTCTTTGAGCGTATAGATTCCGACGAGACGACCATTGTTGATGATGGCGATGCGATGACAGATCCTTTCGACGACTTCGATGACGTGGCTCGAGAAAAAGACGATATTACCTTTTTCGGCGTGCTCTCGCATCGATTCCTTGATCTGATAGGCGCTCGTCGGATCGAGCCCGGTCAGGGGCTCATCGAGTATCCAGACATCGGGCTCGTGGATCAAGGATGCGATGACTACGAGCTTCTGTTTCATGCCGTGGGAATAGCTCTTGATCTCCTGGTCGAAGGCGTGCTCGAGGTTGAACTGCTTCAAGTATTTATCTAGGCGTGCCTTCCGATCCTCTTCGCTTACGTGATAGAGGTCAGCGACGTAGTCGATGTATTCGCGACCGGTTAGTTTCTCATAGACGGCGTGATTATCCGAGACATAGCCGATCCTAAGCTTCGCTTCTAAGGGCTGTGTCCTGATGTCATAGCCGCAGATCTCGATCCTGCCCTCGGTGATCGACTGGATGCCGACAAGGCTCTTGATCGTCGTCGATTTACCGGCGCCATTGTGTCCGAGAAAGCCGAAGACCTCACCCTTGTGTACCTCGAGGGAAAAGTCGTCGACCGCTTTATTCTTGGCATTGCCGTATCGCTTGGAAAAATGACTGATTCTTATCATATCGGTTCCCTCCGGATCGATCGGTTCATGCAAACTCCGTTGACCGAGCATCGCTTTGAGATGCAGGCGTTCGTTGAATAGTTCTTTCTGTTTTAGATGCAGGCGGTGGTGCCGATCAACCGTTGCCTCGATCGAGTCATAGACGACCCACATCATGAACATAAGGAAGATAAAGGCGAGATAGAAGATGATCTGGTAGAGGTAGTAGAAGGTCAGTTCTAATCCCCATAGTTCGACTTCAAGCACGTAGTTATACTGCAGCCTCCGGACGCCGAACATATCGGTTAAAAAGTCCGAGTAGGTAAAGAAATAGTCGACATTCGCGCCATAGTTCCTGAACCACGTATTGACGAAGACCACGAATATGAAATAGAGCGTGAAGATGATGATAGCGCGAACCATGTGCTTCAGCTTCGGTTTCGGAAAGGTATGGAAGATGACGGCTAGAAGCGGAACGATCAGGGCATAGAGGTGATTATATCCGAAATGGATGACCGAAAGCCTGAAGATGTCGTGGTTATAGCTCGGCAGGATGATGGCAGCGAGCGCCCCGATCACATTGGCGAAATAAGCGAAATAAAACACGCCCTGAAGACGAAAGGGAACCGCGATAACGAGCAGGATTACGGCGGTATTACATAGGTGTAAAGGGAGTCCTCCGAGTCCCGTTCGCCGCAGGTAGAAGAACTGGAAGAAGGCGGCGAAGGAAAGAAAGGTAACGAGGAGGTCCCTGGTCGTCTGGCTTTTCTTTCTCAATTGATAGAAGAGCGCGACGATCAGGACGAAGGGGAAAAGGATGATGAGGATATGGAGCGGCGTGAAATCCTTCGGGACTTCCCCGTAGTTACCGAATAGGTGATATAGGAATCCGAGGGGCATGACGGCAAAAGCGGAGAAAATGAGGGTAAGCGCCATGTTTCTCATTTCGACTCCGCTCGGCTTCATCCGTTCCTTGATCAGAACGTGAAGGTGTCCTAGCATCAGGGCGCCGAATAGCACCGTCTCGAGGGAGAACTGCAGCGCTCGCGGCGAAAGAATGGTCTCATAGGTGCCATCAAAGGCGATGACATGCGAGCGAAAGAACAGGACATTGAGAATGAACACGAGCGGACCAAGAAATCCGAGCAGTGCGCGCACTTCTCTTTTCGGATGGAAGGCTACGGCGATCGCACCGGTAATGAAAAGCACCGTCATCCATCTTAGGATGAGAATGAGTAGCGTTCGTGACGGCGAAAAGAGCCACGTCGTCTCGGCGTCGAGATCAGTCGTGATATCGATGAGAAAAATGTTGAACGTCTGATCGATCGCATCGCTCGAAAAGAGCCGAACAAGATAGACTAACAACAACAAGAACGTAAGGAAACGAAGAGTATTTCTATCGGAACAACCCCTTCGCTTCCCGATATATATAGTGCCGATCGTGACGATCAGCGTGAGGATGAGCATGATGCCGCGCTCCATGGTGCATCTAACCTTTCTATGTGC
>JBKHFR010000015.1:0-21152 GCA_046540115.1 Acholeplasmataceae bacterium | reverse complement strand
CGATAGAGGTGATAGTAGAGTCCTCGGTGCCGGAGCAGTTGCTGGTGCGTTCCCGTTTCCTTGATCTCGCCCTTCTTCATGACGATGATCCGATCGGCGTGCTGGATCGTCGAGAGCCGGTGGGCGACGATGATCATCGTCGAGATGTTCATCATCCGGATCAACGACTCCTGGATCAGTTCCTCGGTTTCACTATCGATATTCGCGGTTGCCTCATCGAGGATGATCAGGCTCGGCTTATAGACGAGCGCCCGCGCGAAGGAGATGAGCTGTCGTTGTCCGCTCGAGAAGTTGTTGCCGCGCTCGCGGACGACGTGCTCGTATCCGTCCGGGAGCGACTCGATGAATCCGTCGGCACCGACGTATTCGGCTGCCTGGCGGACTTCTTCAATCGTGATGTCCGGATCGTTCAGGGTGATGTTATCCTTGATCGTCCCGCTGAACAGAAAGACGTCCTGCAGCATCTGCCCGATGTGCCGCCGTAAGGAAGAGCGCTTGATCCTCTGGATGTCGATGCCGTCGATCAGGATCTGGCCCTTCTGGATGTCGTAGTTTCGGACGATCAGGTTGAGGATCGTCGTCTTGCCGGAACCGGTCGCGCCGACGAAGGCGACGGTATCCCCGGGATTGACCCTGAAACTAACGCCCTTTAGCACCCACTCGTCCTCGATATACTGGAACCAGACGTCCTTGAATTCGATCGCTCCGCTAAAGGACTCGAGCTCGATCGCGTCGTCGGCATCGACGAGCGCCGGCTTGGTATCGAGCACGTCGAAGATCTTCTCGGCGCTAGCGAAGGCGTTCTGCAGCATGTTGAACTGCTCGGCCATCTGTTGGATCGGCTGAAAGAAATCCTGGACATACATGTAATAGCTGAAGAGCATCCCGGCCGTAAAGGCTACCGTCGGATCGAGCACGTCCCGGATCCCGATCAGCAGGGCGATGACGACGCCCGTCATCGCGAACCCGTAGATGGTCGGTCGATAGATCCCGAAAACGAGGATCTCGCGCAGATAGCTCTTTTCGAGCTGATCGTTTCGTTCATAGAACTCGCGTTTCTTCTTATCCTCCTGGTTGAAGATCTGTGTGACCTTCATGCCCGAAAGGTTTTCCGAGAGGAAGGCGTTGACCTCGGCAACGTTGGAACGCACCCAACGGAAGGAGGCCCGGGAATACTTACGGAAGATCACCGAGGCGAGGATGACGAGGGGGATGAGCCCGAGCAAAGCGAGCGTGATCCTCCAGTTCAACAGGAAGAGAACGATGAGGATACCGAGCAGATAGAGGAAGTTGCGGATGAGGTTAACCGCGACATTCGTATACATCTCGCTGATGACGTTCGTATCGTTAGCGACGCGGGTGACGAGCTTCCCGACGGGAACCTCGTTGATCTGCCCGATCGCGAGGCTTTCGATGTGCTCGAAGACGTCGATCCGCATCTTGGCCACGATCTTCTGACCGATGCGCTGCAGCCAGTAGTTCTGGTAGTATACGAACGAGTTGGATATGACGATCAGACCCGCGAAGAAGGCGGCGATCGTGATGATCGTTCGCTCCTTCGAAGCGCGCGCGAGCTCGTCATCGCCGATGACATCGACGATCCGTCCGATCAGGTAGGGCGGCAGTAGCTGTACGAGCAGCGAGACCGCCATGAAGACGAGCGTCCAGATGAAATACTTTTTGTGCGGTTTGAGATAGGCGAAAAGCCTTTTGAGTACTTCCCGGTCGCTTCTTTCCCGCGTAAAGTCCTTAAAGTCCTTCATCGGCCGACCCTCCTTCCACGATGTTCTCGAGTTCCTGTCTTTTAACCATCGATCGGTAGAGCTCCGATGTTTCCAACAGTTCCTGATGGTTACCGATGGCGACCACTTTCCCCTTTTCGAGGAGGATGATCTTGTCCATTTTTTTGACGGTCGAAATGCGGTGCGCGATAAAGATCGTCGTCTTACCGCGGCGTACCTCGCTCAGATTCGTGATGATCGCCTCTTCCGTTTCCGTATCGACGGCGGAAACCGAGTCGTCGAGAATGAGTATCTCCGGATCCTTAGCGAGGGCGCGGGCGATGCTGATGCGCTGTTTCTGGCCGCCGGAGACGGTTACGCCCCGCTCCCCGAGGATGGTAGCGAATTTCTCCTTGAACTCATTGATATTGTCATAGACGTCCGCGAGCTTGGCTGCGCGCTTGACATCCTCGATGTGCATGCGCTCGAAGGAAAGGCCGATATTGCTCGCGATCGTATCCGAGAAGAGGAAATTATCCTGGGGCACGTAGCCGATCAGGTCGCGCACCCTCTTGATCGGCAGCCTCATGATATCGATTCCGTCGATGAAGATCTGGTCGCGATCGAGGTTATATGTCCGTAGTAACAGGTCGACGAGACTGCTCTTACCGCTTCCGGTTCGTCCGAGAATACCGACCATCTCGCCCTTTTCGATCGTAAAGCTGACGTCCTTGAGCACGTCATCATCGCCATCCGGATAGCGGAAGGTCAGGTGCTCGATCTCGATTCTTCCCGACAGGTCGACGTCACGCACTACGTCCGGGCTATCCTCGACGATGATATCCTCGTCGAGCATCGTGGCGATCCGCCCCGCGCTCGCTTTCGCCTGGCTGAGAATGCCTAAAAAGCGAGCGATAGCCATCGTCGGCCAGATCAGCATGAAGAAATAGGCGATGTACTCGGTCAACTGACCGGGCGTAAGACCCGTAGCATCCGTCCTAAGGACGAGATAGCTCCCGTAGAACAGGATCACGAGAACGACCAGGTTAATCGCGATCGAGATGGCGATCTCGATCATGATCAGATATCGGACGAACTTCATCGTCTTGTCGTAGAGGTCGCGGTTCTTTCTCTGGAAGAACATCGCCTCCTTGATCTCCCGAACGAAGGCCTTGATGACGGTAATCCCCGAAAAGTTCTCCTGCGTGAAGTCGCTCAGATCCTCGAAGGACTCCTGGCGGATCCGAAAGAGCAGGCGGACGCGGTGCATGATCAGGATCATCGCGATCATGAGAAAGAACATGGGAATCCCGGCGAAAAGCGTCATCGTTACGTTGAGACTCGCCATCCGATAGATGGCGAGCGTACCTAGAACGAGTCCATCGGCGAGCATGAGTATGCCCGGTCCATAGACCATTCTTATCGCCTGAAGGTCGTTGATAAAGTGCGCCATCAGGCCGCCGACCTTCTTTTGGCTGTAGTACTGTTGGGGGAGCTTCGTCGCGTGGTCGAACATCTCATAGCGGATATCGGTCTCGATCTTCCGCGAGGCGCCGAAAATGGTATAGCGCCAAATAAACCGACCGATCGTAATGCCGAGCGCTAGCAGGGCGATACGACCGATCGATCGATACATGCTGTCCGTATCGGCATTTTCGAGCCGCAGGTCATCGACGAGTTCGCCGACGATCCTGGGAATGTCGAGCTGGAACCAGTCCACGACGACCAGAACGAGAATGCCGCTCAGAAAATAGATCCAATACTTGAGATAATACTTGAAAAAGTGCTTACCGAATAACATGAGGTACAGTCTCCTAGTGCATCCTAAACAGAGAAAGCGTCGGGCGTTCTCCTCCTATTCGACGACCACGCGAATGACGTCGCCGTCGCCTGACTGAATGTTGACCAGATCGCCGACCGCACCCTGGTTGATCATCTCGAGGATGGCGTCGATGTCGATGTCGGCTCCTTTTAAGTTCGAACGGAACTTATCCGTTTTGAGTAGCTTCGCGAATTCGATCGGGATCTGGACCTTGACGACGTCACCGTCATTGGAATCGATATAGATCTTGAGCATCCGAAAGGGCGTTTTCTTCATCGGCGTCACGACCTCGTCATCGCTATCGGCGCGCTCGAGCGCAGAGAGCAGCTTCTCGGCTTCTTCCGGACTGACGATGCCCTTCTGCAGCATATCGAGTATCTTCATTCTTTCTTCTTTAAGAGCGTCCTTTGACATGTCATTCACCCGACTTCCTTTTCTTGATCAGTTCGATCGCTTCGTTGACTTTCAGTTCGCCCTTCTCGATCCGGTCGAGAAGGCTCGTCTTCCAGTCCTTATCCTTCGTCCGCTTCGTCCGCTCGTTCTCCGCCTCATCCGTATACTGATCGGGGGAATAGCCGAGGACCGTGATGACCTCGTCGAGCATCTTCTTGACGGTCGGATAGCTGATGTTGAGCTCCTTTTCGATCGCCTTGATATTCCCACGGTTCTTCATGAACACTTCGATGAAATAGAGCTTGTCCGTCTCGAGGTAGTTGAACTTCGAAAGCGTGAAGTCCCCTTCGATCACGGTGTCACAGTGATCGCACTTAAGCTTCGCTACGCGCAGGTCGTGCTTACAGACCGGGCATACCGAGATAACGGGATAGACCTTGTTTCCTTTACTCATAGTAACCTCTCCTTCCTATTGGCGACACGATGAACTCTCCTAGATCGTCCTAAAGGCGACACGCGTACCGTCCTTAGCGTGAATGAAGACACGGACGCCGGCGATCGAGACGAGTTCCAGGACATCCGCCTGGGTCAATCCGGACCGCGCTAGCTGCTTTTCCTTGATGGCACGCCTCATGATCCACTGGACGAGAAATAGCGGAATCGGGAAGAATAGTAGTACGGCCAACAGTCGCGATACGCCCTTTTCATCGGGGATAGCGAGCTTCACTTTAACGAAGTGCGCCCGTCGCGGTTTTCTTCGTTTCGGATAGAGCGCCCGGTAGGCCTTTCTTTTCGATAGTTCTCGCGCACCGAGTTTATTCAGTATTTCAATTCTTTTCATGTATCTGCCGCCAATATTGATATTTTTAATTTACACCTCAATTATATTCACTTAAAATCGATTTGTCAAGTGAATTCAGCAATAAAAATTAAAAATATTGATTTTGTCCTTGATTCCTTTTATTATACCACCCTTTTTCGTCATTTTTGGTATAATAAAAGAAAAAAGAAGGTATGCCCATGACACAACTCATCGAACGCTTCCTACGCTACGTCCGGA
Organism: Acholeplasmataceae bacterium; assembly: GCA_046540115.1. GTDB lineage: Bacteria > Bacillota_I > Bacilli_A > Acholeplasmatales > Acholeplasmataceae > RECG01. The sequence goes on along the minus strand of JBKHFR010000015.1, from coordinate 16,156 downwards.
TCGACACGCAATCGAACCCCGATGTCGCGACGTCGCCCTCGACGGAAAAACAGAAGGATCTCAGCCGTTTACTCGTAAAAGAGCTCCGCTCATTCGGCTTAGACGCATCCCTGGACGAGCACGGCTACGTCTACGCGAAGATCGAAGGAAACGTCAAGGGCGCGCCCGCGATCGGCTTCATCGCCCACGTCGATACCTCACCGGACGCTCCCGGCCAGGACGTCAAGCCCCGGATCATCGCGAACTATAACGGTGAGGAGATCGTCCTGAATGATACGTACCGGATGTCACCCAAGGACTACCCGAGCCTTAGCGACGTCATCGGCGATGACATCATCGTCACCGACGGTACTACCCTGCTCGGTGCTGACGATAAGTGCGGCGTCGCCGAGATCATGGAGCTCGCCCGTCACCTGACGACGAATAGGGACATCCCCCACGGCGATATCCATATCGGCTTCACGCCGGACGAGGAGATCGGCCGGGGCGCTGACCGCTTCGACCTGAACGTTTTTACGGCCGACTTCGCCTATACCGTTGACGGCAGCGCCGTCGGCGGGATCGACTACGAGAACTTCAACGCCGCGACGGCGAACCTGACGTTTACCGGTATAAGCATCCATCCCGGCACCGCGAAAAACAAGCTCATCAACGCGATCGGCCTCGCGCACGAATTCGACGCCCTCCTACCCGAATTCCTCGATCCCGCCTATACCGAGAAATACGAGGGATTCAATCACCAGACGAAGATCCACGGACAGGTCGAGGAAACGAAGAGCCAGTACATCATCCGTAACCACGACAGGGCGCTGTTTGAAAAACAGAAACAGGACTTCGCGGCGATCAGGGATTTCATCAACGCCCGTTACGGCTATCCCGCCGTCAAGCTCGAGATCAAGGACAGCTACTACAACATGTACGAGGTCCTAAAGGATCGCATGGACATCGTCGAGCGCGCCAAAAGAGCGATCGAGAGCGTCGGGATCACGCCGAAGAGCGAACCCATTCGCGGCGGTACCGACGGTTCCCGCCTGACCTTCATGGGCCTGCCCTGTCCCAACCTGGGAACCGGAGGGTTCCAGTTCCACGGACGCATGGAGTTCGCTTCGATCAACCAGATGGAAAAAGCCACAGAGATCCTGATCCGGATCGCTACGCACGACCCGAAATGAAGGACACGATAAAAGAATCATAGAAAAGGCCCGGGCGATCCGTTAGGATTGCCACGGGCTTTTGGTAAGCGTATCGTAGTTACCGATCGTATGGAGCATCTCTTCCGCGACTTCGAGGCCCTGTTCCGCGGCCTTTTCGAGGAAGATCCGGGCCTTTTTGACGTCCTTTTCCGTTCCCAGACCCTGAAGATAGAGCATTCCGAGGTTGTACTGGGCGATGTCGAGATCCGCTTCAGCGGCCTTCTGATACCACAGGAACGCCTTACGGAGATCCTGTTCGACGCCGTCGCCCTTCTGATACATCACCGCGAGGTTGTACTGGGCGTGGGGGTGTTCGAGGACGGCCGCCTGTTCGAGCAGGCGCCGGATATAGGAATCCGGTTTCTTCTGGTCGTTCATGAGAATGAGCGCGAGGTGATAGAGGGCATTCTTTTCCTTTTTTAGTGCGGCCCGTTCATACCAGAACACGGCCTGTCGGATGTTCTTCGTCGTGCCGCGACCGAGCTGATTGTAGAGACCGGCATAGTACTCGGCTTCACGGTGGCCCTGTTTCGCGGCGCTGAGGAACCAGGCATAGGCCTTATCCGGTTTCTTCGGTTCGTGCTCCCGGTAGTACATGGCGAGAGCGAAAGCGGCGCGGTCGTAGTTCTGTTTCGCAGCGCGCTCATAGTAGCGCACGGCCTTAGTCCAGTCCTGGCGTTCGTGATAGATCGTTGCCAGCGCGTACTCGGCATAGGGATGGCCCTGCTCGGCCGCCTTCTCGTAGTACTCGATGGCTCGCTCCGTCCTCGGGTTCTCCTGGTCGACGGTTTCCTGGATCAGCCCGAGCATATAGAGGGAATCGGCGTATCCCGCGCTCGCCGCCTGCTGGAACCACTCGATCGCCTTGAGGATCGAAGCCTTGACCCCGTGACCGTAATAACAACAGCTCCCGACGAGATGCATCGAAACGACGTCGTTTTCCTTCGCCTCTTCCAGCAGGTCGGGGTAGTGCTTTTCGAACAGTTTATCGGCCTTCTTTTCGTCCTTTTCGAGGCCGAGACCACCGCGATAGGCGAGGCCGAGACCATAGCCGCACTTGTTGCTGGTACGGCCTTCCTGGAAATAGGTAACGGCCTTTTTTTCGTCCTTGGAGACGCCGTCACCGAGCAGAAACATCCGGCCCAAAAAATAGTTGGCATCGGCATAGCCGAGCTCAGCTGCGCGTTCGAAATGCTCCCGCGCTAGAACGACGTTCTTCACGGATACGTCGAGAATATAGTGCGCCAGTCCGGCTCGATAGTGCTTTCGTGCGTTCATAGGATCACCCGCCTTTATCTTATCACAGTTTCAAGGAAAGTGCACGAGCAAAAGCGGCGTACCCCTCATCCGTCAGGTGCAGGCCATCGGTCGTATAGTCATCCCTGAGCTTACCGTTTTCGACGAGAACGCGGTGCGCGTCGACGATATCCTCGACCTCACGCCTAAGGATGGCGTTGATCGCTATAATATCCCGGTTATCCCGCGCGAACATGTGCTTCTCGAAACGGTCCTCATTGACGGGGGCGAGCGTAGCGACGATCACGCGCCCGGCCATGTTATCCTCGAGCTCATCCCTGATCCAGAGGATCCGCTCGGCGATCGTCTCGTTGTCGTCATCCGTCAGGACGAGGTCGTTACTGCCGATCCAGAGAACGACACGGCTCGGATCGAAGGGATAGACGAGATCGAGCCGGTCGATCACGCCCTGGGTCGTATCACCGGGGATCCCGAGGTTGACGGAATCCTCGATCAGGTCCTTGGCGTAGGCTACGAGGGAATCGCCTAAAAGGACGATCCGATTCTTGCGGATATCCATCCGTTTGAACGCCTCTAAGTGCTTATCGTATTCGGCCTTGAGAAAGGCCTTGACCAGGCGTAGTCGTTGGTCCTTCATGGTGTTTCCGCCTTGATCTCGAAGAGGATATCGCGCAGTTCGGCCGCCTTTTCGAAGTCGAGTCGCTTCGCCGCTTCCTTCATCTCCGCTTCGATCCGCTGGATCGTTTTAGCGCGTTCCTTCTTCGTCATCTTCGTATAGGATCTGGGCTCCTCTATGATCTCTTCCTTGATGCTGATCCGGTCGAGGATGTCCTTCTTGATCGTGATCGGCGTCTGTCCGTAGCGCTCGTTAAAGGCCTTTTGGATCCCGCGTCTTCGTTCCGTTTCTTCGATTGCGAAGGCCATGGCATCGCTCACCGTATCGGCATACATGATGACGTGCCCGTTTTCGTTGCGGGCGGCCCGTCCGATCGTCTGGATGAGCGAGCGCTCGCTCCGCAAAAAACCCTGCTTGTCGGCGTCAAGGATGGCGACTAGCGATACTTCCGGCAGGTCGAGCCCCTCCCGCAACAGGTTGATGCCGATCAGGCAGTCGTACTTGCCGAGCCTAAGATCCCTAAGGATCGTGATGCGGTCGAGCGACTTGATCTCGCTGTGCAGATAGGCGACCTTGAGCCCGAGCTTCTTGAAGTAGGCGGTTAGGTCCTCGCTCATGCGGATCGTCAGCGTCGTCACGAGGACGCGCTCGTTTCTCTCGGTCCGTTTCTTGATCTCGAAATAGAGGTCGTCCATCTGGCCTTCGGTCGGTCGGACATCGATGACGGGGTCGAGCAGGTAGGTCGGTCTAATGATCTGTTCGACGACGGGATAGCCCCGCTCGAGCTCATAGACACCCGGCGTAGCCGATAGGAAGATCGCCTTGTCGATCTTTTCCTCGAACTCCTCGAACCTGAGCGGCCTGTTATCGAGGGCGCTCGGCAAGCGGAAACCGTGATCGACGAGCGTTTCCTTGCGGGAACGGTCCCCGGCATACATGCCCCGTACCTGTGGTACGGTGACGTGCGACTCATCGATGATCAGGAGATAGTCGTCCCCGAAGAAGTCCATCAGCGTCGCCGGCGTTTCGCCCGCCTCACGCAGAGCGAGGTGGCGGGAGTAGTTCTCGATCCCGCTACAGATCCCGATCTCCTCGAGCATCTCGATGTCATAGCGGGTCCGCTGCTCGATCCTCTGGGCTTCGAGGAGACGGTCGTTTTCCTTGAAGTAGAGGATCTGGTCCTCGAGCTCGTTACGGATCCGTCGGATCGACTCCTTGAGCTTATCCTTGTTCGTCATGAAGTGGGTCGCCGGAAAAACCGTCACGTAGCTCAACTGTTCGAGGGCCTGCCCGGTGACGACGTCGAAGCGCTGGATCCCGTCGATCTCATCACCGAAAAAGGAGACGCGGATCCCGTGGGCCCGCTCGTAGGCCGGTATGACCTCGATCGAGTCGCCCCGGACCCGGAAGGTTCCCCTCTGAAAGTCCACGTCGTTCCGCTGATAGGTCAGTTCGACGAGGCGATCGATGAAGCGATCCCGGCCGTAGTCCTCGTTCATCCTTAGAAAGATCATGGCGTTCTGGTAATCCGACGGATCACCGATACCGTAGATACACGATACGGAAGCGACGACGATGACGTCGTCCTTCTCGAGCAGCGAGGCGGTGGCGCTGTGCCGCAGCTCATCGATCTCGTCGTTGATCGACGAATCCTTTTCGATGTAGGTATCCGAGGATACGACGTAGGCCTCCGGCTGGTAGTAGTCGTAGTAGGAGATGAAGTACTCGACGCGATTATTGGGAAAGAACACCTTGAGCTCGCCGTAGAGCTGCCCGGCGAGCGTCTTATTGGGTGCGAGGATGAGCGTCTTTTTCTGTAGATTGGCGATGATATTAGCGATCGTGAAGGTCTTACCGGTGCCGGTCGCTCCGAGAAGGACCTGCCGTTCGATGCCCTGGTCGAAGTTATCTTTCAGCGTTTCGATCGCCTTGATCTGGTCGCCCTTCGGGTCGAAGGGCGCTTTGAGGTCGAACACGTCGTTCACATCCTTTCGTCGTAATATGCGGGGATATCGTCCTGAGGAACAACCGGTAAAAAGGGCACCCTCTTTCGATGCCCGCGAGCGACGCGCAAAGGACCGGTGACGGGGTCACCGGTCCAGCGCTTCTATTCGCGCGGTCTCTTGATGTTGGCATGCGCGGCTGCTAGGCGCGCGATCGGTACGCGGAAGGGAGAACAGGAGACATAGCTAAGACCGATGTCATGGCAGAATTCGACCGACTTGGGGTCGCCGCCGTGTTCGCCACAGATACCGAGCTTGATATCGGGACGGGTTTTAAGACCGAGTTCGGAGGCCATCTTCATGAGCTTGCCGACGCCTTTTTCGTCGACGTGCGCGAAGGGGTCGTTCTCGAAGATCTTCTTGTCGTAGTATTCGGGGAGGAAGGCTCCGGCATCGTCACGACTGAAACCGAACGTCATCTGCGTCAGGTCGTTCGTACCGAAACTAAAGAATTCCGCTTCTTTAGCGACTTCATCGGCGAGGAGCGCGGCACGCGGAACCTCGATCATCGTACCGACCTGATACGGCAAGTCGATGCCCGCTTCTGCGATGATGGCATCGGCCGTTTCGACGACGACATCCTTGATGTACTTGAGCTCCTTGACCTCACCGACGAGCGGGATCATGATCTCGGGAACGACCTTTAAGCCGTCCTTGATCACGGCGATCGCCGCTTCGATGACCGCTCGCGTCTGCATGCGGGCGATCTCCGGATAGGTGATCGACAGGCGGACGCCGCGATGGCCGAGCATCGGATTCGCTTCGTGCAGGCCGTCGATCGTCTGACGGAGAACATCGGGCTTCAGGCCCATTTCCTTAGCGAGAGCGACGATGTCCTTGTCTTCGCTCGGCAAGAACTCGTGGAGCGGCGGATCGAGATAGCGGATGGTAACGGGGTGGCCCTTCATCGCCTTATAGAGATCGATGAAGTCCTGGCGCTGCATCGGTAACAGCTTCGCGAGCGCCTTTTCCCGCTCTTCGACCGTCTTGGCCACGATCATTTCCCGAACGGCGGTAATCCTGTCGCCTTCAAAGAACATGTGTTCGGTCCGACAGAGACCGATGCCCTGGGCACCGTAGTCGTAGGCGACCGTCGCGTCCCGTTCGTTATCGGCGTTGGCACGGACGCCGAGGGCACGGTATTCATCCGCCCATTCCATCAGCTTGGCGAAATCACCGGAGACCGTCGCGTCGACCGTCGGGATGCGTTCACCGTAGATCTTACCGGTCGAACCGTCAAGGGAGATCCAGTCGCCTTCCTTATAGACCTGATCCTGGACGACGAACTGCTTCTTAGCTTCGCTCACTTTGACGGACCCGGCACCGGCGACGCAGCACTTGCCCATGCCGCGAGCGACGACGGCGGCGTGCGAGGTCATACCGCCACGGGAAGTCAGGATACCGTTAGCGACAGCCATGCCTTCGATGTCCTCGGGTGACGTCTCCTGACGGACGAGGATGACGGGAAGCCCGTCCTGTTCCTTGAGTTCCTTGGCGCGATCGGCGTTAAAGACGGCCCGGCCGGTCGCCGCGCCGGGAGAGGCATTGAGACCGGTCGCGATCGGTGCCGCGTTTATTAGTGCTTCCTGGTCGAACTGCGGGTGTAGAAGGGCGTCGAGCTGAGCCGGTTCGACCTTAAGGACGGCTTCTTTCCGCGAAAGGAGGCCTTCGTCGACGAGGTCGATCGCGATCTTGAGGGCGGCTTGCGCGGTACGCTTGCCGTTACGCGTCTGCAGCATGTAGAGCTTACCCTTTTCGATCGTGAACTCCATGTCCTGCATGTCACGATAGTGCTTTTCGAGCTTATTCGAGATCGCGACGAACTCATCATAGAGACGGGGATTGTCGTGCTTGAGCTCGGCGATCGGTTTCGGTGTCCGAATACCGGCGACGACGTCCTCGCCCTGGGCGTTGAACAGGTACTCACCGTAGAGCTCCTTAGAGCCATCGGATGGGTTACGCGTAAAGGCGACGCCCGTACCGGAGTCATTGCCCATGTTACCGAAAACCATCGCCTGGACGTTAACAGCCGTTCCCCATTCGTAGGGGATGTGGTTCATGCGCCGATAATAGTTCGCTCGGGGGTTGTCCCAGGAGCGGAAGACGGCGGTAACCGCTTCGATCAGCTGTTCGCGCGGATCCTGCGGGAACGGTTCGCCCTTGAGCTCGTGGTACTTCTCCTTGAACTGGCGAACGAGTTCGACCATGTCATCGGCGTCGAGTTCGGTGTCGAGCTCGACGTTCTTCTTTTCCTTCATTTCTTCGAGCAACGCCTCGTAGTTCTCCTTGTCGATACCCATGACGACATCCGAGAACATCTGGATGAACCGGCGATAGGAGTCATAGGCGAAGCGCGTATTGTTCGTCTGCTTGGCGAGACCCTGAACGGACTCGTCGTTCAGACCGAGATTGAGGATCGTATCCATCATGCCCGGCATCGACGCCCGAGCACCGGAACGAACCGAGACGAGGAACGGGTTATCGACGTCCCCGAAGCGCTTACCGGCGAGCTTCTCGGTCTCCTCTAGTGCCTGGTCGATCTGCTCGATGATCTCCGGAGCGATCAGCTTACCGCGGTTATAGTAGTCGATACAAGCCTCCGTCGTAACGGTAAATCCTGGTGGAACGGGTAACCCGAGCGAGGTCATTTCGCCGAGGTTCGCTCCCTTGCCACCGAGAAGGTTACGCATGGTCTGATTGCCTTCTTTGAACATGTAAACATACTTGGTCATAGTGATATCCTTTCTTTATCTGGTTTCTTATATCTAATGGTTTCAATATCGTTCTATGAAACCTTTTTAATGAGCTTGTAGATGGCGTGTTTCGGTCGCTTCTGCCCGATGACGTTGGCATAGGGCAGGTGGATCATCTGCGAATCGCGTTCGCCGACGCAGACGCCGTGGATCCCATCGGAAAGCAGCTCGACGGCATGTGCGCCCATGCGGGAAGCGAGGATGCGATCGGCGGGAGCCGGCTGTCCACCGCGCTGGATATAGCCGAGAACGGTCGCGCGCGAGGCGAACCCCGACTTTTCGGAAATCTCCTTGGCGAGCTCATAGGGATCGAGGATCTTCTCCGTGATGACGATGATCGCGTGCCGGCGGCCTTGCTCCTTATGCTTCTTGAGCCGTTCGATGATGACTTCCCTTTCGATCGGATTCTCGGGGGTGATAATGAATTCCGCTCCCCCGCAGATCCCAGCGAAGAGCGCGAGATCCCCGCACTTCCGTCCCATCGTCTCGATGATGCTACAGCGACGGTGCGACTGCGAGGTGTCGCGGAGCTTATCGATCGCATTCACGATCGTCTCGACCGCGGAATGGAACCCGATCGTATAGTCCGTCCCGGCGATGTCGTTGTCGATCGTTCCCGGGAGGGCGATCGTTTTGACGCCCATGCGCGATAGCGCATTCGCGCCCTTATAGGTCCCGTCACCACCGATCGTGATCAGCGCTTCGATCCCCCGTTTCTTCAGGTTATCGACGCCCTTTTGCCGAACCGATTCATCCAGGAATTCCGGAACGCGATCGGTACCGAGAAACGTTCCACCCTTAGACAGCATACCGGATACGCTCTGGTGGTCGAGGAGGACCATGTCGTCCTCGATCAAGCCCCGATACCCATTCCTTATCCCGTAGACCTGATGGTCGTAGCCTTCGCTCGCACGAACGACGGCACGAATCGTCGCGTTCATGCCCGGTGCGTCGCCTCCGGAAGTCAGTACACCGATTATCATATGCATTCATCACCTTTTCAGTTGGAAAATACCACGTATTATTATATCATAATATCCCTCGGAATTATAGCGTAATGGTACGGCATATCGACCCTTTTGAAAACGATTTTACCCGGTTTTTCCCTTGTTTTGCCGCATTGTGTGTTACAATAAAAGAAAAAGCATGGTTGGTGATGATATGAAAGATCTCAAAGGTGTCGCCCTCCTCGGTCAGTCCGGTGGTCCGACGAGCGTCATCAATGCCAGCGCTGCCGGCGTTTTTCTCGAGGCATTGAAACAGGAACGGATTACCGGAGTCTATGGTGCCGTACACGGCATCAAGGGCATTCTGAACGAAGAGTTCTACGATATTACCAAGGAGGACGAGGAGGAACTCAAGCGCCTTAGGAATACTCCGTCTTCCGCGATCGGTAGCGTCCGTTACAAGCTCAAGGATCCCAAGAAGGACGACGGTGACTATCAGCGACTGCTCGAAGTCTTCAAGAAGTACAACATTCGTTTCTTTTTCTATAACGGCGGGAACGACTCGATGGACACCTGCAGCAAGATCAGCAAGTTCTTCCGAAAGTCCGAATACGACTGCAACGTCATCGGTATTCCCAAGACGATCGACAACGACCTCAACGCGACCGACCACTCGCCCGGTTACGGTAGTGCCGCGCGATACGTCGCGACCTCGCTCATGGAGCTCTATCACGACGCGACCGTCTACGACCGTCCGATGGTAACGGTCGTCGAGATCATGGGAAGAAACGCCGGATGGCTGACCGCCGCCGCAGCGCTCGCACAGTCGAAGGGTCAGGGTCCGGATCTCATCTATCTTCCGGAACTCCCTTTCGACCTCGACCAGTTCTTCGCGAACGTAAAGAAGACGCTCGATACCAAAGGAAAGGCCATCGTCGCCGTTAGCGAAGGCGTTCGGACGAAGGAAGGCAAATACATCCCTGAGCTCTACCAGGATCTCACTAAGGATGCCTTCGGCCACGCTCAGCTCGGTGGGACGGCCCAGATTCTCGCCCAGGAAGTCGGGATGCGCATGAACGTCAAGGTCCGCGCGATCGAGTTCAGCCTTCTACAGCGCTGCTCCGCCCACCTGGCATCCAAGGTCGACGTCAAGGAAGCCTATACGGCCGGCGTACGGGCCGTTCGTGCCGCCGTTAACGGGGCGTCGGACAAGATGATCGGGTTCGAACGCGTCTCCACGGATCCCTATCGGATCAAGTATCGTCGCGTCTCCCTAAAAAAAGCGGCGAACATCGAAAAGAAGGTCCCGCTCGAATGGATCCTGCCCGACGGTAAAGGCATGAGCCAGGAATTCATCGACTACGCCCTTCCGCTCATCCAGGGAGAGGATAAAGCCGCTCTCGAGGACGGCCTTCCCCGTTTCGCCCGCCTCAAGAAGGTTCGCGTCCCCCGGAAGTAACCCCTCACGATCGTTTCCTGTAAGGGTCGTTCCTACGATCCTTTTTTCTTGTCGTCGCGAATTATCACCTCGTTCGCTTGGTCAATTCGTCGTTCCATTATATAATGGAGTCAAACAAGCAAAGCGAGGTATGAATTACATGCGAATCGCAGTCGTATTTCTAAGTGCCTGGTGGCTCTACCTGCTCGTCGGCGTCGTCTTCCTCTACGTACTCCTGCAGTCGGTCGCTTTTCTTATAAAAGCCCGCAAAAAAGCGCGCGCGCTCGGCCTTGACGACGGGGACATCGGTAAGACGATCATCTCCTCCGTCGTCTTTAGCATCGCGCCATCGCTAGCGATCCTGATCGGATTGGTCGCGCTCGCCAAGGTCTTCGGACCGATGCTCGCCGGCATGCGTCTCGGCACGCTCGGCGCCGTTACCTACGAGCTTCCGGCAGCGATCAACGTCATCAACGGCGTCTATGGCGCGAACATCGGCGATACCCTTACTGCCGACATGATCATCACGGCTCTCTGGGTCATGACGCTCGGCTGCATCCCTCCGCTTCTGATCATCCCGCTCTTTTTCAAGCGGATGAGCGCGAAAATGGAAACCATCAAGCAGAAGAATCGGGCCTTCACGCCGATCATGATGGACGCGATCTTTCTCGGCATGATCTCGGCCTTCATCGGCTACGTCGTCGCCCCGGTCGAAAACGACCAGGGTGAGACCTACATCTCCCTGCTGGCCATCCTCGTACTGCTGAGTTCCGCTCTCATGATCATGGTCTTCGGCGTGCTCATCAGGAAGTATCGCCTCGAAGGACTCAAGAACTATGCCTTGCCGATGAGCATGGTCATCGCCATGGCGCTCGCCATCTGGTTCGCAGGAATGGGGGTGCGGTAATGAAAAAGCGGATGGAAACCGACCAGCTCCACTTTGAAGGACGCATCTGGATGATCGGTGCGCTTTTACTGTTCATCAGCGTCCCGCTTTTCATCAGCCTCGTGACGGGCGTCTGGCCTGCCTTCCGGAACTTTTTACCGGGCTTCATCGCAACCGCCGTGATCTTCTGGCCCGTTACCACGATCGAAGTCTTTACCTTTACGCCGATGCTCGGCATCGGCGGTAGCTACCTCGGTTTCGTTACCGGCAACCTCACGAGCCTGAAAGTGCCGGCCGCCCTGAACGCTCAGGATGCACTCGGCATCGACAAGGCTACCGAAAAGGGGGACGTCATCGCTACCATCGCCATCGCCGCGAGCAGCATTACGACGACGCTGATCATCGTGATCGGTGCGATCCTCATCATCCCCCTGACGCCGATCCTCGAATCGGAAGCACTGAAACCGGCCTTCGACAACATCATTCCCGCTCTCTTCGGTGCCCTCGGTATCGTCTACGTCGCCAAGCGCGTTTCCGTTGCCGTCGTTCCGATCGCCTTCATGGTTCTCTTCTTTTTACTCGTCCCCAACAGTCGCGACCTCGTCGGCATCATGGTACCGGTCGGGGTCCTCATCGCCCTGATAACGGCGCGAATCCTCTATAAGAAAGGAAGGATCTGACATGTGGTGGATCTTACCCGTTATTCTCGTCATCATTTTCATGAGCGTGATCACCTATCGTACGCTAACCTTTCGCCCGGATCAAAAGGGAGTCGAACCGACCGGGATCGAGATCGATCCCGATCACGCCATCGCTTCCCTTTCCGAGATGATCCGGATCAGAACCGTATCCTATTCCGATGAAAGCCGGATCGACGAACAGGAATTCGCGCGTTTCCGTCAGTACCTCGTCGAACGCTACCCCGAAATCCATCGGATCGCCGATCGGTCGATGCACGGAAAGGGCATCCTCTACCGTATCAAGGGTAAGCGCAACGATTCCCCGACCGTCCTGATGGCCCACTACGACGTCGTTCCCGTCGAAGGCGACTGGACGCATGACCCCTTCGGCGGTCGGATCGAGAAGGGATACGTCCACGGACGCGGCACACTCGACACGAAGAACAGCCTCACAGCGATCATGGAGGCGATGGAGCATACGCTAAAAAGCGGACATGTCTTCGTAAACGACGTCTATATCGCTCTAGGCGGTGACGAAGAAGTCGGCGGCCTATCGGCCCAGGCGATCGCCGACCACCTCGATCAGAACGGCGTCAAGCCCGGTCTCGTCCTCGATGAGGGCGGCGCCATCGTATCGAACGTCTTTCCCGGGGTCACCGACAAGGTCGCCGTGATCGGCATCGCCGAAAAGGGATTTCTAAACCTCAAGCTCACCGTGCGCACCAAGGGCGGCCACGCCTCGAGTCCACCGAAAAGACAGCCCCTCGGGGAACTCGCGCAAGCCATCAACGCCCTCGATCGCCATCCGTCCTTCCGACTGAAACTGACCGATCCGGTCAAGAACCTGTTCGAAACGCTCGCCCCGCACTCCGAATCCTTCGCCATCCGGATGATCTTTTCGAACCTATGGGCCTTCCTTCCCGTCGTCAAGCGCATCGCCAAGTCCACCGGAGGTGAATTCCTCTCCATGTTCAGGACGACCCAGGCCTTCACGCTCGCACGGGGCAGCGACGCGATCAACGTCCTGCCGACGACGGCTACCATCGGCATCAACTACCGCTTGGCGCTCTTCGATCACCCGGATGATGTCCTCGACCGGATCAAGCGGATCATCGCCAACGACAACATCGCGATCGAAGTACTCGAAGCATCGGAAGCGACACCGGTCAGTCGCCTCGATGAGCCATACGAACGCCTCGAAAAAGCGATCAAAAGCACCTGGAAGGACGTCCTGACCACTCCCTATCTCATGGTCGCGACGACGGATTCCAGGCGCTATCACCGGCTATCCGATCACGTCTACAGGTTCTCGCCCATGGACGTATCGAAGGATGATCTCGCCCGCATCCACGGGATCGATGAAGCGATCTCGACCGAGAACGTCGTGCGCGGCGTCCAGTTCTACGTCAACCTGATGAAGGAGCTCTAGGACATAAAAAAAGGAACACGGGTTCCTTTTTTTATCCGCTAACATCCGCGAGTTCGCGCGCCTGTAAGGAAATGGAGATCGTACCGCTCCCGTTCGTGCCGCTAACTCTGATGACGTGTTCGCCGTACGAGCATTCGATGACGTTCTGTTCTCTGAGGACCTGGGTCCGCTCGTGCGGGTCGACCGATACGACTCCGAGTTCTCCCTCGTCGGTCCGCTGTTGCACGTCGATCGTATAGGAGCGACCGGCAGCGAGAACGTAGATCGTATCGCTTCCGTCGAGTTCCCGATATTCGAGCAAAGCACCGTCCTCGCTAACCGACCCGCTACGTGACGCATAGGATGGAGCGTCCGGATCATCGGCGTGTTCGACCGCATCGGCCGTAATCGAGAATCCCATCAGTGTTAATAGTGCGATCAGAGGCAGCGTTCTTAGTAGAAGAGCCATTGTTCTTCTCCTTTCTTGATCAGTTGTTCGCGCTGGTAGTGAATGCGTTGTTCGCGTGCCTTTTCATTGTTCGTTTGGAAAAGCCTCATCATTTCTATTCTCTCCTTTTTATTTGATTTGTAAGTTCTTTTTGTTTTTTCTATAGCCTATATCGATTAATATTTTTAACTTACACATTGATTATATTAATATTTGCAGTATTTGTCAAGTCTTTTTTTGACTTTTTTTACTAAATTATTATTTTTTGTTGATTTTGTTGATTATTGTATTCATTTTATTGATTTTATCATCATATTTGTCGCTTTATCTCACTTAGTTATGGAATAAAGGGGCATGACACATCCGAATAGACGGCAAACGATCGGGTCATTGCGATGCGCATCCACATCCCTTTGGTCGAGCCGAGCATCTTCGATACCCCCTGGATCGATCCGTATTATGAACAAAAAAAAGGCTCCCCGAGGGAAACCTTTCTTGTCGTGCGGTTTACTATAGTGCAAGAATTGCTGTCTTGAGTGACGACCTGCGTAGTCGGATTCTTTCTCCGCCTTCCATGACGTAGTCACTATCGTCGAAGAAAGGAAGATCGTTATCCGGATCGACGACTTCGGAAATCATGTAGTAGATGATCGTGTTCGGTCCACCCGTATCAGCTTCGATGAGGTCATCGACTTCATCTTCACTGAGTTCTTCGAGTTTTTCTAGGGTGATTTCGTTTTCGATATTGCCGATACTACTGATTTCGAGTATATTCATCGAGAGCGCGATGTGTTCCATTTCCGCGATCTTGATGTCGATGTATTCCGGTTCATCGGGTAGCTCGTCGTCGTAGTTGTCATCAACGATTTCAGCGTATGCATCCGGATTATCGAGTTCCGCATCGAAGATTCCGATCGAGATCATCCGGTAGACCAATAGCGATTCGGTATCGATCAGATCCGTTAACACGGCATCATCGAACGTCGTCGGATCGACACCGCTAAGGGCGTCATCGATCGTCGTCGTTTCCGGAGCGTTTGTATCCGGAACTTCACCGAACACCTTGAGGGCGTCGACTACGTTCAGAACTTCATCATTCGTTAGGTCGTCGTTGTCGTCCTGTGTTGCTGTTGAGGGGATACCGTATTCGAATGAATCCGTTCCTTCCTTCGAGAAGCCCGTAGTGAGCGGTTCGGATATGATGTGTACGATGATCGGTGAGTAACCGAGAGGTTCCCCACTGCCGAGCGCGACGATCTGGTCGAGCTCTTCGAAGGTGATTTCATCGGCACCGAGGGTGTCCGCTTCATCCGTTTCAACATCGAGAATGAGCAGCGCATCGAGTAGATAGTCGATTTCCGAACGATATAGATCCGTATCGAATACTTCAAAGCTATCATCCGGGATGTCATCGACGTTGTCGATGATCGCTGTCGACATCATCCGGTTGACGATGTCGGAATCCGGGAACTGATCGAGCGTAGCAACATCGATCGTCGATTCGTCGATATCGATATCGGAAATGAGAACATCTTCGGGCTGTTGTCCCGGATCCGGTTCTGCGAGCAGTTCGAGTACTTCGATGATCGCTGTAACCTCATCGGGTCGTAAGTTATTATCGGTTTCGCCACCGATGTAGGCTGATTCGGGGATACGCGCTGCCGTCAATTCCTCAACGATCGTATCGGAGATCAGTTTCTGAATGATGAGCGAGTCGTTTCCTTCGAGTGCCTCTGCCTGGCCAACGGTGATGTCGCTCGAGAGATCGCGTACGAGCGTAGTGCCTACGCCATCCGCGAGTACATCAAGAGCATCGACCATATCTTCGATTTCAGTGTCGGTCAGTCTCTGGTCGTCTACGTCCTCATAGGCATCAACTGGGACCTTGTCGCCATCATTAGCCGGATCAACGAAGAGAATGATCTCATCGGAGATGAGCTGCTTGATGATAATGGAATCGAGGACAGCGAGTTCTTCCGTTTGATCGACGGTAACATCCGTATCGACATCCGCTACGAGAGTCTCATCGTCGCCAGCGGCGAGAATGTCGATCGCTTGGATCATCTCACTGATCTCATCGTCGGATAGGCGATCGGTCTGTTCGTCATCGTATGCTTCATCCGGGATGTTGGTAATCGCCGTTTCGATCTCGTTGGTGATGAGCTGCTTGAAGATCACGGAGTCGGATGCCGCGAGAGCCTGGAGTTCGCCGTTGTCGACGACGGTCGAAACGTCTTCAACCAGTACGTCGTCTACGTCCTGTCCAACTGCTGGTTCAGCGAGTACTTCGATCACGCCGATCATTTCCGTAACTTCTATTGCTGATAGGAATTCCTGTTCGGCAGGGTCATCGTAGGCATCACTCGGTACGTTTGCTTCGCCAACAGCGTCGACGATCGCATCCGTAATGAGCTTGTCCATAACGGTCGAACCGAGCAGGTTCAGATCCTTGAGCTGGCCGATCGTCACGTTCGTATCGACATCCGCTACGAGAGTCTCATCGTCGCCAGCGGCGAGAATGTCGATC
>JBKHFR010000014.1:0-21404 GCA_046540115.1 Acholeplasmataceae bacterium | reverse complement strand
ACCCAGGAAAACGGAACGGAACCACCGTTCGCTAACGAGTACTGGGACAACGACAAGGAAGGGCTTTATGTCGATGTCGTCTCAGGCGAACCGCTATTCTCGAGTCGCGATAAGTTCGATAGTGGCTGCGGGTGGCCGAGTTTCAGCGAGTCCCTGCAGGAACTCGAAATGAAGGAGGACCGCACCTTCGGCATGGTTCGCACCGAAGTCAGGAGCAGGAAGGCCGATAGCCACCTCGGACACCTCTTCCATGATGGTCCCGTCGATCGCGGAGGGTTGCGGTATTGCATCAACTCGGCGGCGCTGCGTTTCATTCCCGTCGACGAGCTCGAAAAGGAAGGATACGGCGATTATCTCGCCCTGTTCAAAAAGGATGAACGATAAAAACAAATACCCGATCGACCCCGACCTAAAAGCGCTCACTCTGCTTAAGATCAAGCGCTTATCCCGCTTTAGGATCGGTCTTATGAATGCCCTTTTGCGCGCCGCGCTCTTTTTCGGTGCGCTGAGCATCCGTCTGAGAGTCCGGACCGATCGCCTCGGCAAGGACCGCCACGTCACGGTCAAGCACTTCCGGAAACGCGGTGACGACCGACCGGCACCGTGCGTGATATTCATCCATGGTGGTGCCTTCCGGTTCGAGGCAACGCCGATGCACCTCAGGCACGTCAGGACGATCGTAAGAAGGACGGGCTATTCGGCTCTGACCGTCCGCTACCGGCTCGCACCGAAACACCCTTTTCCCGCCGGGCTCGAGGACTGCTATCAGGCTCTGCTGTGGCTCGATCGGATGCGAACCGAACTCAAGGTGACAGCGATCTATGTCTATGGCGATAGCGCCGGTGGTAATCTCGCCACGGCGCTCACCCTGCTTTCCCGTGACCGCAAGGGCCCGAGGATCACGAAGCAAGTGCTCATCTATCCGGTTATCGATCACGAGCAGAAGACGGACTCCATCAAAGAATTCGTCGATACCCCGGTCTGGAATAGCGTCCAGAACGAAGCGATGTGGCAGGACTATCTACCCGAAGTAAGTAGGGATATGCTGCCATACGCCTCCCCTGCTCTAGCCGATCTAAAGGGGCTGCCGCCGGCATACGTGGAAACGGCGGAATTCGATTGCCTCAAGGACGAGGCCAAGGACTATGCCAAGGCGCTAAAGGCCGCCGATGTCCCGGTCGTAGAACACCATACGAAAGGGACGGTTCACGGCTTTGATGCCATCAAAAAGGCTTCCGTCACGCAGGAAGCGCTCGAGGCGAGAATCCGGTTTCTAACGACTAACTACTAGAAAAAGCCATTCGGATCATCCGATGGCTTTTTTGATAGATGGCTCGATCAAGCGAATGTCGGGTTCTATTTGTTTACGATCGGAATGAAAGCGATCGGAGGCGCCCTAGCGTAGCCTATCCGGCGGACCGAAGGATCAAAGGCGAGGATTCGCTAAAGGACCGATCAGAGGCTTAGAACGGGAAGAGATGCCTTTTCGCGGTAAAAAATAAAAGATGGGATTTAGGGATTACAAACGTTTTTTGTTGTGTTATAATATGTGTGTAAGCGCTTTTAAAATTTGAAGGGAGAATAGTATGGGCACTTTCGATCATTTCAAGTACATGGCGAAACACCGGTACGAGCAGATCGTCTATTTTTATGATAAGACGACGGGTTTAAAAGGAATTACAGCGATCCATAATACCACATTGGGGCCAGCCCTTGGTGGCACGAGACTGTGGAACTATGCATCGGAGGACGAGGCTGTTCTGGACTGCCTGAGGCTCGCACGAGGCATGACCTACAAGGCCGCCGCTGCCGGACTGAACCTAGGCGGTGGAAAGACGGTTCTGATCGGCGATGCGAATACGGTCAAATCGGAAGCCTATTTCCGCGCGCTCGGTCGCTACGTACAGTCCCTGAACGGACGCTATATTACGGCAGAGGACATCAATACCTCGCCGAGCGACATGGACTTCGTCAAAATGGAAACGGACTACGTCGTCGGACTCGAAGGCAAGTCCGGTAATCCGTCGCCGATGACAGCGCTCGGTGCTTTCTACGGCATCAAGGCAGCGCTCAAGTACAGATTCGACGATGAGAACGTTTCGAAGTATACCTTCGCCGTCCAAGGCGCAGGACAGACCGGATACTATCTCGTTAAGTATCTGCTCGAGGCTAAGGCTAAAAAGATCTATTTCACGGAGATCAACGACAAGCACATCGCCCGGATGAATAAGGAACATCCGGAGGTCGAATTCATCGAACCGGACCGCATCTATGAGACGGACGTCGACGTCTTCGTCCCCTGTGCCCTCGGCGGCATGCTCGACGATACGACGATCCCCAAGCTGAAGGCCAAGATCGTCGCCGGTACGGCGAATAACGTCCTTTTCGATGACGATGTCCACGGTAAGATGCTCAAGGAAAAGGATATCCTCTACGCCCCCGATTTCGTTATCAACGCCGGCGGATTGATCAACGTCTACCACGAGCTCAGGTCCTATGACAAGGATACCGCGAAGCGCGACATCCAGCGCATCTACGACCGTTTGCTCGAGATCTTCACGATCGCTTACCAGGAAGGCATCCACACGCAGCAGGCCGCGAAAGTATTCGCGAAGAAGCGCATCGAAACGATCAACCACCTACACGACAACTACATAAAACGCTAGTAGAAAGAAGTGATAATTTGAAAAGAAAAGGAAGATTGTCGTTCAACGATGAGGCCTGCAAGGGCTGTGGACTATGCGTCGCCTTTTGCCCGGTAAACATTCTATCGCTCGATCCCGAGCGCATCAATAGTTCCGGATACAATCTCGTATCGGTCAGTGACATGGACCGCTGCATCGGTTGTGCGCACTGTGCGATCATCTGTCCGGATTCCGTCATAAAAGTCGAGGTGATCGAGGATGAGTAAAGTACTGATGAAAGGAAACGAAGCGATCGCCGAGGCAGTGATCCGGGCGGGCTGTGACGCGTTCTTCGGCTATCCGATTACGCCACAGAACGAGGTCCCCGAGTACCTATCGAAGCATCTGGTCGATGCCGGTAAGGCATTCGTGCAAGCCGAATCCGAAGTCGCCGCCATCAACATGGTCTACGGTGCCGCTGGTGCCGGTGCACGCGTGATGACGTCGTCATCGTCGGTCGGTATCGCCCTCATGCAGGAAGGGATCAGCTATATCGCCGGTTCCGAATTGCCGTGCCTGATCGTATCCGTCATGCGGGGTGGACCGGGTTTAGGCAATATCGCCCCGGCGCAGAGTGACTACTACCAGTCGACACGCGGCGGTGGAAACGGGGACTACCACGTCATCGTCATCGCTCCCGAGTCGATCCAGGAAGCGGTCGACTACATCAAGGGAGGCTTTGAGATCGCCGAGATCTACCGCAACCCCGTAATGATCCTCGTCGACGGTCTGATCGGCCAGATGATGGAATCGATCGACCTGGACCGTCCCTATCCAAAGCGAGAGATCCCCGAAAAGACCTACGCCTCCAACGGGACGGACTATCACGAGGGAAGAAATATCATCAACAGCGTCTACTTAGACCCACCGGTACTCGAGGAGCACAACCGGAAGTTACAGAAGAAATACCAGCAGATCACGGAAAAGGAGATCAAGGTCGAAACGGTCGACCTCGACGAAGCCGAATACGTCATCGTCGCCTATGGAACCTCGGCGCGCATCGCTCGTTCGTCGATGCAGATGCTCAGCGAACAGGGCATTAGGGTCGGTATGATCCGACCGATCACGCTCTGGCCATTCCCCTATCGGATCTTCGACCGGATACCGGAAACGTGTAAGGGTATCATGGTCTTCGAGATGAGCGCAGGCCAGATGGTCGATGACGTATTGATCGCGAATCAAGGCCGTTTCAATGTTTCGTTATACGGGCGCCCCGGCGGCGTCGTTCCGGAGCCGGAAGAACTCGTCGATGCGGTCACATCATTCGAGGACTGGGCGGTGAAACGATGATACGCTATGAAAAAACGAAGGGTCTGACCGACCGGCAGACGCACTATTGCCCGGGATGTACCCACGGGATACTCCATAAGCTCGTAGCCGAAGTGCTCGACGAGCTCGGCTTGCTCGGAAGAGCCGTCGGTGTCGCTTCGGTCGGCTGTTCCGTCTTTAGCTATGATTACTTTAACTGTGACATGCAGGAAGCCGCGCACGGCCGAGCCTGTGCGGTCGCGACCGGGATCAAGCGCGTTCTACCGGATCGTAGTGTCTTTACCTATCAGGGAGACGGCGACCTCGCCTCGATCGGGATCGCTGAGACCGTCCACGCTGCCAATCGCGGCGAAAACATCACGGTCATCTTCGCCAACAACGCGACCTATGGCATGACCGGCGGACAGATGGCGCCGACCACGCTCATCGACCAGGTGACGACGACTTCGCAGAGCGGGCGTAATCCCGTAGAGCACGGGCATCCGATCCGCGTCGCCGAGATGCTAGCTACACTCGATGGCGCCGCCTATATCGAACGCGTTTCGCTCTACGATCCCCAGCACGTCATCAAGGCGAAAAAGGCGATCAAAAAGGCTTTCACATACCAACAGGAAAAGCGCGGATTCACGCTCATCGAAGCCCTATCGACGTGCCCGGTCAACTGGCACATGAAGCCGAAGGAAGCCCTCGACTGGGCCCATAAGAACATGGAGTCGTTCTATCCTCTCGGCGTCTATAAGGATGTGGTGAAGGAATGACACGTACGATCAGGATCGCCGGTTTCGGCGGTCAGGGCGTGATGCTGACGGGTCAGCTACTCGCCTATGCAGCAACCAAACAGGGACTCTATACCATCTGGGTTCCGACCTACGGACCGGAAACCCGCGGCGGAACCGCGAACTGTGCCGTAACGATCAGTGATCAACCGATCTTTTCCCCCGTATTCAAGGACTCGGATGACCTTCTGGTCTTCAACCTTCCGTCCTACCAGAAGTTCAAGGACCGGATCAGGGATGACGGGAACCTATTCTATAACGCCTCCCTGATCGACGAAGAGGTCAGATCCGCTAACGCCCACGTCTTCGGCATACCGATGAGCGAAGAGGCCATCCGCCTCGGCAAGCCTCAGGTCGCGAACATGGTGATGCTCGGGGCCTACCTAAAGCGCGTCGGTCTCTTCCAGGATGAGGTCGTCCTCGATGCCCTCATGAAACTGCTCGGAACAAAGAAAAAGGACATGCTCGAGATCAATCGAAGCGCTCTCGAAAAAGGACGCACGTTTATCGACGCCTAGGACCGATCGGTTCGGACTCGCAGCGAGCGAGTCCTTTTTTTTGCCCGCAAATCGAAATCCATTTCGAGCGAACGAGGCACCGGGAAATTACCGGAATTTTTACTTAAACATCACGAAAATCGTGCTATAATAGGTTTAAACTGAGCAAATACCATCACGGATAAGGGAGAACATATGAAACTCGACTATAAGAAGACATTTTACGTCGGCCTCGCATTCTTCATCATTACGATCTTTTGGCAGACCTATGATAACATTATCGCCAGGATCCTGATCGATAAGTTCGGTCTCAACCAGACCTGGTCGGGAGCCGTCATGGCGCTCGACAACTTGCTCGCGGTGATCCTATTACCCGTTTTCGGTGCTCTCTCCGACCGCAGTAACCACAAGCGCGGGCGGCGTACGCCCTTTATCATCGTCGGAACCGTACTAGCTGCTTTCGCCTTCATGTTCCTATCCTATGCCGATGTCCTGCAGACGAACAAGATCAACGAAACGGACGTTAACAACGTCCATTACGGTTTCGCTTTCAACCTCGCGGATCAGATCACGGACGCCGAGCTCGAGTCGGTCGAACACTGGGAGACCATCGCCGAACTGATGGACCAGGAGCGCGCGAGCGCGCTTAGCGATGGGCGAATCACCCAAGAGGAGTACGATGATTTCGTTGCCGGTCCGCTCGCTACCATCGAGAGGGTCATCAGGGAACACGACAGCGAGGACTATTTCGCGGAAAGCGAGTCCGCAGTCCTGCTCGAAAGCTATCTCGACTACCTCGGTACGGATGAGTGGGATAATTCGGTGTCGCACTGGCAGATCGTCGTCTACCAGATGCAGAACGAACGGGCCGACGCGCTCGAACAGGAGAAGATCACGCCGAATCAGTACGAGGAGTGGGACGAGGACGTCAACGAACCGATGTCAGCGACCATCGCCGATCACGACGGGGACGGCACGTTCTCACCACGGGAGTTCGCCCCGATCAAAGAGAATTACTATACCTATCTGAGTACCCGTGCCTGGGAGGTAACGGCGAGCGATCCGTTCGTACTCGTTCTCTTCATGGGTATCCTGCTCGCGGCGCTGATCTCGATGTCGGTTTTCCGTTCACCTGCGGTCGCGCTCATGCCGGATACCACGATGAAGCCGCTGCGTTCGAAAGCGAATGCGATCATCAATCTGATGGGATCGCTCGCGGCGATCATCGCCCTCGCGATCCTCGCGATCACGAGAGCCGATCAGCTCTCCTACGTCTACTATACGTCCGTTTTCATTCTCGTCGGTATCATCATGCTCATCACGCTCGTCATCTTCCTGTGGAAGGTCAAGGAACCGAAACTCGTCGAAGAGAGGATCAAGGACGACCTGAAATACGGCATTACCGATGAAGAGGACATCCTTGAGACGCAGGAACAGATCGACCTGGCCCGCAGTAAGCGCCTCTCGCTCTACCTGATCCTCCTGTCGGTATTCCTCTGGTTCATGGGCTATAACGCCGTCGTCTCGAAGGTCGCCGACTATGCGCCCAAAATCCTGAACATGGGCGCTGCCCTAGCGGTCATGATCGCGCATGGCGTCGCGCTTATCGCCTTCATTCCGATCGGCATCATCTCGACGCGGATCGGACGACGCAAGTCGATCCTGATCGGCATCGTCATCCTTTCCCTTTCGTTTCTGAGCATCCGTTTCCTAAACGAGTCACTCGGCTGGGTCATGTATCTCGTCTTCGGACTGGTCGGGATCGGTTGGGCGACGATCAACGTCAACTCCTACCCGATGGTCGTCGAGCTTTCTAAGGGTACGGACGTCGGTAAGTACACCGGTTACTACTATACCTTCAGCATGGCCGCTCAGATCGTAACCCCGATCTTATCCGGTTTCCTGATGGATACGCTTAGCGGTGGCAGGCTCGTCCTCTTTCCCTACGCGACCATTTTCGTGGCCTCATCCTTCATCACGATGTATTTCGTCAAGCACGGTGACGCCAAAATCGAAAAGAAGGGCGTGCTCGAGAGCTTCGACGTCGACATGGACTGACCGATATAAAGACATAAAGAAAAAAGGCCCTTTAATTTCCATGTGGGCTCCACACAAGAATCGAAGGACTCAAAAAAAGCAGCACCCGATCAGGGTGCTCTTTTTATTACGGGTTCGAAGAATTCGAAGACGACGTTGTCGTAGTGCGTGCGGACGAAATCGAGTTCGCTCTGCGTCCTCGCAGCGTAGCTGATGACGACGAGCCCCTTCCGACGGGCACTAGTCGCGTACCGATTCGGCAGGTCGCGAATGCCGTAGCTAATGAAGTCAGGCCGGGAAAAACGGTTGAAAAACATCGTTTTCATCAGGTACTTATAGACCCTCGTCATCTTCCGATTCGTCGTGAAGTACTCGGTGATCTGTCCTCTAGCGACCATCGGATAGCGCTTCTTGAGATAGTAGGGAACATAGGGATGAAAGGAAAAGATCGCGTAGACGCCCTTATAGTTTCTGAGCAGCTCGATGACGCCTTCGATCAGCTTCCGCAGCCTCCCGAAGGGCTTGATCTCGATCAGGAGGTTGACTCTGCCTCCGACGAGTTCGAGCACCTCGGCCAGTGTCGGGATCCGCTCATCGGTATCGAGCAGGCGTAGATCCCGGATGTCATCGTAGGTCACGTCCTTTAACAGCCTGCGATCACCCGTGAGCCTTGCTAGGTCCTTATCATGGAAACAGACGACCGTGCCGTCCTTGAGGATGTTGACGTCGAGTTCGATCGCGAAGCCACGCTCGAGCGCCTTTTGATAGGCTAAAAGCGAGTTTTCCGGAACGCTCCCGTCGTTCGTATGAAGGCCGCGATGGGCGATCAGTTTTTCTTTGAGCCAGGTAATATCCTTCATGTTGTCACCTGTTTCTAAAAGGGCGAGATAAGGTTGATCAGAATGCCGAGCGTAGCGGCGATCAGAATGAGCCTGATCGGCGAGATCCTGCCGATGGACTTGAGCAAGGCGATGATGGTCAATACGATCAAACCCTCGATCCGGAACGAGGACGGGTCAAAGACGCGCTCATTCAGGATCATATTCGGAAAAAAGGAACGGATCGCGAGCGTGATGGCTACGCCGATGATCAGGCCGATAACGACCGGTCTGAGACCGAGGAAGGCGCGCTTGAACCAGGAGCTTTCGAGGGCTTTACTGCCGTAAGCAGCGATCAGGGAAATGATGATAAAGGAGGGGAGCACGACGCCGAGCGTGGTCGCGAAAGCGCCGATAATGCCGAACTGGTTCATGCCGATGAACGTCGCCATGTTGACGGCGAGCGGACCGGGCGTCGACTCGCTGATCCCGATGAAATCGATCATCAGGTCGTACTCGATGTAGCCACCGTCGACCATTTCCGTCTGGATCAAGGGGATCATGGCGTAACCGCCTCCGAACGTGAAAAGACCGATCTTAAAAAAGATCCAGAAAAGCGTCAGGATTTCAAGCATCGCGCTTCGCCTCCTCGTAGTTGATGAACATGCTGTAGACGATGCCTAGAAAGGCTCCTAGCAGCAAAAGATAGATCGGACTGACGGAAGTGAAGATCGCCGCGAGGAGCGCTAGGAGAAAGATGGCCGTAACGAAGCGCGTGAATTCGATCCGTCGGGCGAGCCTGAAACCGGCACCGAGGATGAGGATCGCAACGCCGGCCTTGATGCCTTCGAAGGCGTAGGCAACCAGTTCGATCTCCTTGAATTCGATGATGAAAAGCGAAAGGATCGAGATGATCACGAAGGAAGGCAAAACGACGCCGAGCGTCGCGACGAGGCTACCCTTGAATCCGGCGATCTTATAGCCGATGAACGTCGCGGAGTTGACGGCGAATACACCGGGAGTAGACTCGGAGATCGTCAGGATCTTAAAGATGTCGTCGTTATTGACCCAGTGCCTTCGGTCGACGACTTCACGGCGCATGATCGGCATCATCGCGAGTCCGCCCCCGAATGTAAAAGCGCCGATCCTAAAAAAAGTAACAAAGAGAACCCAAAGGCTGCATTTCGTTTCCATACGTTTTACACCTCGTTAATCATTATAACACATGTTCCTTTCAAGCGAAGGCGTAACTGTGTTATAATCACTTTGCAAAGGAAGGTATACTATGAAAAGACTTGCTACATGGATCCTACTATTCACGCTACTGACGCTTCTTTTCGGCTGTGAGGATGAGCCGAGCCAGCAGGACATGGTTCCCCCGACGATCAGCGGAACGCGGGAATTCTCGCACAGGATCGGTGATGAAAAACCCGACTATCTCAAGGGCGTCACCGCTCACGATATAACCGATGGCGACCTCACGGACCGGATCACCGTCGATGATTCGGATGTCGACCTAACGACAGAGGGCATCTACGAGCTCACCTATCGGGTCAGCGACCGTGACGGTTTTTCCACCGATAAAACGGTCTCGGTCATCGTCCTTGAAGATAAGCTGGAACCCAACACGACGAGACCCGTCTTTCTCGATGCCGATGACTTGACGTACACGATCGGCGATGAGCCCTTGGACTATCTCGAAACGATCCGCGCCTTTGACCAGGAAGAGGGCTATATCACGGACCGGATCACCTATGATGATTCCGATGTCGACCTGACGCAGGAAGGGAGCTACGAGCTGACCTATACGGTTACCGATTCATTCGGTAACCGTGCTTCGAAAACCGTCACCGTTACCGTGATCGAATCCTTTCTCCCGGACCTGTCGACGCTAAACATCTATAACATCAACGACACGCACGGCGCCATCCTCGAGAACGGATCGGAAATGGGCCTCAGTCGGATCGGTAACCTGATCATCGATGAACGGAACGAGAACCCCGACGAAACGGTTTTCATCACCGGCGGAGATATCCTGCAAGGCACGCTCATTTCGAACTACTTCTTCGGTGAAGCGGCGATCGCCGCGCTCAACGAGATCGGACTGGACGCCTTTGTCATCGGCAACCACGAGTTCGACTGGGGACTCGATGTCGTAACCGAATACTTCGACCCCGATACGGAAGGACTCAGAGCGGATTTCCCCCTTCTCGGAGCCAACGTCTTCTACGAAGGAACCCGGGAAATCCCCGATTTCATCGACCCCTATACGATCGTCAACAAGGGCGATCTTTCGGTCGGTATCATCGGCCTGATGGGCTATGGGCTCGAATCGAGCATCGCGACTTCCCGCGTCGAGGGCTATGCCTTCGGCGATCCCCGCGTCGAGGCCGAGTGCTATAGCGAATACCTCAGGGTCGAAGCCGGCGTCGACGTCGTCATCGTCGCCATCCACGACGCGGACGACGGCTTCAATCAGGCCGTAGGCGACCTCGAGGGTAACGCCCGCGTCGACGCCGTGTTCAACGGGCATACGCACCAGGAATATATAAGGTCCGAGGCGCGCCCGGGCGTCGACCTGCCCGTCATCCAGTCCGGTGCGAACGGCCAGTACGTCGGACACCTAAGGCTCGATCTTGCGGATCGCGAGGTTTCCGGCTATCACGCTGAGAACCTGAGCGGCTATAGCGACCCGCGCCTTAGCACGAGTAGCGCTCGCGTCGATGACGTGCTCGCACCGTACCTTGAGATCGTCGAGCCGCTGATGACAGAAACGATCATTACGGCCGGCGAGTACCTGAGCAGAGCGAATCTTACGACCTACATGGCCGAGCTGATCCGCTGCGTTACCGATAGCGATGTCGCCTTCCATAACTATGGCGGCACGCGGAGCGACATCACCGCTGGCGAAGCGATCACGATGTCGACGCTATACAGAGTCTTTCCCTTCGACAACCGGATCAAGACCGTCGATCTGACCGGACGAGAGGTCAAGCAACTGCTCGCCGATTCCTACTATGACTATCACGATATCCGACCGGGACTAACCCTTCTAGACGACGAGTACTACTCGGTCGCGACCAACGACTATGTCTTCGACTATCGATACGCGCCTTTTACGGACGGCCGCGACCCTATCGATACCGGCATCCTCATGCGCGATGTTTTCTATGACGTTCTGGTCGAGCTGGCGCTTACCGAGGACGAATTCTACCGCGACTCACCGATCCTTCTCAACGGTTCCGATCCTTTCCTTGCTCGCGGTGTTCCGGTCTTAGGGAACACGAATGTAAACGGTTTTAGAACAGCGCATGTGTTATAATCAGGCTGGAGGGATACCTACATGAACCCAACATTCGAAAAGCGCGTCCGAGCATTCGCGATCGATACCTCAGGCGTAGCGCTCCTCGCGATCCTTGCCATCCCATTCAGCGATGTCTTCGGCTATGTGCTCGTCGGCCTCGGATTCATCGGTCTTTATTTCGTCCCCTACCTGTTTTCGAGTGGACAGACATTCGGTAAGCGCATCCAGAAGATCCGGGTCGTAAGAAGCGACGGAAGGCCGATCGCCGTATGGCACGTCCTCCTTCGGGATGCGTTCAAACTATTCCTTAGCATCGGGACGTTCGGCATCTATGCCATCATCTCCTTTATCTTCCTATCGGATCACGCGAGCCGAACGATCCACGATCTCATTTTCAGAACCAGAGTCATCGATCTCGAGCCACCCCAGGGTAGGGATAACTATATCGGTAAGGGCGAATCGATGCGAAAGCGAGGATTCTAATGAAAAGAATACTACTATGGATGGTCCTAGTTTCAGCGGTTATTCTGATCGTCGGATGTGAGGAACAGACGACGAACGGAGAGAATCAAGAGAGCGAATTCAACCCCCATAACGATACCTATTACCAGATCTTCGTCCGTTCCTTCGCGGATAGCGACGGCGATGGCATCGGCGACCTCAACGGCATCACCGAGAACCTCGACTATATCGAGGATTTCGGTGCGACCGCGATCTGGCTTCTGCCGATCAACCCCTCTCCGACCTATCACGGCTATGACGTCACCGACTACTACGACATCAACGAGGACTACGGCACGATGGATGATTTCAAGGATCTGATCGAAGAGGCTCGATCCCGTGACATCGAGATCCTGATCGATCTGCCGATCAACCATACCTCGGATCAGCATCCCTGGTTCGTCTCTGCTCAGGACCCTCTGAGCGAGTATCGCGACTTCTATGTCTGGGAGGACGGGAATGCTTTCGAGAGCTTCGTCGGCGGGATGAAGGACCTGAACCTGGAAAACGAAGCGGTCGTTAGCGAGATCGAGTCGATCATGGAGTTCTATCTCGAGATGGGCGTGCACGGCTTTAGGCTGGATGCCGCTAAGCACTTTTTCGATAAGCCTGGCGTCGTCGGCGCCAACCTCAAGAGCGCTCTTTTCATCAACGAACTGAATCTTGCGCTCGAAGAGGACTATCCCGATAGCTACATCGTTTCCGAAGTATTCGATTACCAGGACTTCGTCTACCCCGACTACTATATCGGCTCCGATTCGGTCTATAATTTCTTCGGCCAGAAGACGATCCTCGATAAGGTCGGACTCGGCAATAACAGGTCGCTTTTCGTCCGGAATTTCGAACGCTTCTACGATAACATCCGCGAGGTCGATCCCGATTTCGTCGACGCGCCCTTTTTGACCAACCACGACCTCGACCGGCTCGCCTCGACCCCGGGTTTTTCGAGCCACGATTCTTTGGCCAAACTCAAGCTCGCGAGTCGGATCCTTCTGACGCTTCCCGGTTCGCCCTTCATCTACTACGGGGAAGAACTCGGCATGAAGGGCTACCGTGACTACGCCAATGACGGACAGAACGTACCCGGATACGGCATCGCCTACGATGAGTATCGGCGCACACCGTTCCTCTGGGGTGACTCCGAGATCGAAACGACGTGGTTCCCCGACCAGCAGAACTTCGCTACGCCCTCCCTTGCGGAACAGAAGGAGGACGAAGAATCCCTCTACCATACCTATCGAACGATGAATCACCTGCGGCTCGATCACGTCGCCCTCCGCTACGGGAACGAGTTCCTACCCTACCGCGAAAACGACGTCTTCATCCAGGGATACGTCCGCTCCTATCAGGATGGCGACCACGATCAGGCGCTCCTTATCCTTCATAATCTCTCGTCATCGGATACCTTCGACCTCGACCTCGAGTACGAAGAACTGATCCATGGCGACCTTGAACTCGAACCCTATGGATCGCTGATCGTCGAGATCGACCCCGATCTGATCGAGGACTACACCTGATGTTTCTCCTGCGCTATTTCAAGTACTCCTTCGAGTACAAGCGCATCTTTGACCGGCTACAGGAAAGCGGATATAAGCTCTTCGTCTACTTCCTCCTATTGAGCCTGATGAGCGCCTTTCCCTTGAACTATCTGATCGTCCGTGAAACGGGATGGCGCCTCGACTTCATCGAAGAGAGCTTCCGTCTCGAAATACCGGAGTGGCAACTCCCGGAAGACTGTCAGATCCGGGCATCGAAACTGGTATGCGAAAGCGATGAGACGCACCGTTTCGAACACCGGGGTATCACCTATGTTTTCAACGCCGAGGAAGACGACGTCGAGCTCGATACCGAAGCGGTCTATTTTCTAACCGATAATCTCATCTACACCGATGGCAACCAGGCGAGCATGAGCGGGTTCAACTACAGCGGATTTTCAGAACCCGTGAACTTCCACGAGCTCAACCTCATGGGCGGAAGCGACCGGGAAGAGGCCTACATCGACTTCGGGAGGGCCGTCGAAGAGAGCTTCGGTCCCTATATCGTCATCTATACCGTGCTCGTCAACACCGTCATCCATATCCTGATCAGCATCGTTTTCATCCTCATGTTCGCCCTCGTCATCCAGCTGTTCAGATTCGGTTATTCGAGCTTCCTAACGTTTTTAGAAAGCGTGAAGCTGATCGTATTCCTGATGGGTCTACCGGCGCTGTTGAGCCTAGTGATCGGATTATTCGTACCCGCCTTTTCGACGGTCATCTATCAGCTGTCGATGGGGATCATCACGATGCTCGTCATGCTCATCTACGGAAAGAGGCGCTTTAGCTAAAAAGAGAGCGAACCGCAGCGGTTCGCTCTTTTTATATCGCATTCGCTCAGTCGATCTCCAAGTGGTCTTCTCCGGGGTATATGCCGGGTTCGCTAACGCTCTTGTTGATCGAATACGTATGGTAGCCGTAGGTGACTTCATCATCCTCGTAGTCGTCCTCGCTCTCATAGAGATAAACGGTGAGCGTGTAGGATTCGGTTCCGATTCTCGAGAAGTTATCCTGATAGCTCTTATTCGCGATGTCGTTGGTGATCTCTTCGAGGGCATCCATGTCCGTGATCGGTTCGGGCAGGACGACGTGAACGTCGATCGTATCGAATCCGTGCCGTTCATTGACGACGTTGACATCGAAAGTATCATCCTCACCGCCGTTACAGCCGACTAAGGCGATCAGCGCGACTAGAACCATAATGATCGTAATAATTTTTTTCATGGTATGTCCCTCCTAATTCGGATAAATGAGATTGACGTCATACTCGCCGCCCCTGACGCGCAAAACGTAGTAGTAGTGCGTCGTCCGGCCGAACGGCTCCGTGACAGCAACCGTAATCGTATGTTCACCCGGTCGGTCGACGTCGTGTCCGCTCGAGTAGTGGACTTCGAGATCCGGATAGTCGTCGCGATTGACCGTGACGTTTTCTTCCGGATCGAAGGCGTCACCCGGATCGATCTCGACGACGTCGTCGGCGATCGTAATGCGTTCCTCGGTCCGTTCGACAAGGATGACCGAGGTGTTGCTAGGAACGTATAGGTCCCCGCTGATGACTTCGAGGCCGTTCGGATCGCTCGCTTCGGCGTAGGTCAGCATGTCGTAATCCTTGCCGGCGGGCAGTTCGACGTGGGTCAGTCCGCCGCTCGGATTACCGCTGTGGACGACGACGAGTTCGGGTCCATTGTCCTCTCCGGCGATCCGATAGGCGATGGCCTGATCATTCTGATCGGTGGCGAGGAAGCTCAGGCGCGAACGGATCGAATCGGCATCATCCATCCGGAAGTGATCGAACGATCGGCGGATTTGGATCAGGTCCTTGTAGTATTCGAAGACGTCCACGTAGCGCGCCTTGCGATCCCAGCGGAGCTGATTGACGCTGTCGGGCGACTCATAGGAGTTGTGGTCATAACCGCCTTCTTCCAAGGGCTTCGAGCGCATGAACTCGACGCCGGCGTGCAGGAAGGATATGCCCTGCGAAGCCAGCACGACGGCATTCGACTGGATCTGCATCGCTTTGACCCGGTTGCGGTTCCTTGAGCCGCTAAGCCCGGTCAGCATGAACTTATCGTAGAGCGTGTGGTTGTCGTGGGCCGAGGCGTAGTTGACCATCCGATTGGGATCGAGGTGCCACGGATCTACTCCGGAATAGTCGGGATGTTCGATCCCGCCGACGATGCCGTAGCGGATGCCGTTATTCGTATCGAACGTGGCCTCACCCTGGATCCAACCCGGGTCCCCGTATTCGAAGACCGAACCCTTTAGGGCATCGCGCGTAACGTCGTTAAAGGCGCCTACGTCGGTCATGTCGGAAAGGTTTTCCTTATCAGCGCGCAAACCCTCATCGAGCGGGCTTTCTCCGCCCATCCACGGTTCACCGTAGACGACGATCGTCGGGTCGATCGATTCGAGCAGCGACTGGATCTGGCTCATCGTCTCGACGTCATGGAGCGCCATGAGGTCGAAACGGAAACCGGACAGGTTGTATTCGGTCGCTAGGAATTCGACGGAATCGAGCATGAACTTGCGCATCATCGAGCGTTCGGACGCGGTCTCGTTTCCGGTGCCCGAGCCATTGCTGAAGCCACCGGTTTCGGTCAGGCGGTGGTAATAGCCGGGAACGATCTTATGGAAATTCGACGTTTCCGATTCGCCCGTATGGTTGTAAACAACATCCATGATAACACGAATATCGTAATCATGCAACGCCTTAACGGCCTGTTTGAACTCCTCGATCCGCACTTCACCGTCGAACGGGTTCGTGGCGTAGGACCCTTCGAGCGTATTGAAGTGGTAGGGCATGTAGCCCCAGTTGAAGATGTTCGCATAGTTCGGATCCTGGAAGGCTTCGATCTCATCGACGTAACCGAAATCGAAGATCGGTAGGAGCTGAACGGCGTTGACGCCGAGTTCCGCGATGTGGTCCAGACCGGTCGTTACCGTCGCGTCATCCGAGCGATAGGTCGTACCCTTTTCGGTCAAGCCCATGAACTTGCCGCGGTAGTTCTCCGTACCCTGCCAGGATTCGTGGCTCGTCAGGTCACGGACGTGCAGCTCGTAGACGATATAATCGGTCAGGGAGCGGATCGTGTCGGGACGGTCGTTTTCGGTCCAGCCTTCCGGATCCGTTTCCTCAAAGTCGACGATCATCGCGCGCTGTCCGTTGGCACCGGTCGAATAGGCGTAGGGATCGGTGACCTCTTCCGCGACGCCGTTGTTCGTTACCGTGAAGGTATAGTAGTCGGAAAGGTAGTCGCCGGTCAGTCTCACTTCCCAGGCTCCGTTCTCGATCGGATAGAGCATGTGCGTCTCATAGGGCGTCTCTTCGCTCGCCTCATTGCCCTCGTCGTCATAGTCGGGATGGCCCTGATGATAGAGGTTGAGCGAGACGGATTCCGATAGCGGAGCCCAGAGACGGAAGACGGTGAACTCGTCTTCGAAGCTTACGCCGAGCGTGCCGTCATAGGTATAGAGCTCCTCGAATTCGTTCGTATCGTAGAGGTTCTGTAGCGAGATCGTCTTCTCGTCGGTCCGGTCCGCGTTGAAATGGACGACGAGCGTATAGTTCTTGGCGATATCGACGTCCTCTAGGGATACGTCGATCGTTCTCGACGAAGACTCTGGTACGGACAGGATGCTTTCACCGTCCTCATGGATCTCATAGCCGAGCTCAGGGATGGCCGTTAGCGTGGCCTCGACGTCCATATCGGTGGCGAAGACGGCGGTAAGGATCCGGTCGCGATAGTCAGGGATATTGGCTTCGAGATCGCTATCCGATAGGCCGATATCCGGATCCTGCTCGACGAAATAGGCGTGAGCGACACCGCCCTTAACCTCGACTTCGGTCAGGTCGATGAAACGGTCACCACCGACCTCACGGTAGCCTTCCCAGCCGCTGCCCTGTTTGATGATGATGCCGACTTCCGTGGCATCCGGGTAGTACTCTTCTAGGTCGACGACGTGGTAGACGCCGTATTCATCGACGTTCTCGACGTCAAAGTCGTGCTGGATACCCCCGAGCGACTCGGGCTCGCTTTCCCACATCCAGAAGTTGAAGTCCGTATAGTCACCATCGTAGCGATAGTAGTGGATGACGAGCGACGTCGGCAACTCGCTCGCTTCGCTCGTGATGTTCAGTCCGATGAGCGTAAATCCGAGCATCATGGAAAACAGTATTTTTTTCATAGGTCATGACCTCCTTTGTCTATATGATATCACGATTGATACGGGGAACCGGTCGAAAATGATAGCGATTTCAAAAGGAAAACGGTTGCACAAGTATACCCGGAGCTAAAGCGTTTACATAAATCGTATCATTTGTGATAGAATAAGGATATCAGGAGTGATGACTCATTCCATGAAGATCAAAGGAGGAAAAAAATGAAGAAAGTATTACTATCGCTATTTCTCGGCATTCTCGCTTTCGCTGTGATCGGCACGACGATCTATGCGTCTGAAGAGGGAACCGGGAATCTCGTCGTCCACTTCCAGTCCTGGGAAGCTGACTACGAAGGACTTGGCTCTCATGGTTGGGGCGGTGCCGAGGGAAAACCGTACGATGGCGAAGATGACTTCGGTGTTTACTTCGAATACGATGACATCGCTCTAGGTGGCGGAGACATCGGATTCATCGCCGTCTACTGGGAAGATGGAGGACCCAATTGGGACCGCAAGTTGACCGGTGACGTTCTGATCGACTCGGGCGTACTCGTCGAAGGAGAAACGGTACACGTCTACGTCTTTGAAGGCGCCGCGACGACCGACGACGATCCGGGTTACTATGTCGCTGATAACGACATGCCGAACATGCTCCTCGTCTACTATGACCCATCCGGAGCATATGAGGAAGAACTCGGCGTTCACGCCTGGAATTGGCAGGACTACGGTTCTGAGTGGGGAACACCGTCGGATGTCTTCACCAAGGCCGGTGTCGCAGCTTCTGACTATGACGTCAAGGCAGGCATGCTCCATGCGGAAGCCGAAGGAGCCGGTTTACTGGTCTATGCTGGCGGAGATGAAAACAAGAAGACCGGCGATGTCCTAGCCGAAGAGGCGATCGATGGTTACGCGGATGGTGAAGTCGGTGTTGCCTACGTAGTAAGCAAGGGTAATGCCTACACGGCGAATGACAACGTCTTCTATAATGATCCCGAGTCATTCGCAGAGATGGCCTTCTCATTCCAGCTGATGCCTTTCGACAATGAAGAGAAGGAAGGCACCTATGCCGTCGATCCGAACACGATCATCGTTAGGACGAGCTCTACCGTCGCTTCACCTTATCCGGATGCCGACGACAAGGAAGAGGCGACCGAGACGATCGAGGGTTGGTTCGCTGTTCATGAAGTCCTCGATGAGGATACCTATAGCGAGGATCCGCTCGAAATCGAACGCGTCGACTTCGCAGCCAATGATACGCTATCGGATTTCGTCGTCATTCTTGCTGAGGGCCATGAGCTCGACAACACGAAGGACTATGAGCTCTTCTTCGACCTCGGACTGGACGAAGGTAACGTCGAGGCTTCGATCGAACTCGACCTTGACCGGGAAGCACCGGTTCTGAACTTCATCTCTCCGTCCGCTATCGTCGGCGAGGAACCGGATGACCGCGTCATCGACGTCGAATGGGGTAAACCGTTCGATCAGAGCCTGTTCCCGCGCTTTAGAGTCGAGGACAATCGCGATGGCGACCTGACAGCATTCGTATACGTACCGAAAGGCGATTACTCCGTCCTGGATACGCGCGAAGAAGGGGATTATACGATCCTATTACGAGTTGAAGATGAATGGGGCAACGTCACCGACGAAACGTTCATCTTCAGAGTTTCGAAAACTGAGTAGGGAGGCACGCACATGAAAAAACTATTGTTAGTGTTATTCGTTCTATCGGGCGTGCTCACTTTAGCCGCTTGTTCAGAACCCGTAAATGAGGGCGAAGTCATCGATTTCAGTGACACATTCGTCGAAAAGAGCCGGATTCGCGTCTGGATCGACGATGAAAACGGCGAATACATGGAAGAAGTCATCGAGGAATTCAACAAGGTCCATCCGGACATCGTCGTCGAACACCAGCACATGGGTAGCGTCGATGCCCGCGAACTGTTGAAGACATTCGGTCCATCCGGTAACGGTGCGGACGTATTCCAGTTCCCGCATGACCACCTCGCTCAGGCGATCCGTGAGGACCTGGTTCTGCCGCTTCCGAATTCCACGCGTGATCTTCTCGAAGGACGCGCTCACGAACTCGGTATGAGCATCGCGACCGTATCCTATGACGAAGGCGCCGAAGAGAATCCTTTCGATCCGGATAGTCCGAATGCCGTTGAAAGGCTCTACGCCGTTCCGATGTCCGTCGAGTCGATCGGCCTATACTATAACAAGGATCTCGTCCCTGAACCGGCCGAAACATTCGAAGAGCTCCTCGCCGCAGCGGATGACTGGAATGAAATGGACGCAGCCGATGATTCCGAACAGACCAACGCCGAAAAGGGCTGGTATTACCTCGGTACGTCGAGCCACTGGGCCGACAGCTATTTCATGCAACCGATCTATTCTGCCTTTGACTTCTATCCGTTCGGACCGAACCTCGATGATCCGAGTGCCGTCGGTTTCGAGGATGCAGTTCCTGCTCTCGAATGGATGGATAGCGAACTAAGACCACGCACGACCGGTAACGGTTCGCACGACTCGATCGGTGGCGGTACGCTCTTTGAAGAGGGTAAGATCCCCTATGTCATCGGCGGACCGTGGAACCACGAAGCCTATAAGGATGCCGGCCTGAACTACGGCGTCGCCCAGATGCCGTCGATCGAAGTCGATGGCGAAGACATGCCGACGCGTACTTTCGCTGGCGCGATGATGGCAGCTGTTTACAAGTATTCCGATAATACTGAGGATGCCATCAAGTTCGTCGAATTCCTCAATTCCGACATCGCGATGGAACTACAGTACGAGATGAAGGGTAAATTCCCGGCGCTCACGCCGGAATACGCCAATGCTATTCCTGGTGTTGCCGATGATGAACTGTTGCTCGGTATGTCCGAACAGCTCGAAACATCCGTTCCGATGCCGACCATTCCTCAGGTCACGCACTACTGGGGACCAGGTGAAAGCATGATCATCGACGTCTGGAACAACGACGTCGAGCCTTCCGAAGCAGCCGCAGAAGCGGAAGATTCCTATGAAGCTCTCGCCGGCCTGTCAGGATAGGTAGAGAACCGACACTAGATCAGTATGATAACCGATGAAGGCGGCACGTCGTGCCGCCCTCATTGGGTTATTATTTGGAGGCAATCATGAAATATTTTAGCACCATAAAAGCCGTTGCTTCTGGATTCATCTGGGGATTCGGGCAACTCCTTAACCTACAGTTGCTCAAAGCCCTGTTCTTTTTTATTGTTTTTGTCGGATTCGTCGGGATCGAAATCGGCACGAGCTCATACTTCGAGGAGACCGAAGCCTACGACAAACTACCGGGTGAGGATTTCGGTGACAACTACTTCCGGGATACGTTCATGGCCGAGTATCTGTTTAACGATGATCCCTATGAACCGTTCGAGGAATACCTCGAGGAGATCGGTGGTGCAGAAAACCTCAATGAAGAACGGTTCATATCGTTTCTAGCTGAGGACTTAGAAGAAAATAACCCGCCTCGCTATACGGAACTCTCGGAGCTGCTCGCAAGGGATCCGGAGCGCTTCCGAGCTGACGATTTCGCCGATCGGGAACGCGTCCACATCGATCGACGCGGAACGCTCTACTACGACCAAGAGGAAGACCTCTACTACCGCGAGCGGAGAGTAGCCGATGAAGAGGGAGACAATAAAAAAGAATTCGTTGAGACGACGATCTTAACCGAAGAACTCAACGAGGATAATATCAGGCAGAGCGAAGAGGGACTGACGCCCTTTATCAAGACCGATCAGATCTACGAATCCGATGGTAGATACTATCTTCGCGTCGAGGATGACGGTGTCATCAGACACG
>JBKHFR010000013.1:0-22066 GCA_046540115.1 Acholeplasmataceae bacterium | reverse complement strand
AGAAAGGATTCCGGATCGAGCGAAGCGCCACCGACGAGCGCACCATCGATATCGCTTTCCGCCAGTAGGGCGTCGACGTTCTTGGTATTGACCGACCCGCCATAGAGGATCCTGATGGATCGCCCGACCTCATCGGAGTAGAGCTCGGCGATTACTTTTCGGATGCTTCTGATCGTTTCGTTCGCCTGTTCGGGTGTCGCCGTCTTACCGGTACCGATCGCCCAGATCGGTTCGTAGGCGATCACCGTTTTTAGAGCTTGACCCGCCCGGACATCGAGGTAGGCTTTCCGGACCTGATCCGCTACGAACTCATCGGTCGTTCCCGCTTCCCGGATCGACAGCGATTCGCCGACGCAGACGATCGGCGTCAGGTCGTGATTGATGGCGGTACGGAGCTTCTTGTTGACGAGTTCATCGGTCTCGTGGTCATAGTTCCTCCGTTCGCTATGCCCGAGGATGACGTATTCGACGCCATAGGACTTGAGCATGGGCGCGGATATTTCGCCCGTGTAGGCCCCTTCGTCTGCCTGGTGCATGTTCTGAGCACCGATGCGCAGGTTCTCTCCTTCACGCTTGACGAGATCCCTGAGAAAGATGGCGGGTGCACAGATGACGGTTTCGACGTCTTCCTTGCTCGGTACCGAAAGATTGACCGCGTAGATGAAGGCGATCGCCTCATCCTTTGTTTTATACATCTTCCAGTTACCGGCGATGATCGGTTTGCGTTCCATCGTTAACCGAGGATGGTCGATACGTCGCGGATCGCTTCTTCCGCACGCTGTCCGCGGGCGACAATGCGTACGTTTTCACCGTGAGGTACGGCGAGCGACATGAGCGCGAGGATCGACTTGAGATCGACGACCTTGTCCTGGTAGTGGAGCTCGATCTCGACGGCATACTTGGAAGCCGCTTGCACGACTTTAGCCGCGAGAGTAGCGTGTAGACCGGTCGTACTCTTGATTACAATTTCTTTTTCCATGTATTTACCTTCCTTTTATCAGAACATTGGTGGGGTGCTGATCCACAGTATTTTCGCGCGGTGCTCACTCGTATTCATCAGGTAGTGTTCCTTGCTGGCCTGGTAGTAAAAGGTTTCACCACGTCGGACGATATAGCGCTTTTTATTCAGGAAGAGCGTGACCTGTCCTTCGAGCACGTATCCGAACTCTTCTCCGGGATGAGGGTCATCGATGACCGACTGCCCACCGGGCTTTAGCTCGATGATGATCGGTTCCATTTCATACTTGAGCGCGTTCGGAACGATCCAGCTGATCCTGTGCCTGAGCTGTTCGTTTTCCTTGATGTAGAAGTCCTCCTTTTTGAAGACGTGCGTCTGTTCGACTTCGTGAGCGAAAAACTCGTGCACGTCCGTTCCGAGCACTTCGAGGATCGAGAAGAGCGTTTCGAGGGAGGGAGAGGTCAGATTGTTCTCGATCTGCGAGATGTATCCCTTCGTCAGTTCGAGACGGCTGGCCAGTTCTTCCTGCGTCAGGTCGTTTCCGAGTCTAAGGGCGCGGATCTTTTTCCCCAGGTTCATGAGCGGTCGAGGACGCAGTCGATGCCGGGGAGCACTTTGCCTTCGAGGTATTCGAGTGAGGCTCCTCCGCCGGTCGAAATATGCGTGAAGTCATCGGCGAGTCCGAACTGGATGACTGCGGCAGCCGAGTCACCGCCACCGATGATGGTCGTCAGTTGATCCTTCAATCCGGCGAGCGTCTGGGCGATCGCCTTGGTACCGACGGCGAAACGCGGGAACTCAAAGACGCCTAGAGGCCCGTTCCAGATGACGGTACGCGCATCCTTCAAGTAGTTCGTAAACAGTTCGATCGTCTCGGGACCGATGTCCATGCCCATCTCATCGGCAGGTATTTCCGTGACCTTACGGATGTTCTTTTCGCTATCCTTGTCGAACTCCTTCGCCGTTACGACATCCTTACCGAGCAGGATCTTACCCTCAGCTTCCGTCAGGAGTTCCTTAGCGAGCTCGACTTTGTCCGCTTCGAGCAGGCTCGTCCCTACTTCATAACCCAGAGCCTTGAAGAACGTATAGGCCATTCCGCCGCCGATCAGGATATGGTCGGCGATTTTAAGGAGGTTCCGGATGACGCCGATCTTATCCGAGACCTTGGCGCCACCGAGGATGGCGACCAAAGGACGATCGGGGTTCTCGAGCGTTCCGCCGATGAAGCGGATCTCTTTTTCCAACAGGAAACCGGCAACCGTCTCCTTGATATGGGTAGCGATCCCGACGTTCGAGGCGTGTTCACGGTGCGCCGTTCCGAAGGCGTCGTTGACGAAAACGTCACCGAGGGATGCCCAGTAGCGGCCGAGTTCGGGGTCGTTCTTGCTTTCCTTTTTACCGTCAAGATCCTCGTATCGCGTATTCTCGAACATGAGGATCTGACCGTTTTCCAGTTCGTCGATCGCCTTTTCGAGTGCCTTACCGCGCGTTTCCGGGATGAAAGTAACCGGCATACCCAGGTGCTCGCTCAGACGATCAGCGACGATCGAAAGGCTGTTATCGGCCTTGTCCTCTTCCTTCTTGATCCGGCCGAGATGCGAGAAAACGATCGCCTTTCCCCCTTGTTCGAGCACGTACTTGATCGTCGGAAGAGCCTGGACGATCCGATTCTCATCGGTTATTTTACCATCCTGTTGCGGGACGTTGAAATCGACCCTGATCAGTACTTTTTTGCCTTTGATCGCGATGTCCTTAACGGTTTTTTTTGCCATATTTAGGCCTCCTATGTCCGTATTATCAACGTTTTTTCATCGTATTCATTATACCATTAATCGGACTCCTTTTCTATATCAATGGTCATGAAAGTGCTTTACTTTCGCCTTTCGGATCTCCTGAAGGACGGTAATCGCCCGCATGACCCGCGAACGCGAAATCCTGAGTTCCTTTTTCGACCCGGAACGGAACAGAATCAGAATGCCTGAGCCGTGTTCCGTGATGCCTTTGATCGCCTCGGCGTTGACCCAGATATTAGCGAAGTCCCGCGTCCGTCGCGTCGGAAAGAAGGCGTTCTCATCATCGAGATAGACGGGGATCCGGTAGCAGATCCCGATCTTTTTCCTAACGGCTTTGACGTAGCCCTCATAGGAAAAGAGCCGGTCCAAGCACATGTCACGGATGACGGCTAGATTCGTCCGTTTCGTCTGGATGGGTTTCCCGTTTTCGACAATGACGGCCCCGTAGGCGTTGTTTTCGATGTATTCGACCATCTTGTAACAAAGAAAAAAGGCCCTGAGGCCTTTAGATCTTTCCTTCGTCGCTCTTGGGTACGTTCTCGATCGTCGCCGCTTTACGCTCGATCAGTTCGTTGATGTCGACGACGAGGCGCTGTTCGGTTTCGGGATCGAAGAAGTGACACTTGTTCATATCGAGGGCGAGCTTGATCCGATTACCGATGGAGATGTCGGCACGAGCATCGACGCTCGCACAGATGTGGTCGTTGTTGATGTTGGTAAAGATGTTGGTTTCAGCTCCGAGCAGCTCGGCGACGTCGACCTTGACATCTAGAACCGCTTCCGGGTACGTCTTCATGACGACTTCGGTATCGTGGATATCCTCCGGACGGATGCCGAGAATGATTTCCTTACCGATCATACGGTTTTCCTTGACGATCTCGAACTTGTCCTCCGGGATCTTGATCGTGTGCTGACCGGCGGTGAAGATCCCCTTTTCGTCCACGCTGCCGTGGATGAAGTTCATGGGCGGCGTACCGATGAAGCCGGCGACGAAAAGGTTGTTCGGGTTGTCGTAGATGTCCTTCGGCGTACCGACCTGCATGATGTAGCCGTCGCGCATGACGACGATCCGGTCGGCCATGGTCATGGCTTCGATCTGGTCATGGGTGACGTAGATGGTCGTAGTTTCGATCTTCTTGTGGAGCTTGATCAGCTCACCGCGCATCTGGACGCGGAGCTTGGCATCCAGGTTGGAAAGCGGTTCGTCCATCAGGAAGACCTTGGCGTTACGTACGATGGCACGACCGAGGGCGACGCGCTGTCTCTGGCCACCGGAGAGCGCCTTCGGCTTGCGCTTCAGGTAGGGAACGAGACCGAGAATCTCAGCCGCTTCCGTTACCTTCTCGTTGATGACGTCCTTCGGTACCTTTCTTAGCTTGAGACCGAAGGCCATGTTGTCGTAGACCGTCATGTGCGGATAGAGGGCGTAGGACTGGAAGACCATGGCGATGTTCCGGTCCTTCGGTGCCTTATCGTTGATGAGTTCGTCATCGATGTAGAGCTCGCCCGAGGTGATTTCCTCGAGGCCAGCGATCATGCGTAGCGTCGTCGATTTCCCGCAACCCGATGGACCGACGAAAACGATGAATTCCTTATCGTCGATCTTCAGGGTGAAGTCGAAGACGGCCTGGACGCCGTTCGGATAGACCTTGTTGATATCCTTAAGATATAGCGTTGACATGGGCATGTTTCCTTTCTGATCCTAATTTTTGTTGTCTAACACCATTATAACAGGGTCCTTCCGCTAAAAAAATGTGCAGCGTGCACACTTTTAGGAGATGAGGTGATAGATCAGAAAGGCATCCGTGAAGCGTCGCGGATCGAATCCGGTGACCTGCTGGAACTTATCGATCCGTTGGTTGAGCGTATTCCGATGTAAAAACAGCCTTTTGGCGGTAACGCTCATGTTCTGGTTCGCTTCGAGATAGGACTTGATCGTCTCCTTCATCGCCTGGTCGTCGGCGTACTTCCGTAGCATGAACGACCTGATCTCGCGGTCGATCCGGTGGAGATTCTCCTTGACGAGGACGCGATCATCGAGATAGACGTAGCGGTTGAAATCGATTCTTGCCAGCAACCTTTTGACAAAGTCCAGTTGCGCGTCCCTCGCTTCGACGGAAGGAAAGGTATGGGACACGTAGATACGAAGGTCGACGAAGGTGTCGCTCATGATGTTCAATACGATATCTAAAAAGGAGGCGTCGGTTTCGTGCTGATAGAAAAGAACGAGCGAACGCTCGGTTTCCTCGGTGCCATCGATCGCGATATCCTCGGCGAACAGCGAAAGGATTAGCGGTTGATTGATCTGCGTCGCGTATTTACTTTCGATCAGTACGTATCGATACATCGCAACCATCCCATTTTGGTTTCCATGTTATAATCGTATTGTCTGATAAGGAGGTAAACATGGAAGACATTCGTAAAAAACAAAGGTTCTATCTACGGCTGATCGGCCTCACCTGGATCGTTTTCATACTCGCCGTGATCGGCCTTTTGCTGACGCCGCTTTCATTCGATCAGAAACTTTCGATCCTCGTCGTGCTCGTCATCGTCCAGCTCGGCATCTTCCTATGGATCAGCCCCCGCATCTTTTACTATAACCAGATCTATGGGTTCATGAGACTCAAGGATGACGCTGCGCCGTCCATTCGGACGAAACAGGATCTCGTCGGTAAAAGCTTTCAAAAGCGTCTCGATGCCGAGAGATTCAAGCCGTTCAAGGACTACGGGTCCTACGTCCTGTTCTATCGGACGACCAAGGACAAGCGCGATCTAGCGACGAGAAGAACGATGCTCGAGGTCATAACGATCATCA
The DNA here is from genome assembly GCA_046540115.1 of Acholeplasmataceae bacterium. GTDB lineage: Bacteria > Bacillota_I > Bacilli_A > Acholeplasmatales > Acholeplasmataceae > RECG01. Next base: position 16,497 of record JBKHFR010000013.1, on the reverse strand, counting down.
AGAACGACGCCATCGACTACGACGACGCCAAGCTCGTTTCCGCCGTAAACGACGTCGAGGACATGGCGATGAAAGCAAAGATCCGGTATAAGAACCACTCGATCATCCAGATCAAAGCCGGGAACTATAAGGACAAGAAACGCATCGAAAAAGCGGACCAGGTCGTATTCGAAACGCACAAGGGACACCGGATCAGCATGATCAACGTCATCTACGATAGCGCGCATGACAGGGCCTATTTCTTACACGGAAAGAACTATGCCCCGAACGCCTACTACGCCTATGTCGTCGAGCTGTGCAAAACCCTAGCAAAACCCGCCTAGAAAACCGTCGAAAGGAAGTCCTTGACGCCAAAGAGCGTGACAGCGTATGCGGTGGCCGTTTCGTCGTTTACGATCAGGGTGAGGATGCCGACCATGTCATGGTTCGTGTCGATGAGCGCGCCACCGAGGCCGTAGTCATCGCTCGGAATATCGGTTTCCATCAGTTCGTATCCCGCTCTAACGTCATCCCGATAGTCGGTGACGATCCCGAGATTGATGGCATTGATCACCTGCGCCTGGAAGCCGATCAGAAGCACCTGTTCGCCTACGCGCGGTCTTTCCTCGGCGAGGTCGATGACCGGTAGAGCGTCCCTCCTCGACTTCTTGATTCTTAGCAGTGCCAATCGCTGTTCTTCGCTCTGCGCCTCGATCGAGGCGCTGTGCTCACGGAGAAGATAGTCGTTTACCGAAAGGTCGAGCGTCTCGCCCTCGTCCTTTTCGAGTAGGTCGAGCGTCGTCAGCACATAGGTAGATGACTCGTCCATGCGAATGACAACGCCTGAACCACGGCGCCTTTCGAGCAGGGATTCATCGTCATAGACGCTCGCTTCGATCATGACGTTCGAACGCGAAGTCTCGAGCGTCACCCGATTGATGAAGCGGGCGAGGTCGTCGAGGTCGTCGACCTCCTTGTTCTGATAGTTCTCATAGTCGTCGCGCAAAAGGAGGTAGTCGGGGTCGTATACGATCCATTCGAACGCTTCCGAACAGCTCGAAAGCGCGAGCGTCATCAGCAAAAGCACTAGCATCAGAATCGACCTACGCATCATCATCACCGCTTTCGAGCGTCTCTTCGTAGTCGGCGATAAACGAGAGGACTTCGCCGAGCGGCAGGGCATAGCTCTCCGTGAAATCCGAACCCGAGATCGTTCCGGCGAAAAGGATGCCGGAAAGCTCGTATCTCTCATTGACGACGAGGCTGCCGCTGCTCCCGCCTTTGACCGGGGCATCCATGCTCATGACGTCGAAGTCGATCGAAACGATCTCGGCGTCGACATCACTGATCTCGATGCGCTCATACCCGTTGACTCTGCCCATCGTGATGGCGTTGATCTGGCGCTCCGGAAACCCGATGATCGTAACGTGTTCCCCGGCGGCGAGATCGTCTTCTGCAAAGTCGATCGGTTCGAGCTCTGTCCGACCCTTTTCGAACTGCAGGACGGCAAGGTCATAGTCCGAATCGCGGTAGACGAGCGAGGCGTCATAGCTATCGCCGAGATGGTCGTGCACCCGATAGGCCGGTGAGCGGGGGAACCGTTGGTAGGCGACGTGGTAGTTGGTGAGCATGTAGTAGTAGCTCTCATCCTGTTCAAAGATGACGCCCGAACCGCTCTGCGTCGTCTCTCCGAAACTATAGATCGCGACCGCCGAAGAAACGACGTCGCTCGAAAGTTCGTTTAGGTATCGGTTCATCCTTTGATAGGCGGCCTGCTGGTCCTCGAGATGGGTCTCGTAGTCGCTGAGCAATTCCTCATAGTGTTCCTCGTTGTCGCAGGCGGTAAGCGAGAGGATCGCGGCGAATAGAACGAAGAGAAAGACGCGCTTCATGACATCACTTCCTTACCATCCATTCTATCATAAAAAAGATATTTGGAGCCGTCCAAATATCCTTTTTACTCTATCCGATCGAACCTTCCATTTCCAGTTTGATGAGCTGGTTCAGTTCGATCGCGTATTCCATCGGTAGTTCCTTGGCGAAGGGTTCGATGAAGCCCATGACGATCATTTCCGTCGCTTCTTCCTCGGTAAGACCACGACTCATCAGGTAGTAGAGCTGTTCCTCGCTGATCTTGGATACCGTCGCTTCGTGTTCGAGAAAGACGTCGCTGTTCCTGACGATATTGGTCGGTATCGTATCGCTGAATGACTCGTCATCGAGGATGATCGTATCGCACTCGACGTGGGCCTTCGCGCCCTTGGCCTTTTTGCCGAAGTCGACCTTGCCACGGTAGTTGACCGAGCCGCCACCGCGACTGATCGACTTGGAAATGATCGTCGATGTCGTGTTCGGCGCGACGTGGATCATCCGAGCTCCGGCGTCCTGCACCTGGTCCTTACCGGCGAAAGCGATGGAAATCGTCGTGCCCTTAGCCCGTTCACCGAGCAGGATGCAGGAAGGGTACTTCATGTTGACGCTGCTTCCGATGTTGCCGTCGATCCACTCCATGTGTCCGTTCTCATAAACGAAAGCCCGCTTGGTCACGAGGTTGATCACGTTCGTCGACCAGTTCTGAATGGTCGTGTAGCGACAAGTCGCGTCCTTCTTGACGACGATCTCGACGTTTGCTGCATGCAAGGAATCCTCCGAATAGATCGGTGCCGTACAGCCTTCGACGTAGTTGACATAAGCGCCCTCATCGACGACGATGAGCGTCCGTTCGAACTGCCCCATCTGGTCGCTGTTGATACGGAAATAGGACTGTAACGGCTTGGGTACTCGTACGCCCTTCGGAACGTAGATAAAGGATCCTCCGCTCCAGACGGCACCGTTTAAGGCGGCGTACTTGTTGTCGGTATGGGGGATAACCGTTCCGAAATACTTCTTGACGAGCTCCGGGTATTCCCGGAGCGCCGTGTCGGTATCGACATAGATGACCCCGAGTTCATCGAGCTCTTTCATCGTGTTGTGATAGACGACTTCGCTTTCGAACTGCGTCGATACGCCGGCAAGAAAGTTCCGTTCGGCTTCGGGTATACCGAGCTTTTCGAACGTATCCTTGATCTCCGACGGGACGTCATCCCAGCTCCGCTCGGCTCGATCGCTCGCCTGTAGGAAGTAGGTGAACTGGTCGAAGTCGATGAATGATAGATCCGGTCCGAAGCTCGGGTTCGCTAGCTTTTTAAAGGTGCGAAAGCTCTTCAAGCGGTATTCGAGCATCCATTCGGGCTCGTTCTTGTGGGCGCTGATCGCCCGGACGACCTCCTCGTTGATGCCCTTACCGGTGTCAAAGATAGCCTTCGAGTCGGTGTGAAATCCGTATCGGTATTGACCGACGATCTCGTCGATCTTCTTTTTGTTTTCGTCCATACTATGCCTCCTCCTCGATCTTGTGGATCCCCTTCTCACAGGCTTTCCAGGCGAGCGTAGCGCATTTTATGCGGGCCGGGAACTGCGAGACGCCCTGATAGACAAGGGCGTCGCCCTTGAGTATCTCGGGATCATAGGGCATGCCCTTGATCATCTCATAGTACTGCTCGATGATCCTGAGGGCGCGGTCAGTCGTTTCGTTTTTCAGCGTTTCGGTCATGACGCTCGCACTCGAACAACAGATCGAACAGCCGGTACCCTGTTGTCTGAGGTCGGTGATCACGCCGTTTTCCACTTTCACCTGAACGGTGAGCTCATCCCCACAGCTCGGGTTGTTCATGTGGACGGTCAGATAGCTCGGGTCATCGACGAGACCCCTGTTTCGCGGGTTCTTGTAGTGTTCCATGATGACCTGCCGATAAAGGTTTTCGATGTTCATGAATCACGCATCCCTTCTATGTTCAAAAGGCGTTGAAGAAATCTCTCGCTTTAACGACCCCTTCGATGAGGGCGTCACAGTCACGCCTGTCGTTATAGACGTGAAAGGACGCACGGATCGTCGATGAAACGCCGAGGAAGCGGGAAACGAGCTGGGCGCAGTGGTGTCCGGCTCGGACACCGATGTGCTCCTGGTCGAGCACCGTCTGCGCGTCGTGCGGGTGTACGCCGTCGATATTGAACGTGATGATCGGGTTTTCCGATGTCGGATTATAGACGGTCACGCCATCGATCGCTTTCAGTTTCGCGACCGTGTATTCGTGTATGCTCTTGGTCCGCTCATGGATCCGATCGTAACCGATACGGCGGATGAAATCGATCGCGCCATGGAAACCGATCACGCCGGCGATATTGGGCGTTCCTGCTTCGAAGCGAAGCGGGGGTTCCTTCCAGATGACCTGATCCTTAGCGACCTGGTCGACCATTTCGCCGCCGAATTCGACTGGATCCAACGCATTTAGGATCTCTCGCTTGCCGTAGAGTATGCCGATGCCCGTCGGTGCGAACATCTTGTGTCCGGAGAAAGCGAGGAAATCGACGTCGAGCTCGCGGACGTCGAGAGGCATGTGCGGCGCCGACTGTGCGGCATCGAGAATGACGAGCGCCCCTTTTTTATGGGCGGATCGAGCGATGCTCGCGATCGGGGTGATATACCCCATGACGTTCGATGCGTGCGTAAGGGCGACGATGCGCGTCCGATCGGTCAACACCGAGTCGAAGGCTTCGACCGTGATGCGTCCTTCCGCGGTCAGGGGGACGTAGATCAATCGGGCTTTCTTTCGTCTGGCGACGTTCATCCAGGGCAAGAGCGACGAGTGGTGCTCGAGTTCGCTCGTAATGATCTCATCGCCTGGTTCGATCCGATCCATAAGGGCGTATGCGAGCATGTTGAGCGATGAGGTCGTGCCACGGGTAAAAACGATCTCATCCTCGTGAGCACGGATGAAGGAAGCGAGCGCTCGCCGCGAATCCTCATAGAGACTCGTCGTCTCATAGGCGAGCGAATAGGCACCCCGATGCGCGTTTACGCCGAGTTCGTTATTGTAGTGCTGGACGCGTTCGATCGCATCCTTGACCTTGAGCGACGAGGCAGCGGAGTCGAAAAAGATTAGATTCGGGTCCTTCTGGTAGACCGGAAAAGAACGCCTGATTTCGCTAGTATCCATCATATCCTCGCATGGACGCGTTCGACGAAACGGTCCCGGACGGCCTCGTCATCGATCTCATCGATGACCGGTTTGATCAGACCGTTGATGATCAACCGTTCGGCGTCGCTACGCGTCAGACCTCTGCTCTGTAGATAGTAGAGCACTTGTTCCTCGATCTTGCCGATCGTCGCGCCGTGACCGGCTTGTACGTCATATTCATCGATCAACAGGATCGGGTTCACCTCGACTAGCGCCTCATCGGACATGATGATCCCTTTGAGCGTCTGGTGGGCGTTGGCGCTCTTCATGCCCTTTTCGATCTTCTCGACGCCGTTTAGGACGATCTGTCCGTTCCGGTTGGCGATCCCGATGTTTTCCATCAGGCCGTAGGTGTTTTTCGCCCTATGGTCGATGAAGACGTCGATGCTCTGGATGTCATCTTGACTCGAGACGGTGATCGAACGGATCCTGGCTTCGGCGCCCTCGCTAGCGAGTTCGAGCCGGAGCTTGGCATCAAGACGATGGCTGACGAATCCGCCGATCACCTCGATGAGAGCGTTTCTTTGCACCATGATCTTCTGCTCGAGCTCTGCCTTTAAAGAGCTCAGTTCGCCGATCAGGATGTACTTGACACTGCTGTTTTCTTCCGCCTGCAGTGAGAGCGAGAAGTGACTGTCGGGAGCCTTTCGTTTACCGATCAGTTCGACGAGGACTTTGGCCTCGGCGTTCCTGGCAACGACAACCTCTAGGGACCCTTCCGAATCTCCTGCGAGCACGACCTTGATCGGATCGGAGTCGGTCCTTTCGTCAGAGATCGTTAACCGTCCCTCGGAAAAGCGAAATCCGGGTGGCAGTTCTGTCGTTTTTTCTCCCCTGATTTCGATGGTTTTCATGACGCTTCGTCATCCCCTAGGTCGATCCCCAGCTCGTCTTCGATCCACTCATAGCCGCTCTGATCGATCTTTTCGATCAGTTCGCACCCGCCGCTCATCACGATCTTTCCGTCGATCATGATGTGGACGAAATCGGGCTTGATGTGGTCGAGGATCCGCTGATAGTGGGTGATCAGGATGCACCCGAACTCGTCGTCGACGAGCTCACTGACGTTCTGACCGACGACCTTGAGGGCGTCGATGTCGAGACCGGAGTCGATCTCATCGAGAACCGCGAACTTCGGTCTGAGCACTTTGAGCTGCAGGATCTCGTTACGCTTGCGTTCGCCACCGGAAAAGCCTTCGTTCAGGTAGCGGTGCGCGAGGTCCTCGCGCATCCTGAGGTCACTGACGACCTTCTCGTACTGCATCGCGAACTCAAGGACGTTGATATCCTTCTGTTTGGTCGCCTTGAGAGCCGAGCGCATGAAGTCACTGTTAGTTACTCCGGGAACTTCAGCGGGATACTGCATCGCGAGAAACAGGCCCGCTCGAGCCCGTTCATCGACCTCGAGGTCGAGTAGGTTCACCTGATCCAGATAGGCTTTGCCTTCGGTAACACGATATTTCGGATGCCCCATCAGGGCACTAGCAAGAGTCGATTTACCGGCACCATTCGGTCCCATGATCGCGTGTACTTCGCCGGAATTGACGACGAGGTTGACGCCGTTCAATATTTCTTTGCCTTCAATCTCTACGTGAAGGTCTTTGACTTCGAGTTTTGCCATGAGTTCCTCCTTCATTCAACACTCCCATTATATAATAATGAGCACATTTTTACCATTCATACGCTAAGATGTCCGGTTATGCGAACGCATCCGAATAGGGAAACGTTTTCATAGGCATAGCGCTTAAAATGCGTCGGTCGATATTATATAATCGAAACCGTGGAACGCAAAGCTTTTTCTTTCGTCCACAGCATCTATTTTTCTCCCCCCAATATGCGGCGTTGACCTCGCCTTGCTGGCCTTCGACTGACTGCCATCACATCGTAGGCTTAGCATAAAAGGGTCATTCTCCCAAAAAAGGACCTCATGATGAGGTCCATTTTTTTATGTCCGGGTACCGTCTTTTCAGGTATCCGAGCTCTCGCTTCGATGCCATGACGAAGTGCCCTTTGGTAACCTCTACCCAACGAGGGGGATCCTTCGGGTCGTAGTGATGAGACTTGAGGGGATCGTAGGCCACCGATTTCTTGCGCCTGCGCTCGTGCTTTTCGCCCAGAGCATCCATGAGCGTGCGCGTGTAGGGGTGGAGCGGATGGGCGAAAACCGATTCCGTCGGACCGAGTTCGACCAGTTTACCGTAGTAGGTGATCGCGAGCCGATCGCTGAAGTGCCTGTGGATCTCGAGATCGTTGGCAACCAGTAGGATCGACATGTCATAGATCTTCTTAAGGTCCTCTAATAGCTCGATGATCCTGGCCTGAGTCGGACGGTCGAGCGAGCGGAGCGGCTCATCGGCGAGCAGCAAACGCGGCTTCAGGACGACCGCTCGAGCGATACTGATCCGCTGGCACTGTCCGCTCGAAAACTCATGGGGATAGCGGTTGAGGTGGTCCGCGGTCAATCCGACCTGTTCTAGAACTTCAAGGACGCGATCACGCAGTCCTTTTTTGATTCCTCGGAGCCTAAAGCCTTCGGCTACGCTCTCATAGACGGTCATCCGCGGGTCGAGAGAAGCCAGGGGGTCACTGAAAATCATGCGGATGCCCGGCTCGAATGTTCGCTGTTTTCGCGCGCGTCTATCGCGGTGGATCCGCCTGATCTGGCGGTCGATGTCCGCGATCTTACGGTCATAGGATTGTTTGAGCTCCCTGAGCTTCGCCCGGTCCTTCTGATAGGCGCGCGGATTGGCCTTGATATCCGCCTTGAGGTCTAGGAGCTGCTTGCGTCGTTCGGCCTTGATGGCGCGGATCTTTTTTTCCATGAAAGCCTTCTCGATCGTGATCCTGTCGAGACTTTCCTGTTTGGTTAGAACGATCTGATTGGACGTACTGTCGATCTCGGAGAGCTGTTCTCCTTGTTCGGTCATCTCCCGCAGTTGTTCCTTCAACCGGTCGATCTTTTCCTGTCGATCGAGGATCGTCATCGCGCGCTTTTCCTGAAAGCGATACCTGGCTTCAGCGATCTCGTCACGGGCGCGATCCTTGATCGCCTTTCGTTTCATCCGTTTGGGATTCTGGGCGAAACAGGAGCGGTCACGCATTTGACTAAGTCGTCGTTTTTCCTGTTCGAGCGACAGGGTTCCCTCGCGGATCGTCCGGCCTTCGAAGCGGATCCTTCCATCCGTGACGTCAAGCAGCCCGATGATCGAGCGCAGGATCGTCTGGTTGCTTCCGCCATCATTACCGGCCATGCCGAGTACTTCCCCTTCGTACACATCGAAAGATATGCCGTCGACGTGAAAGACGGTAAGCTCGTGCCTGCCGGCTATGATGCGCTCGTGTTGTTTCAGGTTCTCGACTTCGAGGATTTTCTTTTTCTCAGCCATGTGACTCACCTAAAGAATCATTCTATAGCAATAGGATACCACAGATAGCGACGAAATTCACGTTTTTTTCGGATAAACCGCCTATCAATCCGTTTTTTCGCTGTTTAAAACGAAAAAAAACCGGCCATGTTTCCATGGCCGGCAGAATGACCGATACGGTTCTATTCGGAGAGGATGGATTCGATCAGTGCTGCGAGAGCATCATCATCGAGTATGTCATTGATCGGATAATCCGGAGCGATACCGTCCTCGATGCTGTAGTAGATGTATCCGTCGGTCTCATTACCGATGCGGGTACTGAGGACGTTATTCGTACTCATGGAGATCGCGGTACCTGTCGGCGAGATGATCAGGCCGATCGAGGATGCGCCGCCGCTCGAACGCGAGCCGATCGTCGGGATGCCGAGTTCCTTAGCGATCGAGGCCATCAGGTTGGCCGCACTGAAGGTAACGGGCGACGTGCTGACGAACCAGTTGTAGTCATAGGCGTCGTAGTCGCTTTCGATGTAATATGTCACTGCCGATCCGTCACCAGGGTTCTGCGAGTGATACTTGATCTGGTCTTCCGTCATGTAGCCGAAGAGACGGAGAACCGCACCGAGATTGCCGCCGGTATTATAGGTCAGGTCGACGATGACGTTTTCGACGGATTCAGGCATGTTATCGAGGCGAGACTTGACCTGATTGGGGGTATCGACGTCGAATCCCTGTAGGTAGAGGATCGCGGTTTTTTCATCATCGATGTAACGGACATTCGGGATCGAATCGAGCGATCCGAATTTGGCTTCGAGCTGATCCTCATAGTCCCAGAGCTCATTGTAGAAGGATTCGACTCGCGGTCCGAGGTCATCGATCGATAGATCACGCGAGTAATTAAGGGGAGCATAGTAACCGCCGAAGGTGTGGCTGGTATGTAGATCGTCCAAGTCGTAGGCGATCTCGAACATCGTTTCACTCAGTACCTCATTGTCGCGGGTAATGAGGTCATTGGCATAGCCATAGAGGAAGTCGTAATACGTTTCGACCCCTCGGTCCTGCCTGAGCCCATAGAAATGGTCGAAGGCGAGCGCGAGGAAATGGAAGTTCGCTTCGCGGATCGTCAGGTCGGGTTCGGTGTCGTTGAACGAGCTTTCGCGAACGGTTTCGATGATGTCGGCGTCACTACGGCTGAACGTATCGAAGCCGACGAGTTCATCGCCGTTGTAATAGACGTCGTAGTAGACATCACCGACGAAGAGCAGGTTCAACAGGTGGACGGGCATCAGGTAGGCGTCATCGGTTTCATCGAGGACGAGATCGAAGCGATAGTGGTTGAGGTCGATCGTAACAGGATCGGCATCGATGTAATCGGCATCGACATAGTTGAGACCTTCACCGAAGTCGGTTTCCGTTTCCGCGATATAGTATCCGAAGAAGTCGAACGAGTTGACGGTTACCGTGTTCGCCGTGAAATCGAGCTCGGCCCAGAATTCATCGGTGACCATCGTACCGTCATAGTCCTCGTATTCGACGGTATAGCTGACCGTTAGCAGGTCGTCGTCATAGCTGAATTCAAGGATTTCGGTATCGAGGACGCCTTCGAGCATGAGCAGGAAGGTTTCGACATCCATGTAGGGAAGCGTCTCATCGTTGACATAGTAGACATCGGTTTCCGCTACGTCGTCAACCGGGTATTCCTCGGACGTTCCGGTAAAGGATAGGACGCGCTTGTCGGTAACGACGCCTTCTTCACGCGGCATGACCGTATGGACGAATTCGTGCTGCTCGATGTAGCCCTGGTTGATCGCCGTCAATTCGAGGGTGACATCGACGGGTTCTTCCCCGATCGCCGGTCGGATCACGTAACCGCGCGAGGTGATGACACGAGGATCACTGCTATCCCAGAAGAAGAACGTGCCGTTTTCGCCCGTAGACGGGAAGGTTTCGTTGAATTCCCAGTCGATACTATCGACGTCTTGCTGCAGGTTCTCAACGTTCTCGGGAACGACGTATTCCTCGACCGTGACGGTGACCGTTTCGGTCTGGACGTTACCCGCGGCATCGAAAACGGTGTAAGTCAAGTCATACGTCCCCGGTTCCTCGAGGTCGACATCGGAATCATCGACGTCGATCTCATCGGTGAGATCGCCATCGAAGTAATCCTCGGCCGTGACGCCTTCGAGATAGTCGGGCAGCTCTTCGCCGATCGTGTATTCGATGTCCTTAGCACCGAGGATTTCCGGTGGAACACGGTCGACATCCGGTTCGATGACCGTGACGGTTATCGTTTCGGTTCGCGTATTCCCGTCATTATCGGTGACCGAATACGTGACGTCATAGACGCCCTCTACTTCGAAATCGAGGTCACCGGTATCGACCTGGATCGAATCGGTAAGATCGCCGTCGACACGGTCGATGGCGGTCACGTCCTCGAGAAGGTCAGGGACATCTTCACCCATCGTATACTCGATGTCTTCGGTGCCATCGAAAACCGGTGCGACGATGTCATCGCCATCGGTTTCGATCCCTTCACACGAGGCGAGCGTGAAGATAAACATAAGAGCGATCAATGCAAAGAATATGTTCTTCCTTTTCTTTTTCATTCAGGAAATTCCTCCTTTATTTACTTGTTTATATTTTACTTGAAATTCCGCTTTTGTCAAACATTTAGACGTATCGGTCAGCGATTTTACAAAAAAAGGCGCGATGCCTTTTCTTGCGATACTCAAGAATGTGTGCGCTACTCATCCAGGGAATAGTCCATTTTAAGGTAGCGCTGATACATCCTCCAGCGCTTCTTCGCGTCCTGCAAGTTCTTATCGAGCAGGGCGGCAGCGTGATCGGGATTGATCTGCGCGAGCTGAGCGTAGCGAGCTTCCGAGAGCAGGTAGTCGTGATACTTATCCCAAACCGGTTCCCTGCTGTCCATCTGCAGCGGGTTCTTGCCTTCCTCGGTCCGGCGCGGGTCGTAGCGGAAGGTCGGCCAGTATCCGCATTCGGTCGCGAGCTTCGCCTGCGAGAAGGAATTGGCGAGTCCGCCCTTGATGCCGTGTTCGATACAGGGCGCATAGCCGATGATGATCGAAGGCCCGTCGTATGATTCCGCTTCCTTGAAGGCCTTGAGCACTTGGGCCGGTGATGCGCCGTGCGAAACCTGGGCGACATAGACGTGACCGTAGCTCATCAGCATGGCCGCGAGATCCTTCTTCTTGTTGGCCTTGCCGGCAGCGGTAAACTTGGCGATCGATCCGCTCGGAGCGGCCTTCGAGCTCTGACCACCGGTATTCGAGTAGACTTCGGTGTCGAGGACGAGGATATTGACATCCTCGGTATTGGCGACGACGTGGTCGATCCCACCGAATCCGATGTCATAGGCCCATCCATCCCCACCGAGGATCCACTGCGAGATCCGGACGAAATAGTCCTTGATGCTGAGCAGTTCCTTGGCGTAGGGCGCGTCGACCTTTTCGAGTTCGGCGATCAGGGGTTCCTTGATGCGTTTCGTGACCTCGGCGCTCTTGCGGTTTTCGAGCCACTCTTCCGCGAGGCCCTTGAGCGGTTCGGGCATTTCCTCGAGGTGGTCGACCAACAGGGTCTGGATGCGATCCCTCATGGTCTCATAGGCGATGTGCATACCGAAACCGAATTCGGCATTATCCTCAAAGAGGGAATTCGCCCAGGCCGGACCGTGGCCTTCAGCATTCTTCGTGTAGGGTGCCGAAGGGAAGGAGGCGCCGTAGATCGAGGAACAGCCCGTAGCATTGGCGAACACCATGTGGTCACCGAAGAGCTGGGTCAGTACTTTGACGTAGGCCGTTTCCCCACAACCGGCACACGCTCCACTGAATTCGAAGAGCGGTTGGTTGAAGCTGACGTTCTTAGGATTATTCGTTCCGACATTCTTATAGGTTACCTCGTTGAAGAAGTAATCCGCGGTCTGCTGTGCGCCCTTGGCGAGCTCATCACCGATCGGAACCATGACGAGCGCCTTATCCTTGGTCGGACACACTTCGACGCAGACGCCGCATTCCGTACAGTCGAGCGTCGAGACCTGGATCGTGTACTTATAGTCGGTCAGGCCCTTGCCTCTGGCATCGATGAACTTCGTGCCTTCGGGAGCGTTAGCGACTTCCTTATCGTCGGCGAGGAAGGAACGGATGACGGCGTGCGGGCAGGCGAAGACGCACTGATTACACTGGATACAGTTCTCTTCCTTCCATTCGGGAACGAAATTAGCGATCCCGCGCTTTTCAAAAGCGGTCGTTCCGTTTTCGATGTGTGCGTCCTCATAGCCGAGGAAGGCACTGACCGGGAGCGAATCGCCCTCGATGGCGTTGACGATGTCCGCGATCTTACTGACGAAGCTCGGTCTCGCGTCCTTGACCTCGACCGGATCGTCCTCGAGGACGGCCCAGCTCGGATCAACGGGCACCTCGACGAGGTGCGTATATCCGGCGTCGATCGCCTTGTAGTTGAGCTCGACGATCGATTTGCCGCGCCGACCGTAGGTCTTCTTCGCGTACTCTTTCATGTACTTGATCGCTTCATCGGCTGACATCAAGTGCTCGTTGAGCTTGAAGAAAGCGGCTTGCATGATCGTGTTGATACGACGTCCGAGCCCGATCTCATAGGCGAGCTCACTGGCGTTGATGATGTAGAATTTCGCTTTTTTCTGAGCGAGTTGCCGCTTGAGCTTGTTCGGAAGAAGCGACTCGATATCTTCCTTCGCCGTCGTCGTGTTCAAAAGGAAGGTTCCGCCTTCCTTGAGGCCCTTGAGCATGTCGTATTTCCGTAGATAGGTATCGGTCGAACAGGATACGAAGTGCGGATAGTTGACGAGATAGGTCGACCGGATCGGTTTCTTGCTGAAGCGGAGGTGCATACGGGTAACGGCACCGGCCTTCTTAGAGTCATAGGAGGCGTAGGCTTGCGTATAGAGGTCGGTGTGGTCACCGATGATCTTGGTAATGTTCTTCGAGGCCCCGACGGTACCATCGGATCCAAGGCCGAAAAAGAGGAGCTCGGTCGTATCCTTTTCCTCGATATCGAGGGAACGGTCGACGGCAAGGGACGTGTGCGTGACGTCATCCTCGATCCCGACGGTGAAGTGGTCCTTCTGTTCGCCCTTGAGGTTCTTAAAGACCGACAGCAACATGCCCGGCGTCGTATCCTTCGAGGATAGGCCGTAACGGCCGCCGATGATCTTCGGTTGGTGTTCCTTGCCGTAGTAGATCGCTTCGACGTCAAGGAAGAGGGGTTCGCGGATCGCGCCCGGTTCGATCGTACGATCGAGCACGGCGATCCGTTCAACCGTCTTCGGCATCGCCTTCAGGAAATAGTCGGCGCTAAACGGACGATAGAGATAGACGGCGAGCAATCCGACTTTTTCGCCCTTGTCGAGCAAGTAGTCGACCGCCTGTTTGGCGGAATCGACGACGGAGCCCATGGCGACGATGACATCGGTGGCATCCTTATCGCCATAGAAGACGAACGGTGCGTAGTCGCGACCCGTAACCTTCGTGATCTCCTGCATGTAATCGGCCACGGTATCGGCTAGACCTTCGTAGTGCGACACCTGGAGCATCTTCGTCTGGAAGTAGACGTCGTCGCTCTGGGCCGTTCCTCTCGTTACCGGGTGTTGCGGGTTGAGGCCGCGCTTGCGGAAGGCGTCGACCGCGTCCCGGTCGAGGAGCCTGTCGAAGACGTCATAGTCCATGACTTCGATCGACTGGACCTCGTGGGACGTCCGAAAGCCGTCGAAAAAGTGTAGGAAAGGCACGCTCGACTTGATCGCCGCTAGGTGGGCGACGCCCGCTAGATCCATCGATGCCTGCACCGAGGAGGAGGCGATCATACCGAAGCCGGTCTGGCGAGTCGCCATGACGTCCTGGTGGTCGCCGAAGATCGAGAGCGCCTGGGCGGCGATACTGCGCGCCGCGACGTGGATGACGCCCGGGAACAGCTGTCCGGCGATCTTGTACATGTTCGGGACTTTCAAAAGAAGCCCCTGTGAAGCCGTGAAAGTCGTCGTTAGAACGCCCATCTGCAACGACCCGTGAACCGTTCCGGCTGCACCGGCTTCCGATTGCATTTCGATGATTTTCACGGGCATTCCGAATAGGTTCTTCTTACCTTGTGAAGCCCAGAGGTCGATGTGTTGCGCCATGGGCGAGGATGGCGTAATCGGATAGATTCCGGCTACCTCCGTAAAAGCGTAGGCACAGTAAGCCGCCGCTTCGTTACCATCCATTGACATGATCTTTTTCTTAGTTACCATGGTGATACTCCCTTCTTTCTGTTCATCTAAAGAACGCTCAATATTTCCGAGGCGTTATTCGCTGGTGAAGCTTTTTCGAATACGTGCGTAACGACGCCATCTTCGTCCAAAACAAAGGTCGAACGACTCATACCCATATATTTCTTGCCGTACATGCTCTTTTCAACCCATACGCCGAAATATTTCGCTACCGTGAGATCCTCATCGCTCAATAACAAAAAGGGTAGTTGGTACTTCTCGATGAATTTCTTATGGCTCGCCGGATCATCCTTACTGATCCCGATGACCGTAACATCCTTTTTCTTAAAATCGTCATAAGCGTCGCGAAAGGCACAGGCCTGTTTCGTACATCCGGGCGTGTCGTCCTTCGGATAGAAATAGATGACGACTTTCTTGCCGCGAAAGTCGGCGAGGCGATGCTCGTTGCCAAAGGCATCGGGCAAGACAAAATCGCGAACGCGCGTTCCGATGGGTAGCATGATGGACCTCCTGCATCGTATGGATATCGTCACCAATAGTATAACATACTACGCAGGAAAAATAATACCCTTTTTTGATATTCCGGGCATTATGGGACAATTGTCGACGATAGCTTAAAAAAGGTCTAAATACGGCGCTTCAAAACCGGCGCTGGTCGTGCCAGGCGGCGTAGTTCATCAGTCCGATCGTGATGAACTGGATGCCGGTGTAGACATAGACCGTCGTAAGGGATTCGAAGGCGATCAGACCGAAAACGAGGGCTAAAATGAATAGAATGGTCAGAATGATATACGTTCTAAAGACGATTCGTCGCATGCCACATTCCTTTCTTTGATCCAGACCCATTATACCACGAACCAGGGGGGGATCCCTAGGGATCAGGGCGATCGAAGTTCAGTCCGGGTAGAATAATAGAGAAGGACCCCCTAACGGAGTCCTTTGTTCGATGGTGGTGCGGGTGACAGGACTTGAACCTGCACGCCCGAAGGCGCTAGATCCTAAATCTAGTGCGTCTGCCGATTTCGCCACACCCGCGCAAAAAGAATTATAACCGATATCGGGCGTCCTGTCAATTCTTTTTGCGCGTTCACGACTACGTTCGCCTTCGACGGAGGACGAATAGGCCGACACCTCCTAGAACGACGATGCCGAGCAGGGCATAGGCGACCGTCGCGTTCTGTTCGTCTTCAACGGCGACGGAAAGGCGTGACTGATAGGGTTTACCCTCGATCTCATAGTCGAAATAGACGTCGTAGGTACCCTCTTGCTCGGCGTGCGCGCTATAGTCATCGTGTGTGATTTCTATATCGGAGGGCTCGTGGCCTAGTTCGACGAGCGCGTCCTTCAGGAAGGCGATCAGGTCGTTTTCGCTGACTCTGTCACTCGTCGTCGTCAAAAGCTCGATGTCGCCGATCTCGAAGCGGACGGGCGAATTGTCGATGACGTGGATCTCGATATGGTGCGTCGTCTGATAGCCGTCACGGTCGATCGCTCGGATCGAGACGTCGTAGACACCAGGGATGCGCGTACCCTGATAGCCGTCACGATCGATCCCGTAATAGACGTCATCGCCGTCGACCTCATCGTAGACGTGATAGTGCGCGAGGATATCCTCATCGGAGAGCGGCTCGTCCTCCGTATATACGAAGATGATGTCCGTTCCGTCGACGATCGGTCCCATCGAATCGAGCAGCGTTATCTCGATCTCTTCAACCGCTTCGTTTCCGCTCGAATCGAAAGCCTTAAAAACGACGCGGTACGTGCCTAGTTCGGAGGCATCCGAGTACGTGTCGGTCACGACCCGGAGATCCTCGGGACCGAGTTCATCGACGTTGTCCGC
>JBKHFR010000012.1:0-24517 GCA_046540115.1 Acholeplasmataceae bacterium | reverse complement strand
GCTCAAGATCATTCAGCTCGATCTCAAGAAACAGAAGATCTCGTTGAGTAAGAAAGCGATCGAGGATAACCCCTGGAAGAACGTTACCGTCCGTCGTGGTGACATCACGAAGGCGACCGTCAAGGAAGTGACGAAGGACGGCCTAACCGTCGAAGTCCAGGGCGTAGAAGGCCTCATTCCCAACAGTGAGCTGTCGATGGAAAAGATCGGACGTCCTGAGGACTATTTCGCCGTCGGTGACGAAGTCGAGGCCCTCGTCATCGAAGCGAACCGCGATCGTTGGACCATGAAGCTCTCGATCCGTCGCGTCCAGGAAAAACAGGAACGCTCATCCTTCGAAAAGTATCTGGAAGACGAGGAAGCCGAAGATAAGCTTACGATCGGCGACCTGTTCAAGGATGATCTCAAGAAATAGAAGCGAGTAGGTTGATCCATGCCGTTTAAAGTAGCCATCGTAGGTCGCCCGAATGTCGGTAAGTCGAGCCTATTCAACCGAATCGTTGGCTCGAGGCTCGCGATCACGGACGACGCCGCCGGCATCACTCGCGATCGCATCTATGCGAGAGCCGAGTGGTTGACCAAGAACTTCAGAGTAATTGACACAGGGGGCATCGATCTCGGTGATGCCCCTTTTTTAAGCCACATCAAGGCTCAGGCACAGGTCGCCATGGATGAGGCCGACCTGACGCTTTTCGTCGTGGACGGAAAGATGGGGGTATCTAGGAGCGACCACTATATCGCTAAGATGCTCTACAAGAGCGAAAAACCGGTTCTACTCGTCGTCAACAAGATCGATGACGTCGCGCAGATGGCGAATGTCTACGAGTTCTATGCCCTCGGATTCGGGGACCCGATCGCTGTCAGTAGCCATCACGGCATCGGGATCGGCGATCTTTTGGATCGGATCGTTTCCTTCATGTCCGATGCCGTGAGCAGCGAATACGAGGATGCCATCGCCTTTTCGATCGTCGGAAGGCCGAATGTCGGGAAGTCCTCCCTAGCCAATGCGATCCTCGGTCAGGAACGAACGATCGTAAGCGAGATATCCGGTACGACCCGGGACGCGATCGACACCGAATTCAAGCGGGACCGTAAGCACTATGTCGTCATCGATACGGCCGGGATCAAGAAGCGCGGTAAGATCTATGAGAACGCCGACAAATACAGCGTTCTTCGCGCGCTCAGTGCGATCGAACGCAGCGAAGTCGCCCTGCTCGTCATCGACGGGGAGGAAGGCGTCATCGAACAGGATAAGCACGTTGCCGGTTTCATAGCGGACGCCTACAAGGCCGTCGTCATCGTCGTCAACAAGTGGGACGCCGTGACCAAGGACGAACGGACGATGAAAAGGATGGAGGACCGCATCAGGGATGAATTCCAGTTCCTGCCCGACGCTCTGGTCGTTTTCGTCTCCGCTAAGTACAGCGAACGGATCCAGACGATCTTTCCGGCTCTCGACCTCGCCTATGCGAACTACCATAAGCGCGTTAAAACGAGCGTTCTAAACGACATACTACAGGATGCTCTACACATGAATCCGCCGCCGATCCACAACCACGGGAAGGCGCAATTCAACTACGTGACGCAGGTCGATTCACGACCGCCTACGTTCGTTTTCTTCGTCAACAATCCCGATTTCGTCCACTTTTCCTATCGGAGATACCTCTCTAACCAGCTCCGCAAGGCCGTCGACTTCACGGGAACGCCTCTAAAAATCATTCTAAGAAAGAAGGACTGACATGAAAGTCGCTATCATCGGTGGTGGAGCGTGGGGAACGACGCTCGCACAAGTGCTGATCGACAACGGGCACGGAGTACTGGTCCACGATCAGAGCGAAACCGCCATTCGCTCGATCGCCCGTCACCGTCACCCCTTTTTCGGTAATCGGCTCGATCCACGGATCGCAGTTACCGGTTCGCTCGAAAAAGCGATCGCTTTTTCCGAGTACGTGCTCCTCAGCGTACCGACTAAAGCGGTCCGTTCGCTTTTGCAGGATATCAACAGGATACTCGATCACGGCATCGTCCTGATCAACGTCGCTAAAGGCATCGAACCCGTGACCTCGAAACGCGTCAGCGAAATCGCCAGGGAAGAGATCGACGATGAGTTTTTAAACGGATTCGCCGTACTGACGGGTCCGTCGCACGCCGAGGAAGTCATCGAACGGAAACTGACGCTGCTCGTCAGTTCGAGCGACGATGAAGAACTCGCGATCGAAGTTCAGAGAATGTTTTCCAATGAAACCTATCTACGCGTCTATACGTCCCCCGATCTGATCGGTTGTGAGGTCGGAGGCGCAGTCAAAAACGCGATCGCCGTGATCAGTGGTGCCTGTACGGGTCTCGGGCTCGGTGAAAATGCGCGCGCTGCCGTCATAACGCGCGGCATCGTCGAGATCGTCCGCGTCGTCGAAGCGATGGGCGGGCGGAAGGAAACCGCCTTCGGCCTTACCGGGATCGGTGATCTGATCGTTACGGCATCCTCCGAGCACTCGCGTAACTTTCGTGCCGGCAAGCGCATCGGACTCGGAGTTCCCCTCGAGCGCATCTATTCCGAAGAGAAACAGACCATCGAGGGTATACGGACCATCGAAGCGATGCACTACATCGCGGCCGACCACGGGCTCGAGCTGCCGATGATCGAAGCTGCCTACGAGATCATTACCGATAACGTCCGCGTCGAGGACGCCCTCAAGAAATTGCTTTCGCGCGATCTAAAATCGGAGGATTTTTGATATAAAATGCTCTATTAAGCCATCAAATCACGGCTTTTTGGAAAATTCGATTGCAAACAAAGCCTGAATTTGTTATAATTAACATATCTAATTAAAGGAGGAAACTCAATGAATAAAACGGAATTGATCGCGATCATCGCGAATCGTGCTGACGTAACTCAGCGCGTGGCAGAGGATGTATTGAAAGCCTTTACGGATACCGTATCGGAGACTCTCGGTAAACGTAAGGAAAAAGTAGTCGTAACCGGGTTCGGAACCTTCGAGGTAAGAACGCGCGTCCAGAGAACGGGTAAAAACCCGCGCACCGGAGAACGGATCGTCGTTCCTGAACAGAAGTCACCTGCCTTTAGAGCCGGTAAACTACTTAAAGAAGCGGTTAAATAGTACCTTCTAAAACACGCGTCGTCGTACGCGTGTTTTTTTCTATTCGCTCACAAGGAAAATACGGTAAAATGGTGCTAGGGGTGATGACGGATGGACTTATTTACGCGCGCCGCCAACAACGACCTCGCCTATCTCGAGGCGCATCTAGCGCACCTAGAAATGGTCGATGGAGCACATCGAAGCCTTTTGCATCATGCCGTCCGTGGCAGCGCCATGGATGTCATTCTCTTTCTGCTCGATCAGGATATCGACGTCAACCTCGTCGATGCCCACGGTGAAACGGCGCTCTTCGACTGTGCCCGCAAGGGTAAGCTCGAGATCGCTAAGCTTTTGATCGGAAAGTTCGCTCGCGTCAATACCGTCAATCGACAAGGCGAGACGGCATTCCATTTCGCCGCGCGCAAGGGCGATTTCGAGCTGTTGAAGTTGCTCGTTGAAGCGGGTAGCTATACGAACAAGAAGACGAAAAACGGCCTGCTTCCCGTTCACTACGCGATCATGGCAGGAAACGAGGACGTGGTCGAATACCTGCTCAGAGTCGGGGAACAGTCCTGGTTCCAGAAGGATACGAGCGGGAGTACGCTGTTGCACTACGCCGCACGAACGCAGAGCGTCAGGATGATCGAGCGCTTACTGACGCAGGATCTCGATCCCAACGATCTCAACGACCAGTACGAAACGCCGCTGTTCAACGCCGTGCGCTACGGCACCAAAGAGACGCTTCGGTGCCTGCTCGATCAGGGCGCCTATATCGACATCGCCAACAGGCGCTATGAGACGCCGCTCGAGATAGCTCGCATCCATGACCGTAACGATCTCGTATCCTCTTTGCTCGACCACGCCGCCAAACCGGAGTATCTGCGTCTTGCCGAGGCGCAGGCGCTGACGCTCGCGGTACTCAATCGCGACCACAAGGCCTTACGCGAGCGCATCGAAAAAGGGATACCGATGCGCCGCGATGCCCGGAGAAAAACGGCGCTCGACTATGCCAAGGCCTACGGATTGACGTCGTGCGTGCGCCTGCTTCGCGATGTCGAGATCAACGGAAAGACGACTACCGGTTGTCGTGAAAACGCTAACATGATATAATGGATTTGTGCTCAAGAAAGCATGACAAGGAGGCACTATGGCTTACACGATACTGGCGATCAATCCCGGATCGACGAGTACCAAGCTCGCCGTCTACGAGGATCAGAGATGCCTTTTCGACGTGAATGTCAAGCACGATATCAAGCAGATCGGTAGGTTCGAACGGATCATCGATCAGTACGACTTTCGCCGCAAGGCGATCGAAACCGCTCTAAACGAACGGGCCTTCGACCTCGAGCGTCTCGCCGCCGTCGTCGGTCGAGGCGGTATGCTCAAACCGATCGAGAGCGGCACCTACGCTGTCAACGACGCGATGATCGACTACATGAGACGAGCACCCCGCGGTGAACACGCCTCGAATCTCGGGTGCGTGCTCGCCAAAGAGATCGGTGATCAGTACGGCATACCGAGCTTCATCGTTGACCCCGTAGCCGTCGATGAGATGGAGGATATCGCCCGGTTCACGGGGATGCCGGAAATCAGGCGTGACAGTCTATTCCACGCCCTCAATCAGAAAGCGGTAGCCCTTAAAGCAGCTCGGAAGCTCGGGAAACCCTACCAGGAACTCAACCTGATCATCGCTCACCTAGGCGGAGGGATCAGCGTCGGGATCCATCGGAATGGACGCGTCATCGATGTGAACAATGCCCTCGATGGGGACGGTCCGATGTCCCCCGAGCGGAGCGGATCGGTACCGGTCGGGCCGCTATATAGAATGGCTTTTTCCGGCAGGTACACGCTCGCAGAGATGAAACGTAAGAACTACGGCCAAGGGGGACTCGTCGCCTACCTCAGGACTAACGACGGACAGAAGATCCGCCAGATGATCGAAAACGGCGACCAACAGGCGCTGTTCCTATACCGGGTCATGTGCTACCAGATCGCCAAAGAGATCGGTAGCGGGAGTACCGTTCTAAAAGGAAACGTCGACGCGATCATCCTAACCGGGGGTCTCGCATACGACGATCTCGCAGTCCGCGAGATCGAGGAACGCGTCCGCTTCATTGCCCCGATCATGGTCTATCCCGGGGAAAACGAATTGGAAGCACTCGCTCTCGGAGCTCTACGCGTACTCAATGGTGAAGAAGAAGCGAAAGAATATAGGTAGGTGATGCCCTGTGTTACAAACGATGTATGACCTCGTCAAACGCGCTCAGGCACTCGAAACGAAGAAACTCGTCGTTGCCGTGGCCAACGACTATCACGTCCTAGAAGCGGTCGAGATGGCACGAAGTGCCGGGATCGTCGAAGCGGTTCTCGTCGGCAATACCGAGGAGATCAAACGGATGCTCGCCGATCTCAAGTATAAGGTCGGCAACTATTCCTATCTCGACTTTGCCGACCAAGAGGAAGCCTGCCGGCAAGCAGTAAAGCTCGTTAAGGAGAACCCGAACTATTTCCTTATGAAGGGTTTCGTTGACACGTCGGTTATTCTCGGTGCGGTGCTCAACAAGGAACACGGCTTACGGACACCGAATCGGCTGTCGCACGTCAGCGTGCTCGAGATCCCGACCTACCATAAACTGTTGCTGATGAGTGACGGCGCGATGAACGTCGATCCGGACGTCGACATCAAGCAGGAGATCATCGAAAACGGCGTGCACATCGCCCGAGCGATCGGTATCCGCGATCCGGCGGTCGGCTGCATCGCCGCCATAGAGAAGGTCAACCCGAAAATGCAGGCGACGCTCGACGCCGAAATACTCGTGGAACGCTATCAGAACGGTCGGATCAAGGGGTGCGTCATCGGTGGGCCGTTCGCGCTCGACAATGCGATCGATCGTAAGGCGGCGGAACACAAGAACATCACGGATCCGATCGCCGGAAACGTCGACTTTCTGCTCATGCCGCAGATCGAAGCCGGAAACGTCTTCTATAAGTCGATGATGTTCCTCGCGAATGCGAAGAGCGCGAGCGTCATCGCCGGGGCGGCCAAGCCGATCGTTCTGACGAGCCGGGCGGATACGAAAGAAACGAAGTTCTATTCGATCGCCCTCGCTGCGCTCGTTTCGGAGCTAGCGTAGAAGCGATCGCCGGTCGCTACAACGAACAGAGCCGAAGGGCTGACGGTCGGCCCTTCGTTTTCATATGCACGGGTAGAAAAATTCGCATTCAAAGGAGCGGACTCATATGGTCATTCTCGATGGTAGAACGCTCGATCTTCCGACACTGAAACGGATCGCACGGGATCGGGAAGACGTCAGCATCCATGCCGATAACAGGGACCTCGTAGAAAGAGCGAGTCGAGCGGTCGAACGGATCCGTCGATCCGACCGTCCGGTATACGGAATCAATACCGGCTTCGGTCACCTATCGGACGTCAAGATCGATTCGGATAAGCTCGACCAGCTCCAGGTCAATCTCTTGATGAGTCACGCCTGCGGCGTCGGCGAACCCCTGAGGGAAGACGTCGTCCGGGCGATGATGGCTCTACGCATCAATGCTCTGATCAAAGGGTATAGCGGGATCCGCCTCTGCGTTCTCGAAATGCTCGTCCGCTTTCTAAATGAAGGGATTACGCCGGTCGTTTTTGACCATGGGAGCCTAGGCGCGAGCGGAGATCTCGTACCGATGGCGCACATGTCCCTACCGCTGATCGGTCGGGGAGAAGTCCTTTATAAAGGCGAACGCATGGCGGCTGAAAAAGCCCTTATGCAAGCCAAAATCGCCCCGATCGAACAGCTCCACGCCAAGGAAGGACTCTCCCTGATCAACGGAACGCAGGCGATGAGCGCGATCGGCGGTCTCGTCCTCTACGATGCCTTTCGCCTGGTGAGATTCGCGAACCTCGCGCTTTCCTTGTCCATGGAGGCCCTTGAAGGCGTTACGTCTGCCTTCGATCCGCGTATACACGAGGTACGCGGACACAAGGGGCAGATCGACGTGGCCCGCGAAGTGCTATCCGATCTTAAGCGAAGCGCTCATACGACCCGACAGGCGGATAAGCGCGTTCAGGATGCCTATAGCCTGAGGTGCGCGCCCGCCGTGCACGGCGCTTCGCTCGATGCCTTAAGGCATGCCCGTGATGTCGTCGAGATCGAGATGAACGCCGTCACCGATAACCCGATCGTTTTCTCCGATGAGGAAGTGCTCAGTGCTGGTAACTTTCACGGTCAACCGCTCGCGCTCGTTTTCGACTATGCCGCGATCGCTCTATCCGAACTCGGAAATATCAGTGAACGACGGATCGAACGGCTCGTCAACCCACAGCTTTCCGGAGGGTTACCCGCCTTTCTAACGAAACAGTCCGGCCTCAATTCCGGATTCATGATCATCCAGTACGTAGCGGCATCGCTCGTCAGTGAAAACAAGGGCTTAGCCCACCCGGCATCGGTCGATTCGATTCCCTCTTCCGCTAACCAGGAGGACCACGTCTCGATGGGCTTCGGTGCGGCGACCAAGCTCGAACGGATTCTAACAAATCTCAGGCGCATCATCGCACTCGAACTGTTGGCGGCATCACAGGCGCTCGACTTCCGTGAAAGGAAGACGATGGGAAAACGGACGAAGATCGCCTATGAGCTGATACGTAAGCAGATCCCGATGATCACGCTCGATGAGGTCATGTACCCGCATATCCGCAGGATCGAATCACTGCTCGAAGACGAGGCCTTTTATGATCATATTTTCAAAGGAGGGGATGACGAGTGAACCGCATGAAACCGATCGGATTGGCCGATCTTTTCGACGGACTGCCCGAACACCCTGGTTTTGAACCCGATATCAGACGAGCACCGCGACGCGAGTCAGATCTATCCTTCGCGGAGCGTAAGCTCGCCCTGAAAAACGCGCTTCGCTACGTCCCTAAGGCATGGCATGACGTACTCGCACCCGAGTTCGCAAGAGAGCTCAAGGAACGGGGGCGAATCTATGGTTATCGTTTCCGACCTAAGGGCCGCATCTACGGGAAACCGATCGATGCCTATGACGGACGAACCACCGAAGGCAAGGCCTTTCAGGTGATGATCGATAACAATCTCGATTTCGATGTCGCGCTCTACCCCTATGAGCTCGTGACCTACGGGGAAACCGGACAGGTCTGTTCCAACTGGATGCAATACCACCTGATCAAGAAGTACCTCGAGGTCATGACCGACGAGCAGACGCTCGTCGTGCTCTCGGGCCATCCGCTCGGCCTCTATGCCTCGCACCGGAATTCGCCCCGCGTCATGCTCACCAATGGTCTTATGGTCGGTCTCTATGACGATCCGAAGGAGTTCAACCGGGCGGCTGCACTCGGCATCGCCAATTACGGGCAGATGACGGCGGGCGGTTGGATGTATATCGGCCCGCAGGGCATCGTTCATGGAACGTATTCGACGCTGCTCAATGCCGGTCGCCTCAAGCTCGGTCTCAAGGACGACGATAACCTCAAAGGCATCCTGTTCGTATCGTCCGGTCTCGGCGGAATGAGCGGAGCACAAGGAAAAGCGATCGAGATCGCCGGTGGTATCGGGATCATCGCTGAAGTCGATCGGTCCCGTATCGAGACGCGCTACGGCCAGGGTTGGATATCCCGTGTTACCGACCGGGTCGATGAGGCCTTTGCATACGCAAAAACGGCTCGAAAAAGCGGCGAATCGCTTTCGATCGCCTATCACGGGAACATCGTCGACCTGCTCGAATACGCCGTCGAAAAGCGGATTCCGATCGACCTTTTGAGCGATCAGACGAGCTGCCATGCCGCCTATGAGGGTGGATACTGTCCGGTCGGTCTTTCCTTCGAAGAGCGAACGGAACTCCTCGAGGGAAATAGTAAGCTCTTCCGTGAGCGCGTCGATGCGAGCTTAAGGCGCCACAGCCAGGCGATCGGAACGCTCGTCCGTCGCGGAACGTATTTCTTCGACTACGGAAACAGTTTCCTTAAGGCCGTCTATGATTCCGGTATCCGTAGCATATGCAAAAATGGCAAAAACGACCGGGACGGATTCATCTATCCGTCCTATGTCGAGGATATCATGGGTCCTGTGCTCTTCGACTATGGCTACGGGCCTTTCCGCTGGGTATGCCTGTCCGGCAAGGAGGAGGACCTTGAGAAAACCGATCGTGCCGCCATGGAAGCGATCGATAGGAAGCGCCGCTTCCAGGATATGGACAACTATAACTGGATCCGTGACGCCAAGAAGAATGCGCTCGTCGTCGGTACGAAAGCGAGGATCCTCTATCAGGATGCCTACGGCCGGCTACGGATCGCCCTAAAGTTCAACGAAATGGTGCGAAAGCGTCTCGTCGGGCCGATCATGCTCGGACGCGACCATCACGATGCGGGCGGCACGGACAGTCCCTTCCGGGAAACCGCGAACATCAAGGACGGATCCGCTGTCATGGCCGATATGGCGACGCACGTCGCCCTCGGAAACGCCGCGAGAGGCATGAGCTTAGTAACGCTTCATAACGGGGGAGGCGTCGGCATCGGAAAGGCGATCAATGGCGGCTACGGCATGGTTCTCGACGGATCGAGGCGCGTCGATGAGATCCTAGAAAAGGCGATGGTCTTCGACGTCATGGCCGGGGTGTCGCGCCGGTCCTGGGCCCAGAATGAACACGCGGTCGAAACCAGTCGGGATTTCAATGCGATGGACAACGGATCGCTCGTAACGATGCCGAACGCTGCGAACGACGATCTCGTTTCCGAATCGATCAGAAACGCCTTTAAAGGAGATGAGGAAAAATGAACAGGATCGTACAGTGCGTACCCAACCTCTCGGAAGGACGCGATCGCGCTAAGATCGAGCGGATCGTCGCTCCCCTGAAGGACGGAAAGGGATTCAAGCTGGTCCGGGTCGAACCCGACCAGGACTACAATCGGACGGTCATCACGCTGCTCGGGGATCCGGAAAGCATGATCGGTCCGCTCGAAGCCTTTTTTGAGCGAGCCAAACAGGAGATCGACATGAAAAAGCACCAGGGAGAACACCCGCGGATGGGCGCGATCGATGTCGTACCGTTCATTCCCATTGCCGGTGTCAGGATCACTGATTGCGTGGAGTACGCGGCGCGTCTAGCCGAAGGAGTCGGCAAGAAGCTCGGCATCCCCGTCTTTCTCTACGCCGAAGCGGCGAGACAAAAGAATCGCGTATCACTCCCTCGGATCCGTAAGGGAGAATTCGAGGGCATGAAGGAAAAAATAAAGGACGAGCAGTGGAAACCGGATTTCGGACCGTGGGAGCGTCACGAGACTTTCGGTACGACCGCGATCGGGGCCCGGATTCCCTTGATCGCCTATAACATCGACCTCAATACCGCCGATGAAAAGCTCGCCGCTTCGCTCGCACGGGCGATCCGCAAGTCGAGCGGTGGGTTCCAGTACATCCAGGCCGGACCGGCCTATCTCGAGGAGCGCGAGCACGTACAGGTGACGATGAACATCCTCGACTACAAGAAGAATCCCCTCTATCGGATCTTTGAAACGGTCCGGATGGAAGCCAAGCGCTATCAGGTCGAGATCATGAGCTCGGAAGTCGTCGGACTCATCCCGCTCGACGCGCTCAAGCGCTCGCTCGCCTACTACCTGTCCGTCGAAGGGGAAAAGCTAGCGGATACGATTTCGCTCGATGACGTCGTGGTTCTAGCCCGCAAGTACCTCCTGATCCGCGACTTTTCGCGTGAGAAGATCATCGAAGCGAATCTCTAGGAGGATGGCCATGTTCGCTGACCGTATCATTACCCATATCGATCACCTCTATACGACGGAGGATCAACCGCCTCTAAGAAAGGAGGCGCTCGCACGGATCCGCGTCCTTGACGACGCCTATATCGCCTTTAAGGACGGTCTGATCTACGATCTCGGCACCGGTAATCACGACCATTTGATCGGCGAGCGCACGATCCTTCACGACGGCCGGCAGACGATCGCCTTGCCGGGTCTGATCGATTCCCACACGCATCTCGTCCACGGTGGCTCGCGTGAGGACGAATACGAGCGCTTGCTTTCGGGTACGCCCTATCTCGACATCCTCGCTGCCGGTGGGGGAATCCACGGTACGGTCGAAAGGACGCGAAAGGCCTCGTTCGAAGAACTCTATCAAAAGGCCTTCAGCTCGCTCGATCGGATGATGCTCTATGGCGTCACGATGGTCGAAGGCAAGAGCGGTTACGGACTCGAAACGAAGACGGAATTCAAACAGCTCCGCGTCATGAAGCGACTAAACGAAGTCCATCCGGTTGAGATCATCGCGACCGCGATGGCCGCTCACGCCCTACCCAGGGGTATCGATCACACGGCATACATCGAATCGGTGATCAATGATCTTCCTCGGATCAAGCAGGAAAACCTGGCTACTGCCGTCGATGTCTTCTGTGAAACCGGCGTCTACTCGCTCGCTGAGACGAAAAGGATCCTTACCGAAGCGAAAGAACTGGGATTTAACGTCAAGCTACACGCCGATGAGATCGATCCCCTCGGTGGAGCAGGACTCGCCGTCGAACTCGGGGCCTCGAGCGCCGATCATCTCATGGCCATCTCCGCACAGGACATCACGGCCATGAGCAAAAGCGATACCATCGCCAATCTCCTACCGGGTACCTCTTTCTATCTCGACAAGCCCTACGCCCCTGCGCGAACGATGATCGAACAGGGCGTCGCCGTCGCGGTCTCCGGTGACTATAATCCGGGTAGTTGCCCGACGGAAAACTTCCAGTTGATCATGCAGCTCGCTGCCAATAAACTGAAGATGACGCCTATCGAAGTGCTGAACGCCGTGACCGCGAATGCTGCCTATCACCTGAACGCCTTCGACCGCGTCGGATCGCTTGCCGTCGGGAAACGCGGAAACGTCGTACTCATGCGTGCTCCGAATCTGAGCTACGCCTTCTATCACTTCGGAATCAACCATACTAAGGATGTCTTCATCGATGGCGTACCGACGGTCATCGACCAGCATATTACGAGGAGGAAAGAACATGAACGGACTCATGGATAGAACGGTTACTGGTTTCATCGACGAGGTCGATTCGCGCTCATCGGCACCGGGGGGCGGATCGGTATCGGCGCTTTCGAGTGCGCTCGGAGTCGCTTTAGTCCGCATGGTCGGGCACCTGTCCGTATCGAAGAAACGCTTCATGAAGCTCGACCAACCGATTCAGGACGAGTTCAAGCGCACGGTATTCGAACTCGAAAACAAACGGAAGCGGTTAGAAGAGCTCGTCGAGCTCGATACGAAGGCCTTCGAGCGGATCATGGCGGCGCTCGCCTTGCCGAAGGGAACGGATCAGGAGAAGAGCGCTCGGAAAAAGGAGCTCGAAGACGCGACTCTCGAAGCGATCAACGTGCCGCTCGAAGTCGCACAGGTCTCGATCCGTGCCTTGCAGTCGATCGAACGCATCATGCGCTACGGAAGCAAACAGGCCATTTCCGACATCGGGGTCGCGACCCTGATGATCTCGAGCGGTGTCGAGGGAGCCTGCATGAACGTCCTGATCAATCTACCGGGTCTAAGCGATGATGCGCTCAAAAAGACCTACCGACAGGAAGCAGAAAAAATGATCGAAACTGCGCACATCCATCGGGATGACTATGCCCGGCAAGTGCTCGAGACGATGGGTAAATGATCGGAATAGAGGAATCCTGAACGCAGCTAGATACACCGAGCATCACGAAAAATGGGTCAAAAAAAAGGAACCGACGTTCCTTTTTTATAGGATGAAGAGTATGCCAAGGATGGCGATGAGATTGGAGAGCATGTGCACGGCGATCGGCGCCCATATGTTCCTGTTGTTGCGTAGGTAGATGATGCCGAAGACGATGCCCATGACGAAGTAGCTGACACCGTTGATGAGCGCTTCCTGGATGGTCGCTTCGCTGAACAGATGGATCGCCCCGAAGGAAAGGGTCGAGACGATGATCGCGATCCGATCGGATGGGATCAAACCGAAGATCGCCTTACGGAAAACGAGCTCCTTGACGATCGGCCCCATGATGATGGCCGATACGAGCATGAAGACCATGCCGTCCGAATCGAGGGCTTCGATGATCGTTAACTGGTTGATGCTCTGCCCCATGTCGATCGCGAAAAGCGAGCTGAGGGCACTGGATAGAAGGTTCGAAAGGAAATTACCGACGAGCAGGTAAAGATAACCGATTATGAGAATGACGAGCCAGGTGTCCTTGACCTTGAGGAACGACTTGAAGTCGTCGACCAGATCACGCTTCAAGATCAGGATCAAACCGGGTAAGAGCACGAGATAGATCATGAAATTGAGAAGGCTCATGCCAAAGGGAGAAAAGTCGGTCCTTTCACCGGATATGATCCTCGCTTCATCGTGATATTCCGTCGGAGAATCGAGGTTCGCACCGACATAGAGCGTGATGCTTCGTCCGCTATCCCCCCAGGTATCGATGACGCCTTTCATGACATCCTCGACCTTGCCCGGATCGAGCGCTTCGTCTTCTTCACCGCTCATGAGCGTATCCTCGACGTCATCGTTTTCGGCGTGAGTAACGACATAGTAGTCGTCCTTGTAGGTATCCGTCCGTAGGTACTCCTCGTATTGCGGATCGAGGTTGCTGTCGTATACCGTCCGTTCGAGCACGGTGATGCCCGACTCGTCATAGACGACGGCGTCGATGAGGCGCTCTTCTTCACTCGAAGTCATGAGCAGACCGCTGAAGGAACCCATAACGACGAAAAGAATGCTCGAGAAGACGAACATAACCAGTAAGTAGAAGAGGATAGCCGAACCGTAGCTTCGCTTTTGTTGCGGGTCGGGTAGTTTTCGTTTCTGTCTATCCTTTTGCTTGAAAAGGTCCTCGAAGGCTTTGATCTGATTCCGCTTTTCCATGCTGATCACCCGTTTTCAATTATAACTTAAAAACGGAGGAATTGGTACTGAGACAGTAAAAATGTGATAAAATGGTAAGTAATCTGGGAAGGATTGCAGGTGAAAATATGAAACGGATTCTCGTAGCAACCCACAACGCACACAAACTCAAGGAATTTAGGGACATTTTCGCTCAATATCCCGTGGATCTCATTTCTCTGGACGACCTGGGCGATCTCGCCGAGGTCGTCGAGGACGGTATGACTTTCTCGGACAATGCCCGCCTTAAGGCCCTCTATTTCGCCAAAAAGCACCGGCTTACGACGATCGCCGATGACTCCGGGCTCATTATCGATGCTCTCGACGGACAACCCGGTATCCTCTCGGCGCGCTACAGTGGTAAGGGCGATGAGGCCAACAACGTCAAGGTGCTCAAGGAGATGCAGGACGTTTCCGACCGTAGCGCCCACTTCATGACATCGATCGCTCTTTGCACGGCCAAGGGCGAGTGCCACATCTATCAGGGACGGATCGATGGGACGATCGCTCGGGAACAAAAGGGTTCGAAGGGCTTCGGATACGACCCGATCTTCATCCCGGAATCCTACGATCAGACGTTCGCCGAGCTCGGAGATGCCGTTAAGAACAGGATCTCGCACCGGGCGATCGCTCTCAATAAGCTCAAGGAGAAACTCGATGACATTGTTGCTGACGAGTGACGTACACGGCGATATCGGTCGCTTGAAGCGCCTGGTCGCGAAGTTTGCGGATGCCGATCTCCATGTCGATGCGGGGGACCTCTGCTCCCGTAATCAGGCATTCCATCATCCGTTTACGACCGTCAAAGGGAATAACGATTTCGGCAGTAGCGAGCCGTTAATGCGCCTCATCGAAATCGGTGGTCTTAGGGTTATGGTCACGCACGGACACGTCGAACGCGTGAAATTCGGCCTCGAACGACTCCTGGATAAGGCGAAAGCACAGCAGGCGGATGTCTGTATCTTCGGTCATACGCATCGACGCTATCTCGACCGACGGGATGGCATCCTTTTCATCAACCCCGGCTCCCTAGGAGGACCGGATCACAGCTATGCCATCTATGAGGACGGTCAGGTTCGCTTCGACCGGATGAACGATGGATCCTAAGAGACGCATCCAAAAGCGGGCGGCGCACGCCTTTCATACCGAACCAGAAAACGTCGTTATCGTCAAGCGACTGCTCGGAGGAATGAGCCACCTGACATACCATATTTCTATCGGCGGCAACGACTACACCTACCGTATCATCGGTCAAGGCGGGAACCGCTTCGTCGATCGCAGGATCGAGTATGAGAACATCAAGCGAATCGAGCCACTGGGTTTGAACAACGAAACGGTCTATTTCGATGTCGAAACGGGAGAAAAGGCCGCGCGCTATGTCCCCGGTCTCATCCTTTCCGAAGTCGATGTGACCCCCTATCTCTTTCGGGTCGCTCAGGCTTTAAAAAAGCTCCATGAAAGCGGGATCGAACCGGTAAACGACTACGCTCCGATCGAAAGACTGGAACGGTATGAGAGCTATACGACGGAAAGAAGCGAACAATACCGAGCGCTTAAAAAGGCGTGGATCGAGCGCTATCGGAGTAAGCACGCATCCGAACCTAGGGTTTTCTGTCATAACGACGCGCAGCGGTCGAACATGGTGGTCGCCGACGACCGGTTCTATCTACTCGACTGGGAGTATGCCGGAAAGAATCCGATCTACTACGATATCGCGAGTTTCGGCAATGTCCGTTTCGACGACGCCCTCGCCCTGCTCGACGTCTATCTCGGACGACCAGCGAGCGAAGAGGAAAAGGATCGCGTCCGTTTCTACCGTATGTTTCAGGCCTTGCAGTGGCACCAGGTGGCGTCCTACAAGAAAACGATCGGCCTGAGCGAGGTCGTCGGATTTAACTTCAAGGACCTAGCGGCATCCTACCTCGAACTCGCCGATCGGCTCTACCGATCGATCGAGGAGTGGTAGCGTGCGCTTAAAGGACATACTGGATCTCAAAGCGGAACCGGAAAGCCTGAATCGGATCCGAACGTTTTTGGAAGAGCCCCGCAGTCACGTCGACTATCAGGCGGCTTACAGCCGCTATTTTTCCATCGCTCTCGATCTTTCCTTGAATCAACTCGTCGTCGATGAAGGCGGACGCGTCATCAAGGAAATCGAGAACCAGCGGGAAACGGAGTATCAGGAAAGGATCCTGAAGCACCTGATCGAGGCCTGTCTCAGACAGGAGATCTTCGATCAGGCCAAGTCCTATATCGAAAAGAGGAAGGCCCTTCTACCGGTCATGCGGCAGTACGAGGGCATACTAGACGAAGTCTCCTACAAGAAGGCCCTCGGCCAACCCTATCTCGAGGACCTGATCAGGATCACCACCGACGTCGTACCGGATCCGGTTCGCATCCGAGTCTATGAGGAAATGTTTAGGATCTACCGCGACGACAAGGATTACGAGAAGGCGCTCGATTGTATTCACGAGCTCTACCGATACGACCTCGAGCACGCCTACATCAACGAGGAACTATACTGCCTCGTCGCGCTCGAAAGATACGATGAGGCTCGGACTCGTGCCGGTGAGGAACTCAAAAGAAATAAGGACAACGTCATCGCCGTTGAAACGCTCATTCGCACCTATATGCACTACGAGGATTACCACAAGGCGATGACGCTCGAAGCCGAGTACGAGGAGATCGTCGACCAAGCGGACAACGCATTCAAGGTGAAGTACTTCGAGCTTCTCGTCGAACTCTATGCTAGTATGGGAAACAAGCTTTCCCATGACGTCTACCGGAAGAAGCTCAGTAATGCGAAGCGCGCGCTCGAGCGCAAGCGCGAGCATACCGAAGAGAAACCGAAACAAGCGGTCGTCGTCGAACCGGTCACGGATCGGAAGGCTTCGCGACAGACTACGCTCGAGCACTTCGAGCTCATCAACGAGATGATCCTATTCTCGCACCGGCTCGATGATAAGAAACCGCTCCGTGAGTACCTGCGCATGCTCTTTATCCGCGTTTTTGAGTCGATCGATTTTAAGGATCTTGTCGTCTATCTCGATCAGAGCTCACCGAATCTATTCCACTTTAAGAAAGAAAGGCTATACGATAAGACGATCGGCAAGGAACAGATCGCTGATACGGTACAGGCCGCCGTTCTCGAGGGCCAAACGGAAATCCACGAGCGCATCGCGCAGATCAAGTGGAAGAAGAACATACTGACACAGAAGGACTTCGACGAAAAGGTAGCCTATGCCTATAGTTTTCCGATGGGTAAGGACGGTGTTTTCACCGCCTTTTTCGCCGAGGCGATCCCGGATCCCGAAAGGTACTATGATGTCCTAAGGGTACTCGCTAATGTCATCCATGCTCACGTGCTCAACGAGCGGAAAAATGACCGTCTGAAACGCTATAATCGCTTCTATGAAGCGATTATAGATACTTCGGTCATGATGTTGCGCTATATGGATGATACGACGTCGACCTATAATGAGACGGCTCAAGCCTTCTTCGGAGTCGACCGTCACCACCACCTCGAGATCTTTTTACGGGACGTATCCTCCGAGTACGTTTCTAACTATAAGAAAGCGGTCCGGACCATGTTCAACAAGGCCGATGTCACCAAAACGATCACCTACCGCTTTCAGGATAAGCACGTCTTAGAGCGCATGCACGCGCTAAGGATCGATGAGCGTATCCATGTCGTAAGCGCCTTCTACGACCTTACCGACGAGGTTGAGCGGACGAAGGAACTGATCGAAAAGGCGACGGTCGACGACGAGACCGAACTCTTGAACCGGCGGGCTCTATCCGAACGACTCGACGACCATCTCAAGGATAAGGCGAGTCTGTGCCTGATCGAGCTCGACATGCACCTCAAGCACATCTATGGCAGTGAAGCCATGCGTCGCTATTTCAAGGAGTTCTCCCAGGTATCGAAGAAATACTTCGAGGGCGGCACGACATATCGGTTCGACTTCAATCAGATCCTCGTGATCATCGACCGAAACGATATCCGGGCGATAAAAAAGCTCATCAGGAACTACTTGAGAGCGATCGAGAACCACGTCTCGCAGGTCCTACCCTATGAGACCTTTCAGATCAAGGTCGGGATCGTTCGCTATCCGGTCGTGACGTTCGAGAAGCGAAAGGATAAGCTCTTTCGCTATCTCGGGATCGCCTTGGAAAAAGCGAAGCGCATCCAGGAGACCGACTACGTCTTTTTCAATTATTCCGACTATGAGGACGACGTATTCGAACAGCACGTCATCGACCGACTGAATGAAGCGATCGAGAACCGGACGCTGGAACTGTCGTTCAAGCAGATCACCGACCTCGAAAGGAATCGCGTCTGGCAGTATGAGAGCGAGCTCGGACTACCGAATCTCTCCGTCGATTCCAAGTACTTCCTGACCATCGCGAGAAAGCGCCACCGCATCAAGGATCTCGAGCACTTCCACATCGAGAGCGTGTGCGCCTTCCTGAGCGGTCTTGAAAAGGAAACCGAGAGACTGGTCAAGATCACGATACCGATCTCTAGGGAGACCTTTCTCGACCCTAAGTTCAATCCCCTCGTCTTCGGTCTTCTACAGCGGTACGCGATCCCTTACGCCTTCATACGCTTTAAGTTCGAGATGGAACTCAGACCCAATCAGTATGCGACCCAGATCCAGGAACTGATCGATCACGGGATCTCCTTGGATACGACGTCGCTGGAAATGGCCTTGGCCTATCCCTTCCACGCCCTGCACATCGGTTACCCGAAAGGAATAGCTAAAAAGGATTCCTACCTAAAGAAGGTCAAGGAAATGCTAGAGGAGTTCAACATGGCGCTCGTCCTTCGTGACGTCGATACCAAGGACCACAAAGAGGACGTCAAGCGCCTCGGGCTACGCTATGCCGAAGGCGATATCTATCGGGATCTACCGGCCGACGTATTGCTCGAAAAGATCAAGGAGAGCCTCTGATGTACGAACGGCTCAAGCGTTTCCTGAATACGAACGAAAGGCACGAAGCGAACAGCCACGCCGATCGGGCTCAGGCTTCCTTTCACATGCTCGCGCATGTCGATGACATGATCGATGCCTTCAGGACGAACGAGAGTAAGGATCACGGCAACGTCCTGCTCGATGTTTTCGGCCTATTACAGGGTCTTTTCGTGGCGATCGACGCGCTCTACGATCTCGCCATCGGCCTGACTTCCTACAAGTATCACATCAACGTGAACCAGAACGACGTCCTGCACGAGCTGAAGTTCGTCCGAAACGATATCGTCGGCCATCCGACGCACCGGACGTATCATGACGGAGGTACCGGATTCTCGATGATCGACATGGATTCCCTTTCACGCGGGCGGATGACCTACCGGACCTACGTATACAAACGGAATGCCCTCGATATCCAGACGCGAACCCTTCGCTTCATCGAACTGATCGAAGCCTACCTAAAGGAAAAGGACGCGGTACTCGCCGGCCTCTATAACTACCTGGATAAGGATCGCGCGCTTACCGATATTCCTGAGAAGGTTTTTCGTCTCTATGAAACGCTCAACCAGGACCTACTCGAAGAGATCAGGCGTGATTTCATCGAGGCCTATGGCGTACCCGAGAGCTCACACCATCGCTTTCTTTGGCGTCTCGACCTTTTGAAACTGGCGATCGACTGGCACGAGGAAGATGATGAACTTAACCTGTTCATCGACTATGCCTGTCGGAAACAGGCAGCGAAACTGCACCGGATCGCGCTCGCTATGGCGAAGCGAAAAGGGGAGGAACTCTATACGCCGCTTCCCGGGATCCTCGTCTCATTCTATCGTTTCATGCGACGGAATGAACGAAAGGCCCTGCCCCTGCTAAAAAACATACACGACAGTAAACACCCCTTTTTTAAAAGCGATCTCGAGGCCTTCGCCAGGCTCGATCTCGATCGACGGACACGAAGGATTATCGACTGGATAAAGCGACTCGATGAGGAAGAAAAGATCTATCTGATCGGTTCGATTTTGCGCGAATACCGTCCGAAACAATAAGGAAAGTGTGGTATAATGAAAGGCGGGTCGTTCGTTTAAGAAAGCGAGCATATGACCCTTAGAACACGGATGATGAAAGGAGTAGGATCCGACCGGTCATTCGTCGGATCCGCATGCATACGATGGCCTGGAATAATCAAACGTATCTCATCGGCGAAAGAGTCAAAGTCGAAGGTGAAAAGCAACACGGCGTCATTACGCGCATCGATGCCGATCGAGGACTGATCTACGTCCTTTTTCCGAGAATGCGCGAAGAAGCCTATCCCTATCCGGAAGCGATCGACCAGTTCAAGTTGAAACCGGAAATCAAAAAGAAATAAGCACATTCCGTGTTTATTTTTTTATGGCGCGCATCCGATCGGAGCTACGTCAGACCCTCACGGAAGGCCTGATCCGGCCCTGTTCATGGGAAATGATTTCTTATATCGCGCTTTCCGTGTTAAAATGGTCCTAAAGAACAGTCAATGACACGGAGGTCGACCACATGTTTTTCGAGCCACTCAGGATCAAGAATATCGAACTAAAGAATCGTTCCGTATTACCACCCATGTGCATGTATCAGGCCAAGGAGGATGGGATCGTCAAGGATTTCCATGTCGCTCACTACGCCCAGAGGGCTCTAGGAGGCATGGCACTGATCATACAGGAGGCGACCGCGGTTACGCCTGACGGTCGTATTTCAAGAAACGATCTCGGCATCTGGAAAGACGACCATGTTCCCGGTTTGAAACGGATCGTCCGGGCGATCAAGGATCACGGCTCAGTGGCCGGCATCCAGATCAACCATGCCGGAAGGAAAGCCAAAACCGACCATCCGATGGGGCCGACCGATGAACCCTATTATCCGGATTCTTCGCCGAAAGCGATGACGATCGCGGACATCAAGGATACGATCGAAGCCTTCAAACAGGCCGCCCGTCGGGCCGACGAGGCGGGTTATGACGTTCTCGAGATTCACGGTGCACACGGATATCTCATCTTTGAATTCCTTTCTCCGCTTACGAATAAGCGGACCGACCGATACGCCGATGGAGCCCTATTCCTAAAGGAACTCATGCAGGCCGTCTATGAGACCTGGCCTCGAAACAAAGCGGTGATCCTCCGCATCAGCGCTTACGAGTATCGTAAGACGGGAATCCAGCCCGAGGACGTCGCTCGGATCATCAATGCCCTCGGGGAAAACGGACCGGACATCGTACACGTCAGTACCGGTGGGAACGTCCCGGCTAATATCGTTCCCTACCCCGGATATCAACTCCGCTATGCCCGAACCGTCCGAAAGATTACGAATAAGATCACGATCGGTGGCGGACTTATCACCGACCTGAAACTGGCGGAATTCGCTTTACAGGAGGGTTATTGTGATCTCGTCTTCTTCGGTCGTGCGCTCCTTAAGGACGCCAATTTCGTTTTGAATCACGCCCATGAAATCGGCGTTGACATCGAGTGGCCGAAGCCCTATGAGCGCGGGAAATAGGCGTTGTTTATACGGCCTAGATCGATCGCATCGCTTTCGGACTCGAACACGAAAAAGCTGATTCGCACGCTTCGTTCTAAAACCGGAAAGGAGTCCGCCGATGTACGATGAGCTGCCCGCAGAGATACTGAAGGACCTCCCCTTTCCGTTCGCCTATTGCAGGATCATTTCCGATGACGAGAAAGGACCTCTGGATTACGCGGTGATTCTCGCTAACGACCGGTTCTACCGAATGCTCGGGGTCGATCGAGGACGCATCGTCGACAAACCGATCTCGCAAGCCGTGCCCTCGATGTGGGAGAAAGAAAGGGATCGCCTCGACGCCTTTCAGAAAGTCTCGGAACAGAGGACGGAAATCGAGTATCAACAGACGAATGACCATGACATGCGCGACTATCACGTTCGCGTTTATTCGCGTCGAAAGGGCTACTTCATCAAGGTTTACGCCGATATTACCGCGCAGTTGAAACTATCGCGGGCATCGGAAAACTTTTTGAACACCTTCGGTGAGACGATCGACTATCAGCAGATCACCGATGATGTCCGTGAGCTGGCCGAGGCGAAATATGCTGCCTTCAACGTGTTCGAGGAAAACGGACGCGATTTTCTGACCGTCGCACTATCCGGTATCCATCAGAACATTCAAAAAGCGATCGGACTACTCGGATTCAACCCCTTGAATCGGACCTGGAAACACGACCCACAGCGGGCGAAACGCATCGAGAATAGCCAGACGACCTATTTCGATTCGCTGCACGAGCTCTCGGGTTACGCGATCTCGGGCACAGTCGTCAAGCTCCTAGAAAGGATGTTCGGTATTCGGCGTGCGATCGTCGTCAAGATCACGAAGGACGGACGCATGCTCGGTGATTTTACGCTGATGATGCCGCTGCAGGAAAAAACGTTTCTTAGGAGTACGCTCGAGACCTACGCGAGCCAGGTCGGGCTCTTTTTAGAAAAACAAGGGGCGCTCGAAGCGCTCGATCAGAGTGAAAAGGAGTACCGGAACCTGATCGAAAACATCGACGAGGTATTCTTTAAGATCGATCGTGATGGGATCATGACCTATGCATCCTCGGCTACGCGTTCACTCCTCGGTTACGATGCGGCAGAACTCTGTGGAAGATCAGTGGCATCGCTGATCCATCCGGAAGACCGCGAGCGTGTCGCGAGGAAAATCAATGCCATCGCCGATACCAAGGACAGGATCAGGCTCGACTACCGGATCATCCACAGCACCGGTGCCATCCGGTGGCATACCTCGACGGTTACTCCGCTCTATGACGGACCGAACCGCATGTCCGGATTCATGGGTACGGCTCATGATATCACCTATCGTAAGCGGATCGAAGAGAAGTTAAAGCGCTCGGAAAGCACGCTTCGAACGATTTTCAGTAACCTGCATTTCGGGATTGCCCTCTATGATCATGCCAGGGATTCCATCGTCTATACGAACGATCAGTTCCTCGAACTCTACGGCGTAGAAAAAAAGAACATGAGGCGTGCGAAGGACATCTACCGCGCCATCACCGATGACCCCGAACGCCAAAAGGTGCTCGAAGAGGCCGTCGAAAAGGCAATTTCCTCGAGCGATCCCGCTAAAATGTCGTGGGATGACATCATGATCGAGCGAGCGGGAAAACAGATGTTCGTTGCTGCGTATATCATCAGGATACCGGATTCGAATATGATCGTCTCGACGGTCCGTGACATGACCGAATCGATCCAGAAGCAGAGACAGATCGAATACGTCAGCTATCACGACTACCTGACCGACCTCTATAACCGGCGCTTCTATGAGGAAAAGCTCCGTGAACTCGACCGAAAAAAGAGCCTTCCTCTCGGCCTCATGTTCATCGACCTCAACGGGTTGAAACTGATCAACGATGCCTACGGGCATAGCACAGGGGATAGGGCGCTCACGACCGTCGCTAAGGTGCTGAAAGAAAAGAGCGATAAAAAGACCTACGCCGCCCGCATCGGTGGCGACGAGTTCGCTCTTCTCGTGCCGAATACGAGCGAGACGGAAATGGAGGGCCATGCCCAACGGATCAAGGAACGGCTCGCGCACGTCAAGGTCGACCACGTGATGATCTCGGTCGCGATCGGATATGCCATCCGATACAACACCGAAGAGGATATCTTCGCGATCTCCAAGGGCGCCGAGGATACGATGTACCGGCATAAGATCACCGAAGGGTCGAGCGCGAGGAACCGTACGATCAAAATGATCCTGATGACCCTGACGGAGAAATACAGCTATGAGCGCCTGCACTCCAAGCGCGTCAGCAACTTCTGTTTCGAAATGGGACGCGCCCTCGACCTGAGTGAGGATGACCGAAAGGAGCTCGCCCTCACGGGACTCTTTCACGATATCGGAAAGATCGCCATCCCCGATCACATCCTAGGAAAACCGGAGGCGCTCACAGCCGAGGAATACGAACGGATGAAAACGCACACGGAAGTAGGCTATCAGATCCTTCGTGCCGCCGATGAGTACTCGAACCTAGCCGAATACGCGCTCTATCACCATGAACGATATGACGGAAAGGGCTATCCGGCCGGACTCAAGGGCGAGAAAATCCCCCTTTTCGCGCGGATCATCAGCATCGTTGATGCCTATGAGACGATGACATCTAAGCGTAGCTATCGCGCTGAAAGGACGAAAGAAGAAGCGATCCGTGAGCTCCGTTTTTGTGCCGGCAGTCAGTTCGGCCCTGAGCTGACCGAACTCTTCATCGAACGCATCCTAACAAGAACTTGAGAAAAGGACGGCCACGTCGATCGTGGTCGTCCTTTCGTCTATTCCTAGTCATCCTTAGTCAGGTGTCGTGCTACTTCGAGCCCCATCACGACGCATTCCGTAACCGCGCAACTGCCTAACCTCGACGCGCCATGGATGCCCCCGGTTACCTCACCGATCGCATAGAGGTTTCTGATCGGTTCGTTTTTCGTGTCAAGGATACGGCCTTTCGTATCGATCCTGACGCCACCCATCGTATGGTGGACTTTCGGCAC
>JBKHFR010000011.1:0-25267 GCA_046540115.1 Acholeplasmataceae bacterium | reverse complement strand
GGTCCTTGCGCGTCCTCGACGGAGCCGTTACCGTGCTCGATGCCCAGGCGGGCGTAGAGCCACAAACGGAAACCGTCTGGCGTCAAGCGACCGAATACAAGGTACCGCGCATCGTCTACGTCAACAAGATGGACAAGGTCGGGGCTGACTTCGACTATTCGATCAAGTCGATCCATTCGAGACTCGGCGTCAAG
The DNA here is from genome assembly GCA_046540115.1 of Acholeplasmataceae bacterium. Lineage (GTDB taxonomy): Bacteria > Bacillota_I > Bacilli_A > Acholeplasmatales > Acholeplasmataceae > RECG01. The sequence continues at coordinate 25,073 of JBKHFR010000011.1, read as the reverse complement.
GCCTTTCCGATCCAGTGGCCGATCGGTGCTGAAGCCGATTTCAACGGGATCATCGACATCATCGAGCGGAAGGCCTATCGCTACAACGGCAATCCCGATGAGGTTGCCACCGAGATCGACATTCCCGAAGAGCTCGCGCCGATCGTCGAACTCAAACGCAACGAGCTGATCGAAGCGGTCGCCGACTTCGATGAGGACCTGATGATGGCCTATCTCGAAGGCGAAGAGATCACGAACGCAGCCATCAAAAAGGCGATACGAACCGGGACGCTCGCCGTTGAATTCTTTCCGGTGATCTGCGGAACCTCGTTCAAAAACAAGGGCGTCAAGCTCATGCTCGATGCCGTCGTCGATTACCTGCCCGCCCCGAGCGACATCGAATCCGTCGTCGGAATCAATGCTCGGGGTGAGGAAGAGAAGCGGCACGCCGATGACTCCGAGCCGTTTACGGCTCTCGCTTTCAAGGTCATGACCGATCCCTACGTCGGACGCCTCACGTTCTTCCGCGTCTATTCCGGGTCGCTCAAGTCCGGATCATACGTCAAGAACGCGACTAAGAAAGTGCGCGAGCGTTTCGGACGTATCCTGCAGATGCACGCCAACCACCGAGCGGAAATCGATGAGATCTTCGCCGGTGATATCGCCGCTGTTGTCGGTCTCAAGGAGACGACGACCGGGGATACCCTGACGGGAGTACACGACGATATCGTCCTCGAGTCCATGCTGTTTCCGGAACCGGTCATCAACGTCGCGATCGAGCCGAAGACCAAGGCCGACCATGACCGCATGGCACACGCGCTCGTGAAACTCGCCGAAGAGGATCCGACCTTTCGGACGTTCATCGACCACGAAACGGGACAGACGATCATTTCCGGGATGGGCGAGCTCCACCTCGAGATCATCGTCGACCGGATGAAGCGGGAGTTCCGGGTCGATGCCAATGTCGCTGAACCCCAGGTATCCTATCGGGAAACCATTTCGAGCGAAGCCGAGATCGAAAGCAAGTTCGTCCGGCAGTCCGGCGGACGCGGACAGTACGGACACGTCTACATCCGCTTCGAACCGAACCCCGGCAAGGGCTTCGAATTCGTCGATCGGATCGTCGGTGGGGTCGTTCCGCGTGAATACATTCCCGCCGTCAAGAAAGGTCTCGAAGAAGCGCTACCGAACGGCATTATCGCTGGCTATCCTTTGATCGACATCAAGGCTACGCTCTTCGACGGATCCTATCACGAGGTCGATTCTTCGGAAATGGCTTTCAAGATCGCTGCGGCGACCGCGCTCAAGGAAACGAGGACGAAGGCGAAACCGATCCTCTTAGAACCCATCATGGACGTCGAAGTGATCACCCCCAATGACTACGTAGGGAATGTCATCGGTGACCTGACATCCCGACGCGGACGACTCGAAAGCCAGGTACCACGGGAAAATGCGGTCGCGATCCGCGCCCTCGTACCGCTATCGGAAATGTTCGGATACGCCACGGCGCTCCGGTCGAACACGCAGGGTAGAGCGACGTTCATCATGCAGTTCGCATCCTATGAGAAGTGTCCGAAATCGATCATGGAGGACATCATGAAAAAACGGGGATTTTAGCAGCCCCACTTGCAAAAACAAGTGTTTTCATATAGAATGAGTATGTTAAATCAACCAATAGAAAGCTATGAAAAATAGGAGGAAATATTGAAATGGCAAAAGCAAAATTTGAAAGAACTAAGCCCCATGTAAACATCGGCACGATCGGCCACGTTGACCATGGTAAAACGACCCTGACCGCTGCGATCACGCTCGTTTTCAATGCTAAGGGCCTATCCGATATCGCGGATTTCGATTCGATCGATAGCGCGCCGGAAGAAAAAGAACGCGGCATTACGATCAACACCGCGCACGTTGAATACCAGACGGAAAACCGTCACTACGCCCACGTCGACTGCCCGGGACACGCTGACTACGTCAAGAACATGATTACCGGTGCCGCCCAGATGGACGGTTCGATCCTCGTCGTTTCCGCTGCGGACGGCGTAATGCCACAGACGCGCGAACACATCCTGCTCGCCCGCCAGGTCGGCGTTCCTAAGCTCGTCGTTTTCCTGAACAAGGCCGATATGGTCGATGATGAGGAATTGCTCGACCTCGTGGAAATGGAAGTCCGCGAACTATTGAGTGAATACGATTTCCCAGGTGATGAGGTCCCTGTCATCCGTGGTTCTGCCCTGCTCGCCCTCAATGGCGATGAGAAATGGCAAAAGAGTATCGAGGAACTCATGGAAGCCGTTGACAGCTACGTCGACCTTCCGGTTCGCGATACCGACAAGCCTTTCCTAATGCCTGTCGAAGACGTCTTTACGATTACCGGACGCGGTACTGTTGCTACGGGACGCGTTGAACGCGGTACGGTTAAAATCGGTGACGAAGTCGAAATCGTCGGTATCACGGAAACGAGAAAGACCGTCGTTACCGGTGTCGAAATGTTCAGAAAGATCCTCGATTACGCTGAAGCAGGCGACAATGTCGGCGCCCTTCTGCGGGGAATCAACCGGGATCAGGTCGAACGCGGTCAAGTACTCGCTAAGCCGAAGTCGGTTATGCCTCACTTCCGTTTCGAAGCACAGGTCTACGTGCTGTCCAAGGAAGAAGGAGGCCGTCACACGGCGTTCTTCTCGAACTATCGTCCTCAGTTCTATTTCCGCACGACCGATATCACCGGTGTCATCACGCTTCAGGAAGGTACTGAAATGGTTATGCCCGGCGATAACACCGTCATGACCGTCGAACTGATCCACCCGATCGCGATCGAAGAAGGAACGAAGTTCTCGATCCGTGAAGGCGGACGTACCGTCGGTGCCGGATCGGTTACTAAGATCCTCGAATAGATTTCCTTTCTTAGAACAGGGCGACCCAAGGGTCGCCCTTTTTCGGCATAAACGTGTGAAATCTTGTTTTCCGTGGCAACAAGAAAGCCATTCCCGGTAAATTGTGATAGAATGGAAGCGAAAGTCTAAAGGAGTTCGTCCGATGATCATAGATACGCACGCCCACTTGAATATCGAGGACTTCGACCAGGACCTCGACGAGGTCCTGGAAAGAGCCCGGCGAGCCGGTGTAGAACGCGTGATCGTCATCGGTATGGATGAAGCCAGCAATGCGCGTGCCCTCGAACTCGCGCAGTCCTATGACATGCTCTATGCCTCGGCAGGCATTCACCCGGGCTATATCGAGGGACAGGATACGTCTTCGCTCGCACGGTTCTATTCAGAAGAAAGTGTGGTTGCCGTCGGGGAATGCGGGATCGATCTTCACTGGCGCCAGGATAACCTAGCGGAACAGAAAAGGGTGTTCAAGGCACAGATCGAACTCGCGATCGAGCACCGTTTACCGCTGATCATCCACACGCGCGATTCGTTCGCTGAGGCCTACGCGGTGCTCAAGCCCTACCAGGGGCGCGTTACCGGGGTCTTTCACTGCTTCCAATCGACGCTCGAGGATGCCGAGCGAGCCATTGACCTAGGCTTTTTGATCGGGATCGACGGTCCCGTCACCTATCCGAAGTCATCCGAACTCGAACGGATCCTGAAGGCGATCGACCTCAAGCACATCCTCGTTGAAACCGATAGCCCCTTTTTGGCACCTCAGGAAAAACGAGGGAAGCGGAATGAGCCCGCCTACCTCGAGCACATCGTAGAAAGGATCGCTCACATCAAATCGATCAAACCGAGCTATGTCGCCGATCAGACGACCAAGAATGCCTATCAATTATTCCAATTAGGAGGGAAGAACACATGAGAAAGAAACTATTATTGATCGTTATCGTCCTCTTCACTACGCTGACGCTCGCGGGGTGTATGGAACTCAAGGCGCAGCTGCCCTACGAGTCACCGAGCGACTATGAACAGATGCGCATCGACATGATCAACGAGGTCGAGCCGTCTGTCATCGCGATCAGAACCGAAACCGGCCACGGATCCGGGATCATCTATAGAGCCGAGGACATCGGTGATGGCGTCAACCGTTACTACGCCCTGACGAACTATCACGTCATCCTCGATGCCGGTGAAATGAATGTCTATTTCGGACCCGACGAGGATCCGATCAACGTCGTCGACGTCGCTGGTTTCGAGCTCTACGATATCGCCGTCGTTCGCTTCGATACGACGAGGGACCTTCAGGTACACGAAAGTCCGGCGCTCGACGATAAGGAAGGGATCGAACTCGTCCCGGGCCAGGATGTCTTCGCCATCGGGACGCCCGAGGATATCGATAAGTTTAACTATACGACCAGCGGCATCCTCAGCCTGAAGGACTTTACCTATAACGGCGTGACCAACCTCGGGTTGATGCATAATGCCGAGCTCAACCCCGGCAATAGTGGCGGACCGCTCTTCAATCTGAATGGCGATCTGATCGGCATCAACGTCGCCAAGGTATCGACCATTTCCGGTAAGGACGGAGAGGTCGCCGCCGAAGGACTCAACTATTCCCTGAATATCAACGTCCTCGCTACGATCGTCTCGGAATTCAAGGAAAGCGACTTCGAGGCCGTCGTAAGAAGTCCCCGACTCGGCGTAACCGTCCAGGAAGTCTCCGTCTTCCTCGAAGACCCGAAGAACGATCCGGACCTGCTTCCGCCTGACCCTGTCGGCGTCGTCGTCATCGATCTCGATGAAACGCGCGAAGCGATTGATGTTATCGAAGTCTACGACCTGATCATCGAGATGAACGGCGTCCCGATCACCTCGATCGCCGATATCGGCGCCCAGATCGAGGACGGCGAATTCGGCGATGAGCACGAGGTCACCGTTATCCGTAAGGTCGACGGGGAATTCCAGGAATTCACCTATACGATCCCCCTATCCTGACATGACCAGAGAGCTTCTCGAGAGCCTCGAAGCCCGAGGCCTGACGATCGGTTTCGCTGAGAGTCTTACCGGAGGAGCGCTCGCATATGCCTGGATCAAGCATCGCGGTGCGTCACGAGTCGTTCGTGGCGCACTCGTTGCTTATGATAGCGAGCTGAAGATATCGCTTTTAGGCGTACCCGAGGCGCTGATCGAACGGGATTCACCGGTAAGCGAAGCGGTGGCGCGCGCCATGGCGCACGGTTGTAGGGACGTCTGTCAGACGGATCTCGCCGTTTCAACGACCGGTAACGCCGGTCCTTCCCTGCAGGATCGAACCGATCGGCGGGTCGCCTGGATCGCCGTTTCCGATCGCGAAAAAACGATCACGAGGATGCTGTCATTTCAAAAGGAAACGCGCACAGAAGCGATCGAGTTGACCGTTGAGAAGGCCATAGACACGGTCGGACTCCTTTTGAAAAACGACGGATAAATGTGATTGTATTCTTAACTGAACTGTGTTATAATGACTTGGCGTAAGAAAGAAAGATCATCCTTGTCTTTTTTAAGACCATTAGACCAGAAGGAGGTGGAACAGATGAAAAAATACGAAGTCATGTATATCATCCGTCCAACGATCGAAAGCGAGAGCATTAAGCGCGTCATCGACAATTTCAATGACATCTTTGTCAAGTACGACAGTAAAGTGCTCGAACTCAAAGAGTTGGGGCTCAAGGACTTGGCATACGAGATCGAACACCATAAAAAGGGCTATTACGTATGGCTACTCGTAGAAGCGACACCGGAAGCGATCGCGGAATTCAACCGGATCGTCCGTATTACCGAAGAAGTCATACGTTTTATCGTCGTAAAGGAAGGCGAGTAATATGATCAATCGCGTGATCCTGGTCGGACGCATCACGAGGGATCCGGAATTGAAGACGACACAATCGAATATTCCCGTCGTCTCCTTTACGCTCGCCGTCAACCGCCAGTTCACGAATCAGGACGGTGAGCGCGAAGCCGATTTCATCCAGTGCGTCGTTTGGCGCCGACAGGCGGAAAACGTCGCGACATACGTCAAGAAGGGTTCGCTCCTCGGCATCGACGGACGCATTCAGACAAGGAAATACGAGTCCGAAAGGGGCACGGTTTTCGTCACCGAGGTCGTCTGTGACTCGGTCCAATTCCTCGAACCGAAAGGTGAAACGGGAACGTACACATCCCGACCGCTCAGGGATGACCCCGATACTACCGAGAAGGAACCGAGCGAAGACGACGAATTCTATGAGACCGACAAGAAACTGGCAGCGGAAGAAGATCTACCATTTTAAGGAGGGAACGACATGCAACAGAGACGCGGATTCAAAAAACGCCGTAAGGTATGCTACTTCACCCAGAACAACATCAAGCACATCGATTTCAAGGACGTCGATATGCTCAAGCGCTTCATTACCGACCGCGGCAAGATCCTACCACGGCGCGTAACCGGTACGTCGGCGAAGTGGCAGCGCCCGCTCGCAGTCGCGATCAAGCGCGCGCGTCACATGGCACTCCTGCCATTCGTTAAGGACTGAAAAGCGCATACTACCGCACGCACGTGCGGTTTTTTTATCGGCTACCGAACAGGCGACCATAAATCCTATTATTGACGGTCGTAGGTAGGTGATAGAAAGCCTAACAAAGGCCATTAGTGGCGATGATGCTTGAATCGGTCAACGCGATCACTCAGGCGGTTCGATTGACTAAGCGGAGAAAAACCATTATACTGGAAGTGAAATCGGTTTAAGTTTCAATAAAAAACGATTAGAAAAGGTGGGGTATAATGAAACGATTCGAAAACAAAGGCGTTATCGTTACGGGAGGTAGCGGCAGCATCGGCAAAGAGACCGTAAAAAGCTTTCTGGATGAAGGAGCCTCCGTTTTGGCGGTGGATCTATTCGACGATGCTTTGGAGGAACTGAAAAAGGAACTCGCGAACTACGGCGATGCGCTCCACACCTGCCAGGCGGATGTTACCAAGGAAGAGGACGTCGAAAGATTCGTTTCGATGGCTTCCGAAGTCCTAGCGAGCATCGACGTTCTTGTCAACAATGCCGGTGTCGAAGGAAAGGTAAAACCGATCGAGGACCAGGCCCTCGAGGATTACGACAAGGTCATGAACATCAACGTAAGAGGCATTTTCATGACCCTGCAGAGGATCATGCCGATCATGAAAGCGCAGAAAAGCGGCGCCATCGTCAACCTTTCATCGGTGGCAGGACTCAGTGGTAGTGCGGGCGTTTCGCCCTATGTAACGAGCAAGCACGCCCTGGTAGGCCTGACGAAGACGGCCGCTCTCGAAGGCGCACCGTACGGCGTGCGCGTCAACAGTGTGCATCCCTCTCCGATCGACAACCGCATGATGCGTTCGCTCGAGGAAGGCTTCAACCCCGATGACGCCAGTGGCGTCAAAGCGGAACTCGAAGCCAGCATCCCTCTGGGGCGCTATGGAACCGATCGGGATGTGGCCAACGTGATCCTGTTTCTAGCCAGCGATGATTCGCAGTTCATCACGGGCGCTCAATACCGCGTGGACGGCGGAATGGGCGCGAAGTAACAGGAACTCCAGGTATCGAACCAGCTAGAATTTCAAGAGCGTAGCGCAAAGGCACTTTCCCTCCGCGCCTAAGGATGCGGTTTCGGTGGAGTGCCTTTTTCGATGGTAGAAAGGGCGCCTTACCGCTTTATTCGCGGCATACGTATTCCGGTTATCCGGTCTAATGGGCACGATCATTCCGCGAGACGACGGACCCAGGAGCGCTTACCGGTACGAAAGGGATGACGAGAGGCGGTGTCGATGGGAATCGTATCGAGCGGGGATAGGAGTCTCCAGATCATCTGCCCGGGCATTTCGATCCGGTCCACTCTTCAGGCTACGACGAGTTATCCACGATTTTTGTGTGTTCTCTACGTTGTAAAAGATACGCAATATTGGTATAATGACGGATGAAGCAGGTGGATAGATGAAACGCTGGATCTTCTTTATCATCGCCATCCTCGTGCTCGCGGTAAGCACGTACTTCTACTTGCCGTATCTGGCTGAGGGTGATGGTCAACTCGATCGGTTCATTTTTTTCTTAGCGAGTCTGATGCTCGCTTTTTCAGCGACCTATCTCGTTCTAAACATCCAGAACCATAAGAAAGTCCGGACCCTTCAGAACCGGCTTTCCATGTGGACGAAGCTGTCATACCACGTCAATCAGGTCGGTGATGAGATCTTCAATGAGCTACCCATCGGCATGATCGCGATCGGCGACAACGCCGAGATCAAGTGGGTGAACCCCCAGGCGAAGACCATCTTCGACGTTAAGATCACCGGGAAGAGCCTAAAGGACGTCCATCCCGACCTCTATCAGGCGGTTTTAAAGAGCACCATGAACCTCACGATCCGGGTCGGAAACGAGTTCTATGACGTCACCTATCGACAGGAATACAACTTCTTTTATCTATTCAACGTTACCGAACGCGAGGTCATCAATAAGCGCTATCGGGATCGGATCCCCGTGCTCGCCATTCTCAATCTCGACAATCTCGACGAGGCCCTATCCTCGCTCGACGTCTCCGAACAGTCGACCGTTAAGGGCGATTACCTGGGCGTTATCGCCGACTGGGCCACGAACTATGCGGCCTATATCAAGCCCTATAGCGATGAACGGCTCGTTTTGGTTACGTCACGGGAAAAGCTCAACCGCATGATCGACGATAAGTTCGATATCCTCGACAAGATCCGCAAGATCTCCCAGCGCACGCACATGCGGGTCAGTCTTTCCATCGGCATCGCTTCCTGGGACGTATCGCACGAGGAACTCGGCGTCTATGCCCAGAACGCGATCGAACTGGCCGAAAGGCGCGGTGGCGACCAGGTCGTCGTCAACATCCAGGACCAGAAGATCGCCTATTTCGGCGGGAAAAACGACGCCCAGGCGAAGAGCTCTAAGATCGGGGCGCGCATCAACGCCCACACCATCAAGGATTTCATCGGCCGCGCCGCGAACGTCCTCGTCATGGGTCACGACCAGGCCGACCTCGACGCCTTCGGCTCGATGCTCGCCGTCTACCACATGGCTGGTGTCAGTAAGAAACAGGTCCGGATCATCGTCGACGAGGACAAGCTCGACCGCTCGGTCCGATACGTCTATAACCGGATCAAGGAAGAGATGAAGGAGCGCTTCGTCACGGGCGCCCAGGCTCTGAAACTGATCAACGCCGATACGCTCCTGATCGTATGCGATACGCAGTCCCCCAAGGTCGTGATGGACAGGGCGGTTCTCGCGAAGGCCCAGCAACTGATCGTCATCGACCACCACCGCGTCGGCGAGGAGGGATTCGACGCGACCTTCTCTTATATCGAACCCTATGCGTCCTCAACGATCGAGCTCGTCATGGAACTGCTCAATTTCTACAACATGGAGGACGAGATCCGCTTCTCGGAATTCGAAGCGACGATCATGTACGCGGGTCTGATCGTCGATACCAACAATTTTACCTTTCGAACCAATGCCCGAACCTTCGAAGTCGCCGCTCGACTGAAAGAGCTCGGAGCCGACATTTTCGAAGTCAAGACGTGGCTAAGAAAGGATCTTAAACGAACGCTCGCGATCAATAAGCTACTCACGAAGATCGAGATCTATCTCGACCGCTTCGCTTTCATCGTCACCCATGAGCTCCATAAGGACCGCATCCTGCTCGCCCAGGTCGCCGAAGAGGCACTGGCGATCGACGGCGTCCAAGCCGCCTTCGCCATCGCCCGGGTCAAAGAGGATACGGTCGGCGTCAGCGCCCGGTCCTATTCCTCGGTCAACGTCCAGGTCCTAATGGAAGCGCTCGGGGGCGGAGGGCACTTGAACAGTGCCGCCGTACAGGTTGAAGGAACGACGGTCAGACAGGTCTATAAAACGATCAAGAACCAGATCGAAACCGAATATGGTGGAGGAGGAGAACCCATGAAGATCATACTACTCGAGGATGTCAAGGGTAAAGGAAAAAAGAATGAGATCATCGAAGTCGCCAACGGCTATGCGAACTATCTCGTCAGACAGAAAAAGGCGATGATCGCCAACGAGGAAAACGTCCGAGCGATCGAGAAGGAGAAGCGGGAAGCCGAAGAAAAGGCGCGTCGTCACGTCGAAATGATGAAGAAACTCAAATCAGAGATCGATAACAAGAAAGTCGTTCTTCCCATCCAGATCGGCGTCGACGGCAAGCTCTTCGGCTCCGTGACGACCAAGCAGATCTGCGAGGCGTTCGAACAGGAGCACGGCATTCTCCTTGACCGTAAAAAGGTCGAGCTCGAGAGCGAGATCAATTCGGTCGGCATCTATACGGCGACCGTCCATCTCCATAAGGACATCGAAGCCCAATTCGAAGTGCATATCGTTGAAAAGTAGGTCATAGGACATGCCGAAGAAGCTACCCTATCATCGTGAGGCCGAGCAATCGGTCCTCGGGACGATCTTTTTGGACCCGAAGGTTATCGTTGCCGTTGTCGACCAGCTCAATGACGAAGATTTCTTCGAGGAATCCCACATCTTAATCTACCGAGCGATGAAGAGCCTTTACGAGGAGGACTTGCGCATCGACTATGCGAGCGTCGCCTCCAAGCTCGAACAGAACCAGATGCTGGCACGGGCTGGGGGTAGGGGCTATCTCTACGAGCTCTCCGATTCGGTGCCTTCGACCGCTCACCTCGAAACCTACATCGACCTGGTCAAGGACGGGTCGCTCAAGCGCCAGGTCATCGACGTGACGAGCAAGATCCTCGAAACCGGCTATAACGGTAATATCGGCGCGAACGAGTACTTGGAACGGGCCGAAGAGGACATCTTCGCCCTCGCCCAGAAACGGAAGACGAGCGAGTTCTCCCGCCTGAACGAGATCATTCGCGACGTCAAGGAGAAAACCGAACGCAACCGCGACAAGAAGGGCGGCATTACCGGTCTAAGGACCGGGTTTTCCAACCTGGACGACATCACGGCCGGCCTCCAGCCCGAAGAGCTGATCATCCTCGCTGCTCGTCCCTCGATGGGTAAGAGCGCCTTCGCCATCAATCTCGCCATCAACGTCGCCAAGAAGAATAGTAACGGTCAGGCCAACGTCGCGATCTTCAGCTTCGAGATGAGCAACGAGCAGCTCGCGGCGCGAATGCTGAGCGCCGAGGCGAACGTCAAGAATACCAGGATCAAAACCGGCTCCCTTTCCAGCAAGGAGTGGGGCTTTCTCGAAAGCGGCGTCCGTTCGCTCGACGCTCTGAACATCTATTTCGATGATTCCGCGGCCATTACCGTCGCCGATATCCGGGCGAAGTGCCGTAAGCTCAGCCAGCAGAAGGGTCTCGATTTCGTCGTAATCGACTACTTACAGCTGATCAAGGGCGATAATCGGGCCGGTAATCGCCAGGAGGAAGTCGCGCGCATCTCGCGGGGTCTCAAGCAGATGTCGCGCGAGCTCAAAATACCGATCCTAGCGCTTTCCCAGCTCTCGCGCGAAGTCGAACGCAGGGACGATAAGAAGCCGGTGCTCGCCGACCTGCGTGAATCGGGAAGCATCGAACAGGATGCCGATATCGTCATGTTCCTGTTCCGCCCGGACTACTACAAGCACCACGGCGAACAGAATACGAACGAGGTCGAGCTCATCATATCGAAAAACCGGCAAGGAATCGCCGGTGTCAGTCGCTTCTTCCGTTTCGATACGGACTACAGCCGCTTTACGGCACTATCCGACCGGGAAGAGGATGGTATTACCCGGGACTAGCGGAAATCCCCCGACGATTCGGGGGTTTTTTCAAACAAAAGAAAAGGGATCGCCGGATAGCGATCCCTCGGTCATGCTTAGCGGAGCGTGAAGTTGAGCATCCAGATGTGCTTTTCAAAGCTCGAGAGCGTCGTGATGATGAGGTCGGCAGTCTGTTCGTCGTCGAATTCCTGAGCGATCTGGAGTGCTTCCTTGAGTTCCTTGACGAGGAGTACGAAGTCATCGCGAATCGCCTCGATCATGTCCTCGGTCTTTTCCTTGCCGGTCGCTTCCTGGATCGAAGCCTTGGCTAGATAGTCCTTGAGCGTCGATGAAGGCGTTCCACCGATCATGAGCATGCGTTCTGCGAATTCGTCGTAGAGCTCGTTGATCTCGTCGTAGAACTCCTCGAATTTTTCGTGTAGCGCATAGAAGTTCCGGCCGGTTACGAACCAATGAAAGTGGTGCAGCTTAACGAAGAATACGCTGAGATTGGCAACTTGCTTGTCGAGTGCCTGGTATAGTTTTTCCATAGTGACGTCCTTCCTTTCTTTTTTTCTCACACTTTAATAATACTAGAATTTTCACAATTAAGCAAACGTATCGCTCATATCGCCCGTATCATTTGTGTAGTAAAAGACCGGAAAATGTGATATGATATGTAGGCAGGTGATAGCATGTTCGACAGACTCGATCTCATCGAAAAGAGATACCAGGAAATACAGGATCGCTTGGCTTCGGGACAGCTCGAAGTCAAAGAAATGACCGAACTACTCAAAGAATCCAGCAACATCCAGGAAACGGTTGAGACATATCGTTTTTTTAAGGAAAAGAAGAACGAATACCAGGATCTCAAGGACATGGTCGAAGTAGAAACCGACCAGGACCTGATCCGGATGGCGCGCAGCGAAATGGCGAAGCTCGAGGAAACGATCGAGAACACGGAAGAAAAGCTCAAGGTGCTGTTACTACCGAAGGATCCCAACGACGAGAAGAACGTCATCATGGAGATCAAGGGGGCCGCCGGTGGCGATGAAGCCAACCTGTTCGCAGGGGATCTGTTCAAGATGTATAGCCGCTACGCGGAATCGCGCGGTTGGACGATCGAAGTGCTCAACGCGATGCCCGGATCGATGGGCGGGTTCACCTCGATCGAATTCATGATCTCAGGGAAATCCGTCTACTCGAGCCTTAAATACGAATCGGGAACGCACCGCGTACAGCGCGTACCGGAAACCGAATCACAGGGACGGATCCATACCTCGACGGCGACCGTCCTCGTCATGCCGGAAGCCGAAGAGATCGAGGTCGACGTCAAGTGGGAGGATATCCGTTTCGATACCTTCAACTCGAGCGGACCGGGCGGACAATCGGTCAATACGACGAAGTCGGCGGTACGCCTGACGCATATCCCCACCAATATCGCCGTCGCCTGTCAGGAAGGCAAGAGCCAGCACGAGAACCGCGATAAGGCGCTTCGCCTGCTCAAGGCGCGCGTCTATGACCGCTTCCTTCAGGAACAGCTCGAGAAAGAGGGCGAGGAACGCAAGTCGCTCGTCGGACGGGGCGAAAGAAGCGAAAAGATCCGGACGTACAACTACCCACAGAACCGCGTCACCGATCACCGGATCGGCCTGACGCTCAACCGGCTTGACGTCATCATGGAAGGCAAGCTCGACCTCGTGCTCGAACCGCTACTCAATGAGTTCATGAAGCGCCAGCTAACGGGAGAGAAAGCGTGACCTACCGTGCGCTTCTTCGGAGCGCCAGCCAAGAAATCCGCCGTCCCGATCAGGAAGAAGAAGCGATCAAGCTGCTGTTAATGTCGGTATCGAACCTGAGCCCGAGCGACTTCTATCTCGCCCTAGACGAGGACGTCGACCCGGAGATCGAAACGGATTTCCGAAAGAAGCTCTCGCTCTATCTCGAGGAGGACATCCCCGTCCAGCACCTGATCGGATACGCCCATTTCTTCGGGTATCCCTTCACCGTCAACAAGGACGTCCTCATTCCACGACCGGAAACCGAACAGCTCGTCGAAAGCGTGCTCGGCTACGCCGATCGCTACTTCGATCGCCAGCGCATCGCTGTTCTCGACCTCGGAACGGGCAGTGGCTGCATCGGACTGACGCTCGCGCTCGAGGCTGCGAATATGTCGGTCACGATGAGCGATATCAGCGAAAAAGCCCTGATCGTCGCCCGAAAGAACCGCGATCGCCTCAAAGCCAAGGCGTCGATCATCCGAAGCGACCTGTTCGCTGCGATCACAGGGACCTATGACATCGTCGTTTCTAATCCGCCCTATATCCCTGTCGGGGAAAGCGTCCAGAGAATCGTCATGAAAGAACCGCAGGTCGCCCTTTTCGGAGGACTAGCATTCTATCAGAACATCATCGAAAGCGTAGGACCCTATCTGAATGAACGGGCCCTGATCGCTTTCGAACACGGATACCAGCAAAAACGAGCGATCAGAAAGATCGCGACCAGGCACTTTCCGGATGCCGTGATCATCCAAAAGAAGGACATCCAAGGAAAGGACCGCATGACATTCATAGGCATAGGAGGTATGCTCAGTGAAGAAAGGTGACGTCATCATCGTTCCGACCGATACGGTCTACGGACTCGCGGCTAGGGTCTATGACGATGAAGCGCTTCAGCGCATCTATCGGATCAAGGGACGGGATCAATCCAAGAAGATCCCCGTGCTCTCATTCAATCGGCACGAGGTTTCGTTCTACGCGCGGATCAGCTATCACGGTGGAGCCCTCATGACCCGTTTCTGGCCCGGGCCCCTTACGCTCATCCTCCATTCATCCAAGGAATACCTTGAGCGAACCGGTAACGAAACGATCGCGATCCGCATCCCGGACAAGCCGGTTCTGCTCGACATTCTCAAGGAAAACGGCCCGCTCTGGGTGACGAGCCTTAACAAGAGCGGTGAGCCGCCGCTTTTCGACGAGGCGGAGATCAAAGAGAAGTACGGGGATATCGTCGATGAGATCCACTTCAATGACGATACTTCGAGCAGTAATGTCTCTTCGACGATCGTCGATATGACGAAACCGGACTACCCGATCCTGCGCCAGGGCACGATTACGCGCGAGCAGATCGACGAGACGATCCGCCTGGCCGATCACCGAGAAAGCTATAACCGACAGGCCCAGGCGAAGCGAAAGAAGACCCTTTGAACCGCTATTCGAATAGCGCTTTAAAACGAGAAAGAAGGCAGACATGGACATCCGAAATATCGCGATCATCGCGCACGTCGACCACGGTAAAACGACGCTCGTCGACGAACTCCTTAAGCACAGCGAGCACCGTGATGCCCACCAGGAACTCGAAGAACGCGTCATGGACTCGCACGACATCGAACGCGAACGCGGTATAACCATTCTCGCCAAGAACACGTCGATCCAGTACCAGGGGTACCGGATCAACATCCTCGATACGCCGGGTCACGCCGATTTCGGGGGCGAAGTCGAACGGATCATGTACATGGTCGACGGCGTGCTCCTACTCGTCGATGCCTTTGAAGGCGTTATGCCACAGACACGATTCGTTTTGAAAAAGGCGCTCGACGCCGAACTGATCCCGCTGGTCGTCATCAACAAGATCGACCGGCCTTTTTCTGATATCCAGAGGACTAGAAACGAGATCTACGACCTTTTCATCGACCTCGGAGCGGACGAGGACCAGCTCGACTTTCCCGTGCTCTACGCCTCCGCGCTCAAAGGGCTATCGAACGATGAACCGGTCCTGGATGTAAACAAGCGGATGGAACCGATCCTGAACGCGATCATCGACCGCGTCCCTGCTCCGGACCAAAAGGAGAGCGGAAGGCTCTTGTTTCAGCCCGCTCTGATCGACTATAACGACTACGTCGGGAGAATGGGTATCGGTAAGATCTATTCGGGAACCCTGCGGGTCAATGAGACGGTTTCCTGCCTCAGGCTCGACGGTTCGATTCTACCGTTCCGGATCCAGAAGATCTTTCAGAGCGTCGGGATTTCCAAACAGGAAGTCGAACGAGCCGAGGCCGGTGATATCGTTTCGATCGCCGGATTGCCCGATATTCACGTCGGCGAAACGGTTACCTACGTCGGCGGTACGCAGGCGCTCCCGCTTTTGACGATCGATGAACCGACGGTCGAAATGACCTTTATGACCAACGACGGTCCTTTCGCCGGTAGGGAAGGCGAACACGTGACCGCCTCTAAGATCGAATCCAGGCTCTACCGCGAGACGCAGAGGGACGTCAGCCTGAGAGTCCGTCGGATCGCCTCATCCGAGGCATGGGCCGTCTCCGGGCGCGGTGAACTCCATCTAGGCATCCTGATCGAGAACATGCGTCGTGAATCGTTCGAGTTCCAGGTATCCCGTCCGCGCGTCATCATCAGGACGAAGAACGGGGTTGAAACGGAACCCTATGAGGACGTCCGGATCGATTGCCCGACCGGATACGTCGGAATGGTCATCGAAATGGTCGGCGAACGTCACGGCGACCTCAAGGCGATCGATCAGGGGAGCGATTACGCCCGGCTACACTACGAAATGCCGTCGCGCGGCCTGATCGGCTTTATGACCGGTTTCATGACCGTGACCAAGGGCTATGGCGTGATCAGTCACGTCTATCTCGAACACCGGCCTATGATCCGCCGGACCGTCGGAAACAGACGAACGGGCGCGCTCGTCGCCATGAACGAGGGCCTGACGACCGGATATGCCATCGCCAGGCTCGAGGATCGCGGTACGCTCTTTCTCGAACCACGCGTCGCCGTCTACGAGGGCATGATCGTCGGCGAAGCGAACAGAGAGGGCGACCTCGTCGTTAACGTCACCCAGGAGAAACCGTTGACCAACGTCCGGCAAGCGAGCAAGGATCACACCGTCGTGCTCAAAAAGCCGAGGAAAATGGACTTAGAGGCCTGTCTGTCCTTCATCAATGATGACGAACGGATCGAGATCACGCCGAAGAGCATGCGGTTGCGTAAGGGGCTTTTAAAGGCGAATGAGCGAAAGAAGGATCAGAGCAGGCAGGAGAAAGGCGCTATCCGTTAGGCCTTTTTTGAATTGAGAAAAGGGCTTTCTTTGACGATTCCAATCCGATGAATGAGCGGATGAACGCTAGAGTTCCTTTTTCCTTTCCCCATTCGTATTCTAGGCCAAATCGGTCCATTGTGTGTTATAATACATAAGAGATAAAAAAGGAGGGATTTTCGATGAAAATAGCCCTTGCCAGTGACCACGCGGGCTTTCCTCTCAAAGAGGAGATCCGTGCGTATCTCGAGGAACACGGGATCGATTTCACCGATCTCGGCACGCATTCGCTCGATTCGGTCGACTATCCCGATTTCGCCAAAAGAGCGGCTCGTGCCGTTTTGGAGGAAGGCTCTGATTTCGCCATCATCATGTGCGGAACCGGGATCGGCATCAGTATCGCCGCCAATAAGATCAGAGGGATTCGGGCCGCGCTCGTAACGAGCGTCGAGCTCGCCCGCCTAGCAAAGGAACACAACCACGCCAATATGATCGCTTTCGGTGGCCGTACGACGACCAAGGAAGAGGCGATCGCCATGCTCGAAGCCTACATGAAGGCGAGACCGGAAGAAAGGCATCGGAACCGGATCGCTAAGATCGAAAGGATCGAGGAGGAAGAGCGATGAGCAACGTGTTCATCTTCGAACACCCCCTTATCGACCATAAGATGACGATCATCCGCGACAAGGAAACGAAGATGAAGGCCTTCCGTGAGAACGTATCGGAAGTCGGCGCCCTCATCACCTATGAGATCACGCGGGACCTTTCGACGCGCACGAAGGAAATCGAAACACCGATCGCGCCGATGACCGTCAAGGAACTGCTTAAACCGGTCGTGATCGTCCCGATCCTTCGGGCCGGGCTCGGCATGGTCGAAGGCATACACAACATCATTCCCATCGCGAAGATCGGCCACATCGGCCTCTATCGCGACGAGGAAACGCTAGAGCCGCACGCGTACTACGCCAAGTTGCCGGCCGATATCGACCAGAGCGTCGTGCTCGTCGTCGACCCGATGCTCGCGAGCGGAGGATCGGCCTCCAAGGCGATCGCCATCATCAAGGAACACGGCGCGACCGACATCCGTTACGTCGGACTCGTCGGCTGTCCGGAAGGCATCAAGAGGCTACAGGATGACCACCCCGACGTCAACATTTACCTGGCCGCACTCGATGATCACCTGAATGAAAAGGGGTATATCGTACCCGGGCTAGGAGATTGTGGGGACCGGTTGTTTGGGACGAAGTAAAGGCCGGAAGGTGTTCATGGCCTACGTGCTCGTCGTTCAGCTCATCTTTACGGTCGCCGGGCTTTCGATCCTCGGGGTCTATATCGGGGTTCGGATCGACGAGGATGGCGCGATGCCGACGATCCTCGGAGCGACGGGACTGTTTCTAGGGATCGCCGTGAGCATCTATACGGTCATCCAATTCATGAAGAGCGAGGCGCGCTATGAGAGACATTCACAGGATTAGTTTGATCGCCATCGGCTACGGCCTGGTTCTAGCCCTCGTCACGTGGGTTTTCTTTGATGACTACCTGCTCTGGGCCGTTCTCGGTTCGGCTACGTCGCTCTTCAACCACAGCCAGATGATCCATATCACGAAGGACAAGCTCGAGACGCACCGTCTCGTGCTCCACATCGCTCAGCGCTACGCGCTCTATACGATCATCATCGCCGTCGCCTGGTTCGAAACGAGGGACGGGAGTGAGGATGTCATGATCCGGACGTTCATCTTCCTCCTGTTAGGGTTCGTGGCGGTCAAGGTCGGTGCGCTCCTCTATGCGACACCGCTATTCAAAAAGGATCAGGAAAAGGAGGAAGATCACCATGAATAGCATCCTGGACTACCTAGCGAGTCTACCCGCTTATGCCTGGACCTCGCTTTCGATCATGGCCTTCATCGCCGTGCTGTCGGTCATCGTCGGGATGCGCGTCAAACGGCTCGACGTTCGCGAGAAGCCCTCGAAGTTCATGACGGTCTTCATCAGCACGATCGATTTCTTTAACAACATGATCAAGGACTACATCGGCAAGCACTGGCGCTTCGTCGCCCCTCTGACCCTGACGCTCGCCGTCTACGTCCTGTTCGCCAACGTTTCCGGCCTATTCGCGCTCGATACGCCGACTAAGTACACGAGCATCACCTTCTCGCTCTCAATCGCTTCCTTCATCATCGTCCAGGTGACGGGCTTCGTCAGCCAGAGCTTTCGCTACTTAAAGGGCCTGTTCGAGCCTTACGCCGTCATGTTCCCGCTCAATCTCATGAGCGACATCACGCCGATCCTATCGATGGCGCTCCGTCTCTTCGGGAACATCGCGAGCGGCTCGGTTATGCTCATCCTGATCTATCGCTTTACCGGCTGGCTATCGCCACTGATCACCCCGGCCTTCCATCTGATCTTCGACATCGGATTCGGGATCATCCAGATGGTCGTGCTCGTGCTCTTAACCGTTATATTCGCTTCGATCAAAGTCAGTGAAGACGACTTTGTCAAAGAATAAAGAAAAAGGAGAAACATGCCTATGCTAACCATCATAAACCAAATTCTACCCGTTTTGGACGTTGTCGCCAACGAATTCTATGCCGAAGGACTCGCCTATCTCGGCGCCGGCATCGCCGTTTTCACGGGGGTCGGTACCGGTATCGGTCAGGGAATCGCCGCCTCTAAAGCCGTTGAAGCCGTCGGTCGTCAACCCGAAGCTTCGGGTAAGATCACGACGACGATGATCATCGGACAGGCCGTCGCGGAGACGACCGGTCTCTACGGCCTGATCATAGCCTTCATCCTGATCAATAGATAGCAAGCAAAGGATCTGATCGCGTGACTGAAATATTCAATGAAGTATCGAGAAGTATCGAAGACGGTTTGAACTCGGTCATGAACAGGCCGGATATCGTCGTACTGAACCTGCTAGCGCTGCTCGTGCTCTTCTTTTTCGTGCGCCAGTTCCTGTGGGGACGCGTTACCGCCTTTCTCGAAGCGCGACAAAAAGCGCTGACCGAGGCGATCGCTGAAGCCGATCGGGAGCGGGATGAAGCGAAAAGGATGCAGGAACAGTCCCGTGCCGACTACGAGAGGATGAAAGCGGAGACGGAGGCGCTCAAAGAAAAGCTTATCGCCGATGCGTACCGCCAGCAGGAAGAGCTGATCCAGAGCGCGAAGGCCGAAGCTAAAAGACGGATGGAACAGACCGAAAGGGACATCGCCTTCGAGATCGAACGCGCCAATGAACGCGTCAAGGAGGCGATCAAGGAAGTCGCCTTCGCCGCGGCCCGCAAGATCGTAGAACGCGAGATCGACGAGCAGATGCACGAGGACATCATCAGCGATCTGACGAAGGATGCGAGCGCGTGATATGAGCGCTCATAACTACGCTAAGGCGTTCCATGACATCGCGCTCGAACGCGGCACCTTCGAGCATATCGCTCATGAGATCGCGACCTTCAAGCAACTCCTTGAAGCCAACAGGACGTGGATGGAACTGATGGATTCGCCGATGGTATCGGAAGCGAAAAAGCACCGGATGATCGAGGAACTCCCCTACGGGGCCTCGTTTTTGGCGCTTTTGAAGCTGCTCGCCCATAAGAACCACATGCACCTGTTCTTCGAGGTCTACGACGCCTGGACGTATTTGGCAAGGGAACACCAGCGAATCGCCCACGTCTACGTCTACACGGCTCAAGAAATCAAGGAAAACCAGCAAAAAGCGATCGCGCGCGTCCTCGAGAAGCGACTCGGGAAACGGATCGATCTCGATATCATCCGTGACGAGCACCTGATCGGCGGGATCCGGGTCGTGCACAACGGGCAGTCGCTCGATCGTTCGATCGCGCGTGAGCTCGAGGAATTGAAACTGACAATCTAGAGGTGGTGTACTCGTGTCTAAGATCAAAGTACAGGAAATGACGGAAATCATAAAGAAGCAGATCGAATCGTTCGAACAGGACGTCAAGCTCGAAAACATCGGCAAGGTCCTTTCCGTTGGCGATGGGATCGCCATCGTCTACGGCCTGCAACAGGCGATGATGGGCGAGATGCTCGAGTTCCCGCACGGCGTTAAAGGGCTCGTCTTCAACCTCGAGGAACACCATGTCGGCGTCATCCTTCTCGGTGATAGCGACATGATCAGGGAAGGCGATCTCGTCAAGACGACGAAGCGCATCTTTGAAGTTCCCGTCGGCGAGGAGCTACTCGGACGCGTCCTCGACCCGCTCGGTAATCCGCTCGACCAGGGCGGAGAGATCGAGACGACGAAACGCCTGCCGATCGAACGGAAGGCCGAAGGCGTCATGCAGCGTAGCGCCGTCGATACTCCGCTCGAGACCGGGATCAAGGTCATCGACGCGCTCGTGCCGATCGGTCGCGGCCAGCGCGAACTGATCATCGGTGACCGGCAGACGGGCAAAACGACGCTCGCCGTCGATACGATCATCAACCAGCGCGGTAAGGACGTCATCTGCATCTACGTCGCGATCGGTCAGAAGGAGTCGAGCGTGACCGCGCTCGTCGAGCTCTTCAAGAAGCGCCAGGCGATGGACTACACGATCGTCATCGCCGCCGGGGCATCCAAAGAAGGGACGCTCCTCTACCTGGCGCCTTTCGCCGGCGTGACGATGGGCGAATACTTCATGAAACAGGGCAAGGACGTCCTGATCGTCTACGACGACCTTTCCAAGCACGCCGTCGCCTATCGCGAGCTCTCGCTACTCCTGCGGCGTCCTCCCGGACGCGAAGCGTATCCCGGTGACGTCTTTTACCTGCACTCGCGCCTGCTCGAGCGCTCCGCTCGCCTCAACGAAAAGCTCGGAGGCGGTAGCATTACCGCCCTGCCGATCATCGAAACGAAGGCCGGCGACATCTCGGCCTATATTCCCACCAACGTTATTTCCATTACCGACGGACAGATCTTTCTCGCCAGCGAGCTCTTCTACTCCGGTATCCGTCCGGCGATCAATGCCGGTCTGAGCGTCTCCCGCGTCGGCGGTGCCGCTCAGTGGAAAGCGATGAAGAAGGTCGCCGGAACCCTGCGCATCAACCTGGCGAACTATCGCGAGCTCGAGGCTTTCGTCCAGTTCGGTTCCGACCTCGATCCGGCCGCCAAGAAACGGCTCGAACGGGGTAGGAAGACCGTCGAACTACTGAAACAGGATGTCCATGAACTGACCGCCATGCCGACGCAGATCCTCTCGGTCTACGCCCTGGCCGAAGGCCACATGGATGACCTTGAGATCGAGCAGGTCAAAGCGCTCGAGAAAGAGATCGAACAGGGGCTCGAGATGAATGAAAACGGCAAAAGGATCAAAAAGCAGCTCGAGGATACGAGGAAGCTCCCCGACAAGGACTTGCTCGATAGCTTTATCCGGGAATTGAGGAGGATGATCTAGATGCCCCTCAAGGAAATCAAGAACCGGATCGACGCCATCAAAAAGACGGCGAGCATCACGCAGGCGATGCACAACATCGCCCTGTCGAAACTGAAGCGCGCGACCGAGCTCTTCGATCACACGAAGGCCTTCCTAAAGGAGATCGACCGCGTCCTTAGGGAAGCCGATTCGAGCATCCAAGAGCGGCATCGACTAACGGAACCGAACGAAGGAAAGCACGAGCTCTTCGTTATCGTTACGAGTGACCGTGGCCTGTGCGGGAGCTACCATAACCAGCTGTTCAAGGCTTTTTCCCAGGCCATCGCCGGTCGGGATAAGGAAACCTATCAGGTCTTCGTCCTCGGCAAGAAGGGCTATCACTACGCCCTTAAGCGGGGACTCCCGCTGATCAATAGGAGCATCATCCATAATCGGGATGACCTTTCTACCGTGGTTTTCCGGGAGTACGCCCACCTGATCAAGGAAGCGTTCCTAGAAGGCTTCGTCGATCGCGTGACGCTTTACTACAATCACTACGTCAATACGGGAACGCAAAAGGTAACGCATCGGACCATTTTGCCGATCGAGATCGAGAACGAAGCGCTCGGCGAAACCTATGCCTATGACGTCGACCCGATCGAAGTGCTCGAAGAGACGATCGACGTCTATATCGAGAGCAGCATCTTTTCGGCACTGGCCGATGCCAAACTGAGCGAACACGCGGCACGGATGGTCGCGATGAAAAACGCGACCGATAACGCCAAGGATATCGTCGCCAAGCTCAATACCGCCTATCACCGGGCCCGCCAACAGGAAATTACCAGTGAGATCATTGACATCGTCAATGGATCGAGCGTTTAGAGAGGAGAACGATCATGCAAGGTACCGTTAAACGAGTCATCGGTCCGGTCGTAGACGTCTACTTTGAAGACGAACTACCGGCCGTCAATGACGCCCTCATCGTCCATGGGGACGATAAGAAAGTGACGCTAGAGGTCGCTTTACACATGGGGGATCACATCGTGCGCACGATCGCCCTCGAGGCAACGGAAGGGCTTCGCCGCGACCTCGTGGTCGAGTCGACGAACGACTCGGTTCGCGTTCCCGTCGGTGACGGAGTACTCGGACGCATTTTCAACGTCCTAGGCGAACCGATCGACGACGGCCCGAAGCTCAAGGACGCCCCGCGAATGTCGATCCATCGGGATTCACCGGCCTTCCACGACCTGTCGAGTGACGTCGAGATCCTCGAGACGGGGATCAAGGTCATCGACCTGCTGGCTCCCTATATCAAGGGCGGAAAGATTGGTCTTTTCGGTGGTGCCGGTGTCGGAAAAACCGTCCTGATCCAGGAACTGATCCATACGATCGCTCAGGAAAAGGAGGGGATCTCCGTGTTCGCCGGTGTCGGTGAACGGACCCGCGAGGGGAACGACCTCTACGAGGAAATGAAGGCGACCGGTGTTCTCGATAAGACGGCGCTCGTTTTCGGCCAGATGAACGAGCCACCCGGAGCGCGCATGCGCGTCGGCTTGACCGGACTGACGATGGCCGAACACTTCCGCGACGAAAAGAAGACCGACGTCCTCCTGTTCATCGATAACATCTTCCGCTTCATCCAGGCCGGTAGTGAGGTTTCGGCTCTGCTCGGACGGATGCCTTCAGCCGTTGGCTATCAGCCGACCCTGGCGACCGAGATGGGGCGCCTGCAGGAACGGATCACGTCGACCAGAAACGGTTCGATCACGTCGATCCAGGCGATCTACGTTCCTGCCGACGACTATACGGATCCTGCTCCGGCAACCGTTTTCTCGCATCTGGACGCCACGACGAACCTGAGCCGGAAGCTCACCGAGATCGGGATCTATCCGGCGGTCGACCCGCTCGAGTCGACGTCGCGAGCGCTCGCTCCGCACATCGTCGGTAAGGAGCACTACGAAACCGCTCGGAAAGTCCAACAGATGATCCAGCGCTACCACGAACTCCTCGACATCATCGCGATCCTCGGCATGGACGAGCTGACCGATGAAGACAAGCTCGTCGTCCACCGGGCGCGCAGGATCCAGGTCTTTCTGTCCCAGAACATGCACGTGGCCGAACAGTTCACGGGAATGCCGGGGGCGTTCGTACCCCTGAGGGAAACGATCCGCGGCTTCAAGGAGATCATCGAAGGCAAGCACGACGACCTGCCGGAAGAGGCGTTCTCCATGGTCGCTACGATCGATGACGCCATCGAGAAGGCGAAAAGGCTATGAGATTCAGAGTTCTGACCCAGATGGGAACCTCCTACGAGGATGAGATCGACTACGTCGTCATCCGAAACAAGGAGGGAGAAATGGCGATCATGAAGGATCACATTCCGATGGTCGTCCATATCGGTAAAGGCCACATCAAGCTCGTATCCGCCGAGTACGTCAACTATTTCGTGCTCGAGCAGTCGATCGTCGAGTTCAAGGATGACCAGCTGACCGTCATGGCGCTGCAGGGCCAGATCGGTAGGACGCTCGAACGGGCCAAGGAAGCATTCGAACGCGCGAAAAGCGAGCGTCTCGAACGGGTCAAGCAGGAAAACGTCGACTTCTCGAAACAGGAACGCGAGCTCAAAAAGAATATCCGGAAGAGCCGTGCCGGTCAAGTGTAAAAAGGGGGTGTCCACGTGTTCGAGGACCTGATCTATTTTACATCGCTACTCATCTTTTTCGCCATCAATCTCCGCGTCCTGCGGGCGCTTCACATCGAGAAGAAGTTCGAAAAGATGAAGATCTGGGAGATCAAGACGGCCTATTTCCTGGTCGCGCTCGTCGTCGCCCACCTGCTCGCCGAGATCATGGAGCGGGTCTCATCGCTCGCGAGCATGTGAGATGAGCCTCAGGCTCGTTTTCTTTGGATTAGTATCCGAATGCTGGTAGGTGACCCGATGGATCTGTCGGGTCACCTTTTTTGATCGATTCAAATCGAAGCGATCACGTTTTCGAAGGCGCAGGCTTTGGGAAACCCAAAAGCTTTTCGATCGCCTGATCGAGGGGGGCGTAGTCGACCTCGTCGATCGTTCCTTCGT
>JBKHFR010000010.1:0-26241 GCA_046540115.1 Acholeplasmataceae bacterium | reverse complement strand
ACGAAACAGCGTGCGGAAGAGATCATGAAAGAGCACGTCATCGGCGGACAGAGGATCGATCGATACCGCCTGTGCTATGCGAAGAAGTAGGTGATACCATGTTCAATGAAACGGAACTGATCCTCTATCACAACGTCGATCTCGATGCGGATCGGGTTGAAAGATTCTATCGGTTGATCGAAACAGAGATCGAAAACCGCGCTCTAAGCGAAACGCTGCGCCTTTCCGCGGTTCCATCGGCTCGCATCGAGCGCGGGCGCATGCTGCTCGTCATCCTGCCCGATGTGGCCTTCTATGAGCTCGATGAGGACGAGGATATAGAAGCGATCTTCGAACGTCACATCCTGACGAACGTGTGGTATGATAAACGCCTAGTCGAGGACTGTGAGCGCTATTTAAACGACCCACTGCTCAAGCCCTATACGCGGTTTTTAAAACAGAAACGAATCGCTTTGCGCAACTGCGGCAATATCGATTTCAATGACATCGAGGACTACATCGCTAACGACGGGTATTTCGGACTAGCCAAGGCTCTCTTCGAGATGTCACCGAGCGAGGCGATCGACCTGGTGCGGCAATCCGGCTTGCGCGGTCGCGGCGGTGGCGGTTTTCTAACGGGCCAGAAGTGGGCCTTCGCCTATGAGAACGAGTCCGATGAAAAGTATGTCGTATGCAACGCGGATGAGGGCGACCCCGGGGCATTCATGGATCGGGCGATTCTTGAAGGCGACCCGCATTCGGTTCTAGAAGCGATGGCGATCTGCGGATATGCCATCGGCTCCTCGCAGGGCTATATCTATATCCGGGCCGAGTATCCGACAGCGGTCAAAAGGTTGAACCACGCGATCGAAGAGGCCCGCGAAAGGAATCTGCTCGGCCAGAACATCCTCCGAACGGACTTTAGTTTCGACATCGAGCTCAGGCTCGGTGCCGGTGCTTTCGTTTGCGGTGAGGAAACCGCTCTGATCCGCTCGATCGAAGGCGATCGTGGCATGCCGAGGCTCAAGCCTCCCTATCCGGCGGCTTCAGGGCTCTGGGGAAAGCCGACGAACGTCAACAACGTCGAGACCTTCGCCAACATCCCCGTCATCTTTACCAGGGGCGCGGCTTGGTTCAAGTCGATCGGAACGAAGGAGTCGAGCGGGACGAAGGTGTTCGCGCTCGGTGGTAAGATCAAGAACACCGGCCTGATCGAAGTGCCGATGGGAACGACGCTACGCGAAGTCATCGAGGATATCGGTGGCGGCATTCCGAATCGAAAGAAGTTCAAGGCCGTTCAAACCGGTGGTCCTTCCGGCGGATGCATCACGATCAACGATATCGATACCGGCATCGATTTCGACCGTCTGACCGCGCTCGGCTCGATGATGGGATCCGGCGGCATGATCGTCATGGATGAGGATAACTGCATGGTCGACGTCGCGCGCTTCTACCTTGAATTCACCGTCGAGGAGTCGTGCGGCAAGTGTACGCCGTGCCGCGAAGGGACCAAGCGGATGCTCGACATCATGGACCGGATCTGCCAGGGCAAGGGCAAGCTCGAGGATCTCGACACGCTCGAAGAACTCGGCAATATGATCAGGGAAACCTCGCTCTGCGGGCTCGGACAGACGGCACCGAACCCCGTGCTATCGACGCTCAAGCATTTTCGCGATGAATACGTCGCGCACGTCATCGATAAGGAGTGTCCGGCCGGCGTATGTCGGGAACTGACGAGCTTCTATATCCACGATAACTGTATCGGCTGTACGAAATGCGCGACCAACTGTCCCGTGGGCGCCATCAAGGGCTGGCCCCGGAACGTGCACGAGCTCGACCTCGACCTCTGCATCCGTTGTGGCGCCTGTAAACAGATGTGTCCGGTCGGGGCGATCACGACCTCGAAGGTCAATAGAACGGAGGCGAGCTAAATGGAAAAAACGATCAACATCTACATCAACGACAAGCCCTATGCCGTTTCCGAGGACCATACGGTTCTACAGGCCTGCGAAAAGCACGGCATATTCATTCCGCGGCTCTGCTATCTCGAGGGCGTCCATGAAGAGGGCAACTGCCGTCTCTGTTCGGTCGAAGTCGACGGATCGAAAAATCTCAAGCCGGCATGCCGGACGAAGGTCTATCCGGGGATGCGGATCATCACCGAGAATCAGAGTATCTACAACTACGTGACGATGAACCTCGAACTACTCGCCTCGAACCACCACTTCGAGTGTTTCAAGTGTTCAAGGGAAAACGACTGCGAGTTCCTCGACCTGCTGCGCAAGTATTCCGTCGGCAACGAGTTCAGCGATCTCTACGGCTTCGAGCTCAAGGAAAGCCACCTCAACATGTCATCGGACGCCATGGTCATCGACTCGAGCAAGTGCATCCTCTGTGGGCGTTGCGTCTCGGCCTGTCAGAAGTATACGGGTATCGGCGTCCTCGACTTCAATCAGCGCGGTGCCGTGACCTACGTCGGTCCCGCTCAGTTCCACGAGCTCGAGGACTCGGGCTGTATCTATTGCGGCAAGTGCATCCAGTCCTGTCCGACCGGTGCGCTACGCGAAAAGGACGATATCAAACGGTTCGAGCGCGCCCTAAGAAACCCCGATAAGACGGTCGTCGTCCAGGTCGCTCCCGCCGTCCGTGCGGCGCTCGGCGAGGAATTCGGCTATCCGCCGGGAACCAACGTCGAAGGCAGGATGTTCGCGGCGCTCTATGAGCTCGGTGTCCAGGAGATCATGGACACGAACTTTACGGCTGACCTAACGATCATGGAGGAGTCCAAGGAGTTCCTCGATCGGCTCGAAAACGGTCTGCCACTCCCGATGTTCACGTCGTGCTCGCCGGGTTGGATCAACTACCTCGAACAGTACGCGCCCGAATACATCGAGAACGTCTCGACGTGCAAGTCCCCGCAACAGATGGCAGGAGCCCTGATCAAGACGTACTACGCCAAAAAACTCGGCCTCGAAGCGAAGAACATCGTTTCCGTATCGATCATGCCCTGCATCGCTAAAAAAGCGGAGGCGATGCGCCCCGGCATGGGACGAGACGGATATCGGGATGTCGACATCGTTCTTACGACCCGGGAACTCGGACGCCTGATCCGCAGACACGGGATCGACTTCAAGGAACTAAGGCCGATGGAGCCGTTCGGTGACCTCGCCCAGTACACCGGTGCCGCCGCCATCTTCGGGGCAACAGGTGGCGTCATGGAAGCAGCTCTTCGGACCCTCGCAGAAAAACTGACCGGGAAGAGCGCTCCCCTCGAGTTTACCGATGTCCGCGGACAACAGGGCATCAAGGAGGCGAGCTATGATCTCGCCGGGAAGACGATCAACGTCGCCGTCGTGCACGGCGCGGATTCGATATCCCGATTCTTGGAGCGACTCGAACAGCAGGATAGGACCTATCACTTCGTCGAATTCATGGGTTGTCTCGGCGGCTGTATCAACGGTGGCGGCCAACCGATCGTCAAGGCGACGGATAGCACCAAAACGGACATCATCAAGAAACGCGCGAGCGTACTCTATCAGATGGACCGGACCTCCGTCATCCGTAAGTCGCACATGAATCCGGCCATCAACCGTCTCTACGACGACTACTTGAACGACCTGAAGCACGAGCAACTGCACGAGCTTCTCCATACTACCTATCAACCGAAGGAGCCCTATAGCCTATGACAAGAACACCCCTTATGATCGTCATCCTGCTGCTCGGCCTCTTGCTCATCTCCTGTGAAGAGCAGGACCCCTACCTGGAGATCATCGTGCCGTCCGGAAGCCCCCAGCTAGCGCTGGCATACGTTCAGGATGATCCTAACTACGACGTCGACGTCGTTCAGGGACCCGATGGACTGCTTTCCGCCTTTACTTCCCGATCGCACGATGCCATCGTCGCTCCGATCAGTCTAGGGGCTGAGATCGCTCTTGGTAGCGATGACTATTCCCTGCTTTCGACCATCACGTGGGGCAATCTCTACCTGGCGACGACGGATCGATCGGTCGGTGGGCTCGACGATCTTTCCGGTCGAGAACTGATCCTTTTCGGTCAGGAACAGGTGCCCGACCTCGTCGTCCGTCACATCCTCGATCGAAACGACATCGAAGCCGATCTGACCTACGTGGACTCGGCGACGACAGCGAGTTCGATGATGCTCAGCGAGGAAGGTAGCATCGCCATGGTCGCCGAGCCATCGCTCTCGGTTCTAAAGGCTCAGCATGAGGATATGATCGCCATCGATCTACAGCAGCACTATCGGTCGATCACGGGTTACGACTACCCGCAGGCCGGCATCTTCATCGCGAAGGACCTCGCTAGGAGCACCGTCACAGCTTTTCAGCGCGACCTCAAGGACTCGATCGAATCCGTCAATGAGAACCCGATAGAAAGCGCTTCTCTCGGCGTCGAACTCGGTTTCGATGTCGATCGGGATGCGCTGGCCGGTGCCATACCCGGATCGAATATCCGCTACGTTTCCGCTCTGGACTCCAAGGCTGCGATCGAACGGTTTTTGGAAACATTCCCATTGTCATCCGCTGATAAGCCGAGCGACGAGTTCTACTACGACTAGGTGATACGATGAAACGCAGGCTCATGACCGTGAGCGCGATCTTCACGATCTTCATATTCTTTCTGATCACCGAGCGGATCATTGCCGAACCGCTCGTTTTCCCTTCGCTCGACCGCATCCTGCAGGCGCTGCTCGATATCGGTGGCGAAACGGACGCGCTCCTTTCCCTCGCTACTTCGCTTTTAAGACTATTTCTCGTCATCGCGATCAGCGGTTTTAGCGCCATCCTCCTCGGATATCTCGCTAGCCAGCACGAGTGGCTCGAGTACTATCTGACGCCCTTCGTTACGATCCTTAGAACGATCCCGGTACTATCGGTTATCGTCGTCATCCTGATCGTCTTCGGGTTTCGGCTCGCCCCATACATCATCACCTTTCTCATGGTCTTTCCGCTATTCTTCCAGGGTACGCTCGACGGCATCAAGGCGATCGACCGGACCTATCTCGACATCTACCACCTCGATCAGCAGAGCGCTATCAGCGGGATCCGTTACGTCTTTTATCCGCTTACGAAGGACCGAATCCTGACGACTTTCCTGCAGTCCGCGGGTCTCGGCATCAAGGTACTCGTCATGGCTGAATACCTCGCCCAGACGCCACGGTCGATCGGAAATGCCATCTATCTCGCCCGCATCAACCTGCGCTATGACGAGGTTTTCGCCTATACGCTCATCCTGATCCTGCTCGCGGTCGCGATCGAATCCCTTGTCCGGACGTATCGGCGCGAAGCCTAAAATAAAAAAGCGTCGAACCGGCGCTATTCCATGATAGAATGGTAGTAATACGGAGGTCGATTATCATGCCAACAGTCTTTTCTAAGATCATCGCTCGGGAAGTCCCGGCGCACATCGTCTACGAGGATGACGATATCATCGCCTTTCTCGACATCATCCAGGCCACTAAGGGCCATACGCTCGTCTGTCTCAAGGAACCCTTCGTCGACATGATGGCGACACCGGATGACAAGGCAGCGCTCCTTTTTGGAGTGGTCAACCGCCTCACCAAGGCCATCGACCAGGCGTTCGAACCGGAAGGCATCACCGTCATCAGCAATAACCGCGCCGGTGCCGGTCAGACCGTCTTCCACGTGCACGTCCACATCATCCCGCGCTATCAGGAAGACGGCGTAACGATCGCCGTGAAGAACCACGTACACGAGACGGAATCCGAAGCCTATCACAGGCGAGCCGAGGCGATCAGAAAGGCCCTATAAAGGAAAGCGGACCGAGTCGATTCGGTCCGCTCTTTTTTTCATCTAGTCGATCAGATAGGGGGATAGAATTCCATTTGCTCGATCGAAAAGGCTCGTAAGCTCTCCGAGGTGTTCCTTCCGCATCCGCAAGAGCCCGTGGATCGATTCGAGGTGGGAGACGATCTCATCCTGATCCTCGGCTTCGCGGATCGCGAGCAGAAGCGCCCACGGCGCGCCTGACGTGCGCTTGAGGGTACGCGCATGCCCGAGACCTTCCCGTCTGAGTAACCTTAGAGTATCCCGATCGGTTTCCTCGAGCTCGAGGTCCTCATCCCGAAACGTCCTACCCGTTTCCCGCGCGGCAACGAACGATTCCTTTAACAGCCGTTTCTGTTCGCCGACCGCTCTGTATTCGTCCCTGATCTTGTCGATCAATTCCGCGTAGGAACCATCGGCTAGATCCTCTGCTTCACTGAGCAAGAGCGTCTCGGTCGTATCCTGTTCGATGGTTTCGCTGAAGTCGTCCATGATGATCGGAACTGCGTCCTCTTGCCGATTGACTGCGAATCCGAACAGGGCGAACAAGGCGATGACGCCGAGCGATACCAGTAGTGTTTTTTTCATGTCTTTATCACTCCTTTCTTGCCCTAAGCATAGCACGGATGATACTCTTTGGCGAGTTCGAGCGGGCTAAGCTGCAAGAATCCGTCGATGAGTTGCAAAAAAACCCGATCCGTACCTAAAGCGACGCTCGCTTGACCGTGAGCGTTTTCGCTCCGGAAGCATGAAAGGCCGGATGCGTCCTGGCATAAAAAAATGGTGGAGTTACCCAGGATCGAACTGGGGACCCCTTGCACGTCAAGCAAGTGCTCTCCCGCTGAGCTATAACTCCAACCACTACTATACTATTATACATATATTCAGAGAAAAGACAAGAAAAAGAGCTAAAAACTACTTAGCGATTCGCCGGCGCGGCGAGATATAGCCGCCCTTGAGTACGGCGACCTCGTTGATGACGATCATCGCTTCGGGATAGTGGGTTTCGATCAGCTTGACGATCTCGTCCTTGCCCTTCCTGTTCGCGAAGATCATGAGCATTTTCTTTTCGCTGTCCTTGCCCTGAGCGTCCATGCTCGTGACGCCGTAACCGGCCGACCGGATCATGCTCAGGATGCCCGGACCGGAGGACTTCAGGCAGATCACGTGGATGAGTACCTTGCCGAAGGCGAGGTAGTTCTCGAGCAGCGTCCCGATATAGACGCCGATAGCGAAACCGACGCTGTAGACGATCCCCTTGATCGGGGCCTCGGTAATGCCCATGAGGACGCGCGAGGCGATGAAGACCCAGAGGAAGACCTCGAAAAAGGAAAGGACGGAGCCGCTCCGCTTATAGCCCTTACTGATGAGGATGACGCGTAGCGTGCCGATAGCGACCTCGATCGCTTTCGACAGGAGGATCAGAACGAGCTCAAAAAACAGTGCGCTCGTTAGAAAATCGAAGATCGTTTTGAGCATCTCTATCACCGTACCATTCGCTCGGGGTTGACGGTCGAAAAGAAAGAAGGATTGCTGTTCTTTTTAAACGATCCGTCCTTTCTTTTGTGGCAACGTCCACCCTTAGGGTCTTTGTTCCGGATTATTCCGGTAGAAATCCAACTGATCGAAGAGATCCGCTCGCTTGTCCGCGATATAGCTTTCGATATCGCGAAGTCCGAACCGCAGATCGAGCATAGCGGTCGTCAGGTGGGCGTCATAGATCTCTTTCTGTGAGCGATAGAGCTCGACAAACGACGTGAAATCGAAGAGGTCGTCGCTCTCGATCAGCGTCGTGAGGTAGTCCTCATAGCGATCCTGATATTCCGGGATCGAAAGGATCCGGTCGGTAAGCGGATGCACGTCCGCTTCCGCCTTATTCTCAAGAGCATTGGGGAGCTTCCCCCAGGCATAGATGTCCGCACCGATCGTATGATCCGAAAATACCGGTGCTCCATCCCATCCCTGACCGAGGCCGTGATCGTAGTCGTAGGGGATCATCGTCCACCTCTTCGACGTCCGTTCCTGGTAGAGGTAGTAGTTGTTAGCCATCGCCCGGTAGTCATCGGGATTCCCGAGAACGACACCGACAGCCAGTAGCCTCAATAGCTGGTCGACCGCGAAATTACTGGCGATATAGTCACGGAAGGCCGCATCGTCAAGCTCGTTCAACCGGCTAATGAACGTCTCTAGTGGCCGGTGATCGGCGATCCGCTTGTTGGTCTTTAGGTCATAGGCCGGTCGATAGTTCCGGTCGACGTCCTTGATACCGATGGCCCGATCCGGGTAGTCGTCCTCGAGCGTAGCCGGTCCGTATTGTTGCCAGAGGCACTTGTAGAGATTTCCGCCCGTCTCTTCCTTTTCGAAGCGGCGCTCGATGAAGTGCTCGTCGATCGGTTCGAAGGCGGTATAGAGGCCATAGTGCGTCACCCTGTCGCCGATTTCGATCGATAGGTCGACGAGCGTCGTCTTCTGGGCGTAGACGCCGAAGGCGTTGAACAGGTCGAGCGAAAACTTTTCGTTCAGATAGGTCGGGTCCATATTCCGGTTGTACTTAAGGTCGATCTCTTCGAGCTCGAAGACGCGCCGGTCGTCGAGCTCTTCATAGGGTTCAGTTCCCGGAAAGTAGTCGAAGGTCCGATCGAAGGATATCTTGAAGTGCGACATGTTAGGATTCCCGTCATCATCCTGGATACGCGTTCGTGACGTGTTGCCACGCGTGCGGAAGCCGATCGAAGGGATCTCGAGCGACCCTTCGTCGTCCTGATAGAGCAGATCCGCTTCGACGGAGGTATTGTCCCTAAGGTTACCGTAGAGCTGCTGGTAGTCGAGCATCGAGCGGTCGAGCGCATCCCAGTTCTCTTTACTGATACGGATGGTCAGGCTCTGATAGGAATCGTCGCGAAAGAAGCGGTCGAACGACTCGATCGACGCCGGTTCTTCCTCGCGATTGACATCGGGATCGATGATCGGTTCGTCACACGAATAAAGCGTGAAAACCAAGGCGATCAGTATGAGCGTTAGACCTTTTTTCATCGCTGTTCTCCCTTTTGAACTCAGCTGCTTTTCGGGCCGATAAGTCCCTGGCTTCTGAACCTGTTCCTACCGTCGATCACGAGCCGAGCGAAAGCGATGAAGACCACGAAGAATTCGAGCCTTCCGAAAAACATGCCGAAGGTAGAGGTCCAGAGGATGAGCGGGTGCGCATCATACCCGGTAATGCCGACGGAAAGACCGACCGTGCCGAGCGCCGATGCGAACTCGAAGAGCGAATCGCGGAGCGAAAACCCGAAACCGGTAAAGATCAGCGTACCGAGTATCAGAACGACGACGTAGGTCATCAGAAACGTATGGTTGAAGATGACCTCGTCCTTGTCGACGACCGTTTTCGTACCGAGCTTGTTGACGAAGTGGGTTCGGATGACCTTCCGGTGCGAGAACTGATAGCGAATGTTCCAGTAGAGGGACTTGAAGGCGAGCGCGACGCGGTACTGTTTCATCCCGCCGGCGGTCGAACCCAAACCGGCGCCGATAACCATTAAAATGATCAGAAGCGACGTGAACAGCTCGGGCAATAGGACAAAGGAATCGATCGTCTGATAGCCCGTTCCCGTAATCGAACTGATGACCTGAAAACTACCGATACGAAGCGATTCGAAGAAGCCTAGGCCCTGTACGCTCATCGTGTTGATGATAACGATCGGTACGGTGATCAGTAACAGTAAACCGAGGAACTTGACCTCGACGTGCTTGAAGACATGACCGAAATGGCGGCGGATGAGCATCAGGTGAACGAGAAAGTTCGTGCCGCCAAGCAGCATGAGAACCATCGTCACGACTTCGATCCCGACGTGATCATAGGCCCCGATGCTTTCGGCATTGGTTGAAAATCCGCCGGTAGCTACAGCGCTAATCGAGTGGTTAATGGCTTCAAAGAGCGGCATACCGAATAAATTGTAGGCGATTGCCCCGAGCGTGATGTAACCGATATAGATCGATAGGATCATGCGCGCGGAGCGGAGTAGATTCGGCATCAAACGGTCGTTATGGCCTTCGGCGCTATAGAGCCGCATACCGAATTTATCGGAGATCGCCGACGTCAGGACGAGGACGAGCCCGACGCCACCGATGAACTGTAAAAGGCTTCTGAACAGGAGGTAGATGCGGGGAGCCTTTTCGACGTCGACGACCGTTAGGCCCGTCGTCGAAAAGCCGCTCGTCGCCTCAAAGACGCTCTGGGTCAGATCATAGGTCGTAGACAATAGAAACGGGAACGCCGAGACGAAGATCGCGAGCATCCAGATCAGCACGACGAGAACGGCATCCTGATTGCGTTCGAGATTACCCTTGACGGTGTTCCGGAACGAGAAAACGACCAAAGAACCGAGACCGATACTCGCGAGCCCGGGTATGAGGAAGTGCGGGGCATGGACGGATTCTTCCGGCCAGAAGGGTATGACGATGAGCGGAACGATGACGATCAGTCCGATCAGGATCAGGAACATGCCGAGATAGGCAATGATGAGTCTATATCCGGAAATCGTTTGTTTTTCCATCGGTTATCTTCTCTTTTTTTGTAGGAAAGAGATGATCTCGTCCTGATCTTTCGGCGTCGAAATGACGATCAGCTTGTCGTAGGCACGGATCATCGTATCGCCGGTAGGAATGATGACGTGCGGATCACGAAAGATGCAGCTGATGTTGATGTTTTTCGGGAACACGATCTTTTTGAGTGGCTTGTTGACGAGGGCGTAGTCCTCTTCGATCATGACCTCGATGACGACGATCTTCTCTTCCTCGAGCGGTAGGGTCCTCGTGATGTTTCTCATCGAGGCCTCGTTACGGATGATCTGTCCGAGCATATAGGTCGAAGAGATGACCGATTCGATGCCGAGCTTACGGAAGATCTCGACATTCTTTGGGTTTCGGACGATCGAAATGCACTTCTTGACGTTGAACTTGGTCTTGGCGGTAATGCAGGTCACGTAGTTATCGGTATCCTTTTCGGAAAGGGCGATGACGACGTCAGCGCCATAGGATTCCGCATCTTCGAACGTATAGGCCTTGGTCGGATCGCCAGGGAATACGGATACGTTGTTCTTCTCGGAGATATATTCAGCGAATTTCCGGTCCTGATTGATCACGATCAGGTCATGGTGATCCTCTTTGAACATCTTGACGATGAAATCGGCTTCGTGTTTGCCGCCTGCGATGACGATCTTCATCATTCACCACTTCTTTCGTTGAGTTGAATGAACGCGTTCAGTGACAGGTTGAACGGATAGATGATCTGGATGTCGTCGCCCTCGAGCAATTCCCCTTTGTCGGCGTCCGAAAGCCTGACGACGATCCGCGGGACGTTTAGGATCTTGGAGCAGACGTGAGCGATGAAGATATTGACGTTATCGTAGTTCGTCGCGATGACGACCGTTTCCGCTTCCTTTATGAAAGCATCTTCTAAAACCGCGATGTCGGTCGCATCACCGATCACCTGATAGCCGGAAAACGTATCCCGGAGTTTGCGGAAGGAATCCTGTCTGAGGTCGACGATGATGACGTCCTCCCCCTTCTCGGACATCTTGGCAGCGATGGTTGCACCGAGACGACCGGATCCGATGACGACGAGCTTGTTTCGTTTCATGTTTACACCTCGATTACGCGTCACGGCTGCATCCCGCAAGGCGTGTTGTTTCAACGTAACACATCTATTTTACGACAATTAACTGAAATGTCAACCGCCGATCCTTTTGTCCGATACGACCGAGCGCTTATGCCGCGCTTTTAGGGTCGGAATGAGCATGGGAACGCGCTCCTGGTAGTCGGCATAATCGGCGTGCTTTGAAACCATCCTCTTTTCGAGCATCGGGATACTGATGAACAGGAAGAGCCCGGTCATGGCGATCGGGGCGAGTACGTGGAAGTCGAGGCGATAGAATACGGCAGGGTATGCCAGGTAGACGCCCCACCAGACTAGGACCTCCGCCAAGTAGTTGGGGTGGCGCGAGTGGCGCCAGAGCCCCCGCTCGAACACGGCTCGACCCGCCTCTTCGTGGCGATGACGATACATCTGTCTGTCGGCTGTCGCCTGCAGGATGGTCGCACCGATGATGAGCGTCCCGCTGAAAAAGAGACCGGGATTCAGACCAGGATTCGTTTCGATGACCTTCATGGCCGCGATGAGCTGGAGGTAGACGATCAGGGTCGGAAACAGGTGGATTCCGAAATAGTCGATGAAAAGCGCTGTTCGATCGTTCTTCTGCATCAGCATGGTATAGCGCCAGTCCTGATGGTCGAAGCCACGCCAATTCCTAGTCCAGTTATACGTCAGACGCCCGCCCCAAAAAAAGAGCGCTAACAGGATAAAAAGCGTCCCGAGCCTGGGCGACTCGGATAGGAGAACGACGCGCGACAGCAAAAGAAAGGGCGGTATGACGCTCCAATAGGGGTCATAGACGCTCGCATTCCGCAATAAAAGGCTAAAGATAAAGACGACTGAGGTCATGATCAGACTGATCAGCAGATAGGAGACCGTCAGCGAATAGCTCCTAAAAAATGGTAGGGATAGATAGCCGATCGATAGGACGGCTACATAGATCATAGCGATTACGGCTAGTGCTTTTCTTTTTCTATGCATCGGGTATCGCCTCGCCTTCAGTCCTAGATTATAACACATCGGGCCTGTGATTTCCATAGCAAGAATGCCCGGTTCTAAGGACAGCGAGCGTTTCAGTCGCTAACGGTAGAATCGAGTGATCGACCGTTCAGGTAATCCGCGAGATTGCGGTGGACCAGCTGATAGATCCTTTTAAAGATGTAGGGGCTTTCCGCGGCCGTGTGCGGCGTAATGAGAACCCGGTCCGTATACCACAGGGGGTGCTCTTTCGGCAAGGGCTCAGGCGAGGTGACGTCCAATAGTGCGCCACGGATCCGGCCTTCGTCGAGTGCCTCGATCAGGTCATCCTGACGGATGATGTCGCCGCGAGCGACATTGACGAGCAGTGCCGTTTCCTTCATCCGCTGCAAAACGCTTCGATCGACCATGTATCGCGTCTTCTCGTTCAAGGGGATCGCTAGAATCAGGTAGTCACTCGTCCGATAGATCTCGTCCAATCCGCTTAGATCGGTTACGATCCGGTCGAAATAAGGGATATCGGCATGGGTGCGCTTATAGCCGATCGTATGGGCGCCGAAGGCTTTCATGCGCTTAGCGACCGCGCGTGGGATCGACCCGGCTCCGATCAGACCGACGGTCGAACCGTGGATCTCGCAACGGACTTCGTGCCTTTCCCAGATTCCTTCCTTCATCTGTTCATAGTAGGTCATCACGTGCCGATCGAACGATAGGATCTTAGCGAAGACGTCCTCGGCGATCTGAATGCTGTAGACGTCCTTGGCATTCGTTAAAAGAATCCTTCGCCGGAAAAGCGCTTCGAGCGGAACGCCGTCATATCCGGCCGAAAGGAGTTGAACCCAGACGAGATCGGGGTATCGGTCGAGCGAAACGTCCTTAAAAAAGCTCGGCATGACCATGAGGGCTTCGGCCTCCGTCTTTCGTTCTTCCGCAAGGAACTCGACCTCAGGGAAACTGTTCTTTAGTTGTTCGACGTAGCGGTCGGGTATAAAACGCCTGTCGACGTGGATGCGCACATCAATCGTCCTCTATCGTTTTGTCGTATGCTAAGCGGAGGCGATCGCCTCTGCTCAGCGGCAGTAGGATATAGCCCCTTTCAGTATATCCGAGCTCATTAAAGAGCCTGATCGCGAAGCGGTTGTCGGGATGGGTATCGACCCGAAGGGCCCGCATACCGCTTCTTTTCGCGCATGTTTCAGCGAAGAGCATCGCTTTTAAACCGAGCCCTTGGCCGAGATTAGAACGAGCGACGACGAGACGGTGGACCGTCACATAGGGCGCCTGAGTGCCCCAGGATCCGCCATGGATGGTGCGATAGGTCGGATCGCTACCGGTGCTGATCGCTGCCATGGCAGCGATCCGTTTAGCCCGATCCCTGATGACGTAGAGCTCCCCCCGAGCGATATCGTTGGCAAGGACTTCCCGCGACGGGTCATCGTACTGCCACTGGTCGATACCCCGTTCTCTTAGGAGAGCGGAAGCCTCATTGCGCAAGTCCCAGATCGCTTCTAGGTCGTCGAAGGACGCGCGCTTCATATGCTCGTCAGTACGACCGAAAGCGGCAGGGCTTCGACACCCCGAATCTTAAGGGGCAGGGCGAACATGAAGTAGTTGCCATCATCTACCATGCGCAGCCGTAGACCCTCGATGATGATGATCCCTTTAGCGAGCAGGGCTCGGTGCGTCGGGTGTCCTTTCTGATCGCGTTCGATGCCGAGGGCATCGATCCCGACGCCCTTAACGCCGATCTCGGCCAGGGTTGTTGCTGCGTCCTCTTTCAAATAGATGAATTCGAAGTTGAACGCCTCTTCGAAGCTGTTCCTAGTTTTGAACAGGACGAAGTCATTCTTGCGGATATCTAAGGATTCGATGTCGCTAGCAGCGATCCCGTCATCGACCCCGGTCAGATCGAACACCTTGACGGGGCGAATCAGGTGCTCGAGATCGAGGGCGCTCGAATCGGCGCCGTCCTTGAGGATATGCAAAGGAAAGTCCATGTGCGTGCCGGTATGGAGGTTCATCTCTAGGCGTGACTCATAGGTGCTGCCCTGTTCGAAATCCTGGTCGGTCGTGATCCGCGGTTTCTTTTCGTTGCGATTCTTATAGACCTGCATCAGCGAGTCGATGGTCATCGATACGTCATAGATGGTCAAAGGACCACCTCCTTTTCCTCTTTCATGATCCGTTCCAGCTCATTATCGTCCTTGTAGGTAAAAGGCTCTTTCTGCTTAGCCTTGATGGCCTCGATGTGGCGCCAGGACTTTTCGATCTCATCCCAGCGCGCGAATAGCGTCTTATGGCCGTCGATCGCATCCCGGAGCAGGCGCTCATAGGCTTCAGGGACATTGCCGAAAGCCTTGCAGGAAGCACAGTAATCGAGCTCGACTTCCTCGACTTCATCGCGCCGACCGATCACCTTGCTGTTTAAAGCCAGGCCGACGCCATCGAGGGGGGCGATCCGGATATAGAGCTTGTTCGTTCTCAAGGGTAGCTTCCACTTACGCTGTTCGCTCGTCACTTCGAATTCGACCATGATGTAGGTTTCCTTCCGGCTCAGTTTCTTTCCGGTCAAAAGGTAGATGGGTATCCCCTTGAACCGAGGCGTATCGACGAAGGCCTTGAGCCGGACGAAGGTTTCCGTCAAGGAATCCTTCCCGACGTTCTTTTCCTCGCGATAGCCCGCATACTGTCCGAAATAACAGCCGTTCGGATCGAAGGACAGGTTATCTAGAACTGCTACCTTCTCATTCTTGACGTCCTCGCTGTGATAGGATAGGGGGACGTCCATGGCGACGAGCGAGAGCATCTGTAACAGATGGCTCTGTACCATGTCCTTGAGCGCTCCGGCCTGGTCGTAGTAGGCACCGCGACCTAATATGCCGTCCTTTTCCTTGCTGACGATGTGGATGGACCTGATGCTCGAATTGTTCCAGCTGTCTTCAAAGATCCGGTTCCCGAATCGTACCATCATGAGGTTCTGGATCATTTCTTTGCCTAGGTAGTGGTCGATCCGATAGATCTGTTCCTCATCGAGGACCGAAGCGAGTCCCTGATTGATCCGGATGGCGCTTTTCAGATCGGTACCGAACGGTTTTTCGAACAGGACGCGTTTCTGTCGGTTCCCCTTTTCGATCAGTTTGACCGCAGAAAGATTGGTCGCCGCCTCGGTAAAGAGCTCGGGACTAAGCGCTAGATAGTAGAGGCAGAGATCGGTCCGATCGGCGATTTCGTCGACCTTCCTTTTAAGATCCGGATAGGCCCGTTCATCGGTGGCGTCCATCCGGAAGTAGGTGATCCTGTCTTTAAGGATACTGAGGTCGAAGGAAGCGGTGGCCGATTGCTCCATATCCTGGAGGTAGGATGCGCTCGTGTGGTTGCGTCGCGCGAGGGCGATGATCGACAGGTCGATCGGGTGCTCGCGGTCGCTCTGCAGCTTAGAAAGCGCCGGCAAAAGCTTTCGCCGGGCTAGATCTCCGGTTCCACCGAAGATCACGAAAAGGACGCGCTTCATGAGCTCGCGTAGCCGGCGTGTCCGCCGGATTCCTTTCGTAATAGGGCGACAGAGCGCGGGCAAAGCATAGGTCCGTTCGATGCGAAAGGTTTTAGTTCCGCGGGCGATCGAACGGTAGCGATGCTCCGTTTCTGAGCCCGTTCTAAAGCTATCCTGTCCCGTTCATAGCCGGCGATTCGAAATCCGTGCTCGCTCAGATCGAGAGCGACCTTCGAACTCCTTTTCCCTGATCCGATCCCTTTTACGTTCATAGCGAACCTCCCATGCGCTCGTTATTCGAAGTCCCATACGTGCCACAGATAGTGCGCAGCCACCGAGCGATACGGCTTCCACTTCCTACTGATATCCTCGATCTCCTGTTCGCTGAGACGATCATTGCGATAGATCCGCTTGACGGCGTTCCGCAATCCGAGGTCGCGAACACTGAAAACGTCCTCGCGGCCGAGTGCGAACATGAGGAACATTTCCGCGGTCCATCTCCCGATCCCGCGGATCTCGACCAGTTTTTGAATGACCTGTTCATCGGGAAGTAGACCAAGACCTCTAAGATCGAGGCTTTCCGTCGTGACGGCTTCGGATAGGGACCTAAGGTAGTCGATCTTCGAGGATGAAAGGCCGATTCCTTTCAGATCCTCGTGCCGTGCTCTAAGGATCGCCTCAGGCCTCACGTCGCCCTTCATCAGGGTCATGAAGCGATCGATGAGGATCTCCGCTACCCGCGATGAGAGCTGTTGCGAGAGGATCGTGTGCGATAGGAATTTAAAGTGGTCGCTCTCGATCGGTACGA
The DNA here is from genome assembly GCA_046540115.1 of Acholeplasmataceae bacterium. Lineage (GTDB taxonomy): Bacteria > Bacillota_I > Bacilli_A > Acholeplasmatales > Acholeplasmataceae > RECG01. The sequence continues at coordinate 9,532 of JBKHFR010000010.1, read as the reverse complement.
CGATGCGTTCGATGCGTTCAACTAACGGTATGAAAGCTCGATCCTTGCTCGTGATATGCCGGACTTCGGGCGATAGTGACGTATAGATATAAGGATTCATGGCTGGTCATACCCCATTTCATGACCCATTATAACACTGTTTCCTGACGATTTCAGTTGGAAACGCTAAGAAAAAAGGCCAACGGGAAGCCCTTGCCTTCCTCGTTGACCGTTTCGATCACTTGATCTTACGGACCCGGATGACGCCCTTTAAGGATGCGACGGTCTGGACCGTCATGTGTCCGAGCGACTCGCCCGTGTCGAAAAGACAGTATCCGACATCGACTCTCTCCTCGTTGATGGCTTTCGTGATCGCAGCATTCTTCTTGATCTCCTGCTGAACGCGCGAAAAGACGTTCGAACCGGTTCGGTAGAGCACCGTCAGGCGACCGGGATCTTCGGGGCTTCCGCCGTCGAGATCGGGATAATTGACGCTGTTCAGAATATTTCCGTGGTCGATATAGTCGACAACCTGGCGTGCCGCCATCGCGGCACTGTTGTCCTCCGCCTCTTTCGAGGACGCTCCGAGGTGGGGGATGGCGAGTACGCCTGCCATGTTGGCGGTCTTCGGATTGGGGAAATCCGTGACGTATCGCGCGATCCGCTTCGCTTCGATGGCTTTTTCGAGCGCCTCGTCATCGACTAGTCCGCCGCGCGCAAAGTTGAGCAGGATCGTCCCTTCGTTCATGAACGCCAAGGCCTTTTCGTCGATCGTATGCCTGGTCAGCTCGTTCAAGGGCAGGTTGAGGCTGATGAAGTGGGATGCCTTGAAGAGCTCTTCGAGCGTATCGACGACTCTTAGACCTTTCGGGAAGAGGTGGGCTTTGCCGCGGGAACGAGCCGAGCCGAATCCGACTACGTCCATCCCGAGTGCCAGACAGGCATCCGCGAGCTTCAAGCCGATCCGACCGAGACCGATGATACCGATCGTCTTGCCGGATATTTCCCTCCCGGCAAAGGCCTTCTTCGCCTTTTCGATCGTATTCTCGAGATCAGGGTCCGTCCGGTTCTCATCGACCCAGCGCATGCCCTCATAGACGTTGCGGACTGCCATAAGAAGCCCGGCGATCGTCAGTTCCTTGACGGCGTTCGCGTTCGCTCCAGGCGCGTAGAAAACGACGATGCCGTCTTCCTTTAGTGCCTCATGAGGGATGTTGTTAACGCCGGTACCGGCGCGAGCGACAGCGAGAAGCGAATCCGGAAGTTCCATGTCGTGCATCCGGGCACTCCGAACGAGGATCGCATCGGCGATCCTGAGGTTATCGGTAATCTCGTAGTCGTCGGGAAGCACCTTTAGACCGACGCGCGAGATGTTGTTCAGCAAGTAGATCCGTCTCATCGTCTACCCCTTTCGTTTGCCTCGAATTCGCGCATGAACCGAACGAGCGCCTCGACGCCTTCGACGGGCATCGCGTTATAGATGCTCGCGCGCATGCCGCCGACCGAACGGTGACCCTTGAGATTGACCAGGCCTTTCGCTTCGGCCTGCTCGACGAATCTTTCGTTCAGCTCGTCATCATCGGTCTTAAACGTCACGTTCATCAGCGAACGATCGGCCCGCTCGACGGTTCCATAGAAGAGCTCGCTTTCGTCGAGGTAGTCGTAGAGGAGCGCGGCCTTCTTCTTGTTTCTTCTTGCGATCGACTCGAGTCCACCGAGACCGAGTAACCACTGAAAGACCTTGCCGCAGATATAGATGCCGTATGTCGGAGGCGTATTGAACAAGGAATTCTTATCGGCATGCGTCCTGTATCTGAGCATGGTCGGCGTTGCTGGATGGACATCCTCCGTGATCAGGTCCTCCCGGATGATGACGATCGTCGTTCCCGCCGGTCCGACGTTCTTCTGTGCCCCGGCATAGATCAGACCGTAGCGACTGACATCGATCGGTTTCGACAGGATCACCGAGGACATATCGGCTACGAGCACTTTCCCCTTGGTATCGGGAACATCATGATAGGCCGTACCGTAGATCGTATTGTTCTCGCAGATGTGCACGTAGTCGGCATCGGGACTGATCCTGGCATAATCGAGATCGGGGATGTAGTTGAAATTACGGTCCTTCGAAGAGGCGATAGCGCGCGCGTCGCCGTACCTCTTGGCTTCATCGTAGGCCTTTTTTGCCCAGCTACCGGTAATGACGTAATCGGCGACGCCGCGTTTCATCAGGTTCATCGGCACCATGGAAAACTGCGTCCAGGCTCCGCCCTGAAGGAATAGGACCCTGTAGTTGTCGGGGATCGCCATCAGGCGTCGAAGGTCGGCTTCCGCCATCTCGATGATGTCCTTAAAGTCCTTCGACCGATGGCTCATTTCCATGACGGACATGCCCGATCCTCGGTAGTTCATCATTTCTTCGGCCGCACTCTTGAGCACTTCTTCGGGCAGAATGGCCGGTCCTGCCGAAAAATTGAATACGCGTTCGTTCATTTCATTCTCCTTCAGATCGTTATTTTTCGACACTCGAGATAGTATCTTTTTTCGGTAGCGGATCCCATCGAAAAGGACTTGATCGGCAGGACCTTCCCTTCCCTGACGAAGGGGAATATGTCGGACTTCGCGAGGGCGGGCATCCGTATGCCGAGGGCGCGCTCGTTTTCCTGGCACAGCGCCACGAGCTCGTCGTCGTCATGAATGTAGTCGACCTTGAGCGTCGGCTGGTCGCTCTGGTAGCGGTCGATCAGTTCCTGGATACGCTCATAGGCGTGCGCACGGTTCACAGGAATTCTCAGCTTCTCTTTCTTCTTACCGTGGATGAAATGGGTCTCATCCTCACCCTCAAGCTTTCTGAGGTCCTCGATCATACTCGTGGGCGGATCGAAAACGAGACGGTGGATACCCTCGAACTCGAGGCCTTCGTCGTAGAGATTGACGAGTTCGACCATGGCGTAGCGGGCGGGGTGATCCCTGGTCCTTTTTTTAGGGATCCTCATTTTTACGGCATCCCAGTGCGCCTTAGCGGTCGCGAGGCTGTGATTGCCGTCACCAGCGAGGAATAAAAGCGGGTTTTCTTCGTCGCCGATCAGTTCGTTGAAGGCGCACATGATCCCGTCGCAATCCCTGATCAGGTATCCGGTCAGATGCCCGCCGTTCATGTTGAGATCGAAGTCATAGATCCTAGTAAACGCGGGCTTCAGCGCCGTGATCCGCTCCGTTACTAGGAATTCGGGATCATCATAGAGCAGCATGATGTGCGAGAGTTCAACGGGCGCTTTTTTTCGGATATTCAAGCGGGGCGGTATCCGACTCGTGATCGTGGATTCGGTCGCCCGGATCGGCGTTTTCGCCCCGGTTCTAAAGCTGTAGTCCTCGAGATCGATGGTCGCGATCAGACCGAGTCGCTCGCGGTTCTTCTGCGTCTTTCTTTCGATCAGTACCATCGATGGCCCGACGGACTCCAGGATTCCCTCGTCGAGATAGGTCGTGATCGTCCGGTTGATCTCGTCGATATCGGACGGATAGGCATCGTCGAGATAGACTTCCGGCAGGATCATCCTGAGCGTTGAAGGCGCATCCCCGACGAACTCGTCGAGTTCTTCCCAGTAGCGCGGTTGGCTCGTAAACTGATCACAGGCGATAACGGCCCATCTCTTGAGATCGATATCCTTTCTCGGTAACAGCAGCTCGCTCTTATGGATCGTATTCTTGTTTCTATGCTTCACTTGATCGTCCCTCGACTTTCCTATGCATTCGCGATCTCGGTATGGATCGGATCCGTCCGCCTGGTTTTTAGAGCAGGAATCATGCTTTTTCGCCTCGGATCGTTCGGATAGCTACGCCCTATCGATCCGAAAGGAAATAGGATGGCTACGGCAAGCCAGTCACGAGTACAAAACGAAAAAGCGTTTATCCGAATTGGCCCTTCGTCCGCTCGAATCCTTTCTGCTGCACGAAGGGTTTTCTCGCTCCTCGGATCCTTCGATCCGAATCCTAGGGTGACATCTATCGTTATTCCCAGTGGGTCTTTTGTTAATGTAAGCGCTTATCAGAGTCGGACATAATCATTATAACGTAAACGGGGCGATATGAAAACCCGAAAGGACATAAAACAAGAAAAAATTTGCAGCACGGACCGTGCTGCAAACCACTGCTCTTAAAGGTCGAAGCCGTCGAGGGCCTCACTGAGCGTCATCTCACCGCTTAAAATGGCCTCGTAAAGGTCTTTCATCCTCTCTTCCGGGAGGCTGGCCTTGAATCCCTTGATGCCGAAAAAGCTCTTGACATAGTCGCTTTTCGGCTGGAAAATGATCTCTTCCGGCGTGCCGATCTGCTCGATCTCTCCGTCCTTGATCAGGATGATCCGATTACCGAGGTAGAGGGCTTCCTCGATGTCGTGCGTCACGAATAGAAACGTCTTTTTCAGCTTGGAATGGATGCGCTTGAGTTCGTCCTGCAAGTACCGCCTCGTGATCTCATCGACCGCCCCGAACGGTTCATCCATCAACACGATGTCGGGGTTCGCGGCGAGCGCACGGGCGACGCCGATGCGCTGTCCTTGGCCGCCGCTCAGTTGGTGCGGGTGCCTGCCTAAAAACGTGGCATCGAGCCCGACGAGCTCACAGAGCTCCCGGGCGCGCTGGTGATAATCCGCTTTTTTTACGCCCATGATGCTCAGGACATAAGCGATATTCGCCTCGATCGTCATGTGCGGGAAAAGACCGATCTGTTGGATGACGTAGCCGATCGAACGACGGAGTTCGATCGTATTCCACTCCGAGATGTTCCGATCCTGTACCTCGATGAACCCCTTGGTAAGGGGAATGATCTTGTTGATCATCTTGAGAATGGTCGTCTTCCCGCAGCCGGACGCACCCAAAAGGACGACGAACTCGCCCTCTTCGATCGCGAAGTTGATTTCCTTTAGAACGTCCTCTTCGCCATAGCGCTTGGAAAGGTTCTGCACGCGAATGACCGACATCTAATCGAGTAGTCCTTTCTCCGTTAGGAAATCCTCGGCGACTTCCTTCGGGTCGAGCCTGTCCGTTTCGACGAGATGATTGAGATGGATCATCTCATCATCCGAGATCTGGCCGCCAAGGACGTTCAGTATGTCGAACAGTTCCGGATGCTCTTCGAGCGTCTCGTTACGGATTAGCGTGGTGGCGTAGTAGGAGGGGAAGAACGCGCGGTCGTCCTCGAGCACGACGAGATCGTAGTCCTCGAGGCGCCCGTCGGTCGTGAAGATATTGGTGACGTCGATTTCCTTTTCGTCGATAGCCTGATACTTAAGACCGATCTCGAGCTCGACGAGCTCATCGAAATCAATTCCATAGGTCTCCTGAAGACCCGGATAGCCGTCCTCGCGCTCGTAGAAGTCGTAGTTCGCACCGAAGGTCAGGTCGTCATCGTGTTCGAGCAGGTCGCTGTAGGTCGAGATGTTCAAATCCTCAGCGAGTTCACGGCGGATGGCGAGCCCAAAGGTGTTGTTAAAACCGTAGAGGTCGAGCCAGGTGATCGAATAGGTCCGGTCGTAGGACTCCTTGACCGACTGATAGAGTTCCTCCGGATCGGCGATATAGTCCTCCTTGAGGACCTGCATCCAGCCTGTGCCGGTGTATTCGGGGTAGATGTCGATCTCTCCTTCGACCATCGCTGGATGGATGTTAGCGGTCCCGCCACCGATTCCCGGTAAGTGCTCGACGGAAATATCGCTGTTCGTTTCGATCAGTAGCGTGATCATTTCCGCGAGTATGAGCTGTTCGGTCATCGGTTTACTGGCCAGTACGACCTGCTTCTGTTGCGCGCCCTGTGCTTCGCACGAGGCAAGAGCGAGGACTGATGCGAATAAAGCGAGTAGTAGCGATACGTGGATCCTTTTCATAGTAACTCCTTTTCTACCTTTCCGTAGACGTGTTTCTTGATCGTTTTTTCGGCGATATTCAGGATCTGGTCGATGATGACAGCGAGCAGAGCGACCAGGAGACTACCGGCAATCGTCAGCTCGCGGTAGTTCGTCGTTATGCCGCGCCAGATGGCAACCCCGAGTCCGCCCGCCCCGATGAACGAGGCAATTCCGCCAAGGGCGATCGTCATGATGACCATGGTACGGAACCCCGCCATGATCACGGGAAGAGCGAGCGGCAACTTGATGCGCAATAGCAGCTGTCGTTCCGTACTCCCCATGCCGGTAGCCGCTTCGATGATGAAGGGGTCGACTTCCTTGATCCCGACGTAGGTGTTGCGTACGAGCGGGAGCGTCCCGTAGACGGATAGCGCGATGACCGCGCTCGTATTACCGATGCCGGTGAGGGTTACGAGAAAGCCGAACATGGCGATCGAAGGAACGGTATAGAGGAACCCCGTGATCGTCAGCATGGCATTGGCGAAGGCTCTGTTATAGCTCATGAAAACGCCGGCCGAGATACCGACGATGGTTATGATGGCGACGGCGATCGCCGTTAGCACCAGGTGCTGAAAAAAGAGTTCCCGAAAGAAATCAAAGCGATCGACATAGAGTTCAAAGACGGTACGAATAAATTCCATGGTTACCTCACGATGCAGCGGATTCCTTTGTTAGGATAGCAAACATGCTTGTCGTTGACAAGCATTTAACACTTCCTAGCCGATCCGTTGTTTTTCGCGTTTCCACTCGGCCGAATCCGCCTCCGTGATCGGACGAATGACGCGACAGGGATTGCCGGCGGCGACGACATCACTCGGGATATCCTTCGTCACGACCGAGCCCGAACCGATGACGGTCCGGCTACCGATCGTCACGCCGGGATTGATGACGGTGTTTCCGCCGATCCAGACGTCATCGCCGATCGTGATCGGATGCCCGAATTCGTATAGTTCCTTGCGGATGGTAGCATCGATCGGATGCCCGGCGGTATAGAGACAGACACGGGGACCGAAAAGGACGTTATCGCCGATCGTGATCCGGTTCACGTCCAATAGGATGCAGCCATAGTTGGCGTAGAAGTTACTACCGATCGCGATATTCATCCCGTAGTCACAGTAGAAAGGAGGCTCGATCGAGAAATCCTCTCCCGTTTTACCGAACAGTTTTTTAACGAGCCTTTTGCGCGGGAAAAAAGCTGTCGGATGCGTCCGATTGAAGCGACCGATGATGCGCTTAGCGCGATTCCTTAGTCGCTTTAGCTCCTTGTCGCTCGCGAGATAGAGCTTCCCGGCGAGCATGCTATCCTTTTGACTCATGCGTACCTTCCTTTACGTGGCGGTGATAACGCCTGCCATCGGTAACGACATTGATCAGCGTTAGAACGGAAGCGATGAAAAGCGTAGCGAGCCCAATGAGATAGAAGCGTTCGTTACTGATCCGGTCGAAGGCCACGAAACCGACCGAATAGACCGCCGAAAAGCTGATCAGTACCGTCGCGAGGACCGAATCGAAGAACAGGTTCCATCCCGGATGCCGGATAAAAGCGTTTAAAAAGACGATGAGAGCCGTTAGGCCGAAAAGGAACTGGAAGGGCGCGATCGCATAGCTTTCTTTTAGAAGATCGCCGTAATGAAAGGCATAGAGGGCAAAAGCGCTCAGAAACAGCGTGATCAGGCGAATGGTCCTACCCGTCATAGCACGAATCACACCCGATCGTGATCATCTTTTTTTTGCTTTTTCATCCGGATACGCCTCGCGATCCGGTATCCGCCATAGCCGACCGGAACAAAGACGACAGCGACGGGAAAAAGCGTAACGAGAACGATGACGAGTCCATCGAAAAAGCTGACGACAAACGATACGCCGTTCGCGAATCCCTCATTGATCCGTTCGCCGAATGGCAGGCGCGTATAGACGTCCTCCTTATGGATGGAGATCCTGACCTCGCTATAGTCGACGAGCGAGTCGAATAGGTTCAGTTCGCCTTCGAGCGTAGCGATCAGCTGCTCGAGCTCGGAGACCCGCTCGTTGATGATGAGGATCTCCGAAAGAGATGCTTCCTCGATCAGCTCGAGGTTGCGGTCCATTTCATCGTTATAGCGAGCGATCAGATCCGACTTATCCTGATATTCGAGCGAGATATCTTCCCCGACCTTCCGGTAGCTGTGCGACTCGTATTCGTTCTCGATCGCCTCGACGAACGCGTCGAGTCGCTCGCTCTTGATCCGCATCGTCAGGTGCGCGCTCGTATCCGACCGCTCTTCGCGATCGATCCATTCGTCCTCTTCCATGAGATCCTTAAGCCAGGTGAGAGCACGGTCGATGTCATCGACATAATAGGTGGCATCGACCTCATAGATGATCTTACGCGTCGGCGTGCTAAGCGAATGGTCGAGTTCGACGTCTACGCCCTCGCTGACCTGATCGTCTTCGCGTGGCGGCCCGCTGTAGTCACTCGAACAGCCCATGACTGCCAGACCGATCATTAGTACGGCAAGGAAAAAAACAACTATGCGTTTCATAATCCAACCTCGATTCCTGTGTTGATACCCCTATTCTACCACGACACGCGCTGATGGAAACAAAAATCAGTAGATGATCCGGTCGATGGTAAGCTCATCGTCGACAAAGGACAAAGACGGTTCGGTAATGGCGTGCGTTTCCCCCTTCGCATCTTCGACCATCAGGAAGTGCTCACAGTAGAGCATGCCCCGAAAGACCCAGGAATTCAACGGATCGAATCCTATGATCCGAAAGCTCCCCTCTCTTGTGTAGCTCGCCTCATTCTTCATCCGGTCGATGATCCTTTCTCGTTCGCGCATCCGCTCGGAAAGGACCTTTACAATGCCTGCATCAAAGGCGTGATGCTCGACGGCTGTTTGTCCTTGGTCGACGATCTCTAGAAGCGTCCGTTCTTCTCGACCGAGGGGACCGTGTGATGCCCGGATGCGGTTTTCGAAGCAGAGCAGGATCAGGGCACCGCTGTCATAGCAGCGAGCGCGCATGCCTACCAAGGATTTTCGAGCCTTTAGACGGGCGATCGCCTCCTTTAAGCGGCGCTCATAGAGCCTTCTATCGAGCTGTTTTAAAGCGAGCATCTCGACGTAGTGGGCCATGCCTTCGACGACTTCGATCCTCTCCTCATAGGCGAGGTGCCGAGGGTAGCGCTCCCTTCGCGACTTCCGCAGGCCGATCAAACGATCGAGGGCTTTCTCATCCTTGTTTTCGAGATAGGCGATGAGCTGTTGGTCCTCAGCGAACCGGTGGGTGAGTTGATCGGCCCCGTAGGTAAGCCGAAGCGCTTCGATCTCATCGGGAAACCGGGTTTCGCCTTCTTCCATCTGATGGGCATGAAACATCTCATGGACGAGCTTGGAGGCGAAAAGGTCGGCATCACGGATCGGACTCGTGGCCACGTTCCAGATGGCGAGCGGATGTCCTTCGAAGGCGATGGCGGTATTGCCTTTGAACCGTTCATCGACCGGGATCACGCGATCTGAGAGATAGACCTTTCTATCGTCGTATAGCGCGAACCGATAGGCGTGAAAGCCTGGCCACAGGCGATCGAAGGCGATAACTCTAAGCCTTTTTTCGACCGCTTCGTATAGATTCATACTGAACCCCTTCTTTCCTTACGCTTGGCTAGGATAT
>JBKHFR010000009.1:0-26618 GCA_046540115.1 Acholeplasmataceae bacterium | reverse complement strand
GAAAGAAAACGATGAATAGGAACACGAAAAGGACTATGAATGCCGTGATCATGAGCGCCATGTTGTGGTAGATCAGCGCCCTTTTCATTAGACCTGATAGCCGATACCACGGATCGTCTTGATCACGATCGAGGCGTTCTTTGTCCTCAGCTTATCGCGGAGCGACTTGATATGCATGTCTAGCGTCCTCGTTTCACCGATATAGTCGGTATTCCAAACGATATCGAAGATCGTTTCCTTCGTGACGACGCTGCCCTTGTTCTTCAGCAACAACGCCATGACCTGGAACTCCTTGTTCGTCAGATAGACTTCCCGGTCATCGATGATGAAGACGTGCTTTTCATCATCCAGGCGCACGTTACCGCTCTCGTATACGGCCGTCGTTTTACGTTTCCTTAGTTTCGACTGGATCCTCGACGTCAGTTCCAGAACACCGAAGGGTTTCGTCAGATAGTCGTCGGCCCCCGCATCGAGCGCGGTCACCTTATCCATTTCGTTTTGGAGTGCCGAAATCATCATGATCGGTATGTCCCGATCGATCTCCCGGATCTCCTTGATCAGATCGACTCCCGACATATCCGGTAACATGATGTCGAGAAGCACCATATCGGGACGACGATCCTTAAACGCCTCCAAAAAGGATTCCCCCGTTTGGAAACCGACGCCTTCGTACTTGGCGTTATCGATCGTCTTTTCGATGATGTAACCGATTGCCTGGTCGTCCTCGACGAAGTAGATTCTAGCCATGCTCATATCTCCTTAAAAGAGTATCGTGTCCTTGTGCGTTCCCGTAGCGATGAAGATGATCCACTCCGCGATATTGACGGCGTGGTCACCGACACGTTCGATGTATTTCGCGACCATCATGATATAGATGGCGTCGTTCGGCTCAATTTTATCATATTTCAGTTCGCTTGTAATCTTTTTGACTGCCTCATCGAAAAGATCGTCGACGGCATCGTCCATATCGATGACCGACTGGGCGCGTTCGACGTCGACGTTGACGAGCGCTTCGACGCTTGTCAGTACCATCTTCTCGATGATTTCGGCCATCCGCGAAGTGATCGGCATCACGAGCTTGTTGCGCTTGTTTTTTAGGTGCCGCGTCATCTCGGCGATATCCGAGGCGTGATCGCCGATCCGTTCGATATCCGTGATCAGCTTAAGGATGCCCGTAACGAGCCTTAAGTCCCCGGCGACGGGCTGTTCCCGCCAGATGATGCGCAGGGCGCTCTTAGCGATGTCCTCTTCGAACTGATCGACTTCGTCGTCCTTAGCCATGACGGCTTTCGCGAGTGCCTGGTCGTTCGACTTGAACGCTTCGAGTCCTTCCTTGATGTTGGCCAGTGCGAGATCGGCCATCTGCACGACATCCTTCTTGATGTCTTCGATCAGCTGTATGAGCGTCGTTCTTGGAGCCATACGTTATTCCTCCTCGTTATCCGAAGCGACCGGTAATGTAGTCCTCGGTCTTTTGGTGTTTCGGTTTGGCAAAGATCTGGTCCGTATCGCCGTATTCGATCAGCTCTCCCATCAAAAAGAAGGCGGTCTTATCGGATATGCGAGCGGCCTGCTGCATGTTATGGGTCACGATGATGATCGTGTAGTACTTCTTGAGTTCACTGATCAGGTCCTCGATCTTGGCGGTCGCAACCGGGTCGAGAGCCGAAGTCGGCTCATCCATCAGGATCACATCCGGTTTCATGGCGATCGTCCGCGCGATGCAGAGCCGCTGCTGCTGCCCGCCCGATAGGGAGATGGCCGACTCCTTGAGACGGTCCTTGACCTCGTCGATCAGCGCTGCCTGTTCTAGGGCTTCGATCACGATCCGGTCGAGGGTCTCCTTGTCCTTGATCCCCTGACAACGCGGTCCGTAGGCGACGTTGTCATAGATCGTCATCGGAAAGGGATTGGGCTTTTGAAAAACCATGCCCACCTGCTTTCTAAGGCCGATGACATCCATTTTCGGCCGGTAGATATCCTCTTCCTTGAACAGGACGCTCCCTTCGATCCGGCAACCATCGATCAGGTCGTTCATGCGGTTTAAGACGCGTAAAAAGGTCGACTTACCGCAGCCCGATGGCCCGATCAGGGCCATGACTTCCTTCTCGCAGGCCGTGACTTCGATGTCTTTCAGGGCCTGAAAGTCACCGTAATAGAGGTTGAGATCCTTAACCGAAAACGTTCGTTTCTTGATATCACAACGTTTATCCATACTATCTTCCATACCTTTCAACCATGCGCTTGGTCAGTAATTTGATCGAGATGTTCATGCTCAAAACGATGATGAGGATGATCAGGGCGATCGTCGACGAGAGCTCGATATTAGCGGGCTCATCGGTCATCATCGACCAGATGTGAACGGCGAGCGAAGTCGATTTTTCGGTCAGTCGAACCTCGTCCTTGATCGCCGTTCCGATGGCAAAGACGAGGGCTGCGCTCTCACCGATGATCCGACCGATGGCGAGCAGCGTCGCCGTTAGGATACCGGGAAAGGCGTTGGGTAGCACGACCTTCGCCGCCGTCTGCGTCCTGCTCGCGCCGAGGGCGAGCGAAGCGAACCGGAGCTCACCGGGAACGACGCGAAGGCTCTCTTCCGTCGTCCGGATGATGACGGGTAAGAGGATCACGGCGAGCGTGAGCGACCCGGAGATGAGGTTCCCGCCGGTTGCCCTGGTCAGTGAGACCGTGATCGGTACGAAAACAGCGAGGCCCATCAGACCGTAGATAACGGATGGTACGCCCGTAAGCATCTCGATCAGTGAGCGGATTGTCCGCGTAACGCGCGTGTTCTTAGCGTATTCGTTCAGGTAGACGGCGGAACTGATGCCGATAGGCAGAGCGATCAGCAGCGTGAGGCCGATCAGATAGATCGTCGTGATGATCGATCCGCGGATGCCTCCGCCTGTCGTCACGTACTCGAGTTCACGGAACGTATCGTTTTCATCGAGGGCCTCGGCCATTTCTTCCGCTCCATAGCGGGAAAGGGCCGTCGGTTTCCCCTCGAAAGCGATACGGATGATCGAATAGTCGATCCCTAAGGATAGTCCTTCGTCACCGACGCCCTTGTCGATCATCGACAGAAGCGGGGAGTCCTCGTGGATATAGCTGACGACGACGATGTTTTTTCCCATCAGATCGGTATCGTCCTTAAGGGCAACCCCCCACTTCGCCGAGTAGTAGCTCTCATCGTCCGGGGCATCGCTCGGACAGTTACAGAGTTCATCCGATTCCATCGCAGCGATGTGATTGACCGCCTGATAGTCATGCGTAACGAGGTCCCAGTTGAGCAGGTCGATGCCTCTCGTAAAGACGAACCCGACGATCATCAGTAGGACGAAGATGCTGACCAGTGAGGCGAGGTAGGTGATCGCCTTTAGGATCGTATCCTTGATGCGTACGCTATTTGACATGGACGTTTCCTACCCTTCTTTTGACCCAGTTGAGGGTCACGTTCGTCAAAAGGATGATCGCCATCAGAACGAGTCCGACGGAAAAACGGATGTCGTAATCGATCCCCGTCGTCTCTTTCATGCCCTCGAGCATGATCGTCGTCAGCGTGCTCGTCGTATCGAAGATCTGAAAGGAGAACCCGGAACGACGCCCCCCGGCAACCAGTGAAACCGCCGTCGCTTCCCCGAGCACGCGACCGATTCCGAGGATCGCAGCGGTAAAGATCCCCGATTTCGCGGCCGCGAGCACAACCTTGAAGTGCGTCTGTGTCGGTGAAGCCCCGAGCGCGAGCGAGGCGTGCTCGATATCCTTATCGACGCTGCGGATCGACACTTCGGAAATGGCCGTGATCGTCGGGATCGTCATCAGGGCGAGGACGAGGACCGCTGAAAGGATCGAGTTGCCGCCTTTCGACTGATAGCCAAAGATCTGACTGAAGTCGTAGACGACCTGGAGGATGACGCCCGCTCCGAACAGACCGTAGATGATCGAGGGGATCGAGGCGAGCATTTCGACGACCGTCCTCAGGACGGTTGCGATCCTTTTCGGGGCGACCTTGGCGATAAAAAGAGCGGTCAGAACGCCGATCGGGAAGGATAGTAAAAGCGAAAGAAAGGCCGTATAGATCGTGCTAACGATGATAAAGCCGATACCATAGAGGCTCGACTGAAAGTAAACGCCGGTCAGCCAGGTGTCTCCGGTTAAAAAGGGAATCACCCGGACGCGTCCGAGTCCGTCGTTTTGCGTGATGAACGGTGTCAACCCCCTGACGAGGATGACACCGGCAATGATTATGATAAAGGATGCTGATAAGAGGGTGATCGCGTAGAGCGCATATTTCGTCATCCGGTCGATGGCGTGCGCTCGCTTCGTGCGATTCATCGTGGTTGTCAAGTCATCATCTCCTGAAATGGTGGAAAAAGCCCACGGAGATGGGCTTTTTCAACGGAATTATGCGCAGCTTATTCGGAAGGAACGTCTTCCCAGGTAGCATACGTGCCGTCGTAGATCTTCTTGAGCGTGTCAGCAGTCATGTCGCTGATCGGATTGTCGACGTGTACGATAACGACGATCGCATCCCAGGCGAGCTGTCCGTGTTCAGCTTCCTCGACGCCTTCGAGCTCGTGTTCCTTGAGGGGTCTGGAAGCGAATCCGATATCCTTGGCGATCGACGAGTCGACTTCTTCTTCCCTAGTACGCTTGTAGGCGTCTCCGGAACCGGTGTGGTCGTGTTCGGCAACGAAGCCGCCGGCCTTCGCGGTGAATGCCGCCGTTAGGGCTTCGGCGACCTTCTGGATCGAATCAGAGCCACCGAAACGGACGGTGATCTCCGAGTTGTCCTCTTCGGTAATCGGATGGTCTTCCTTGATGTCATCCCAGGTTTCCGTCGCGTTCAGCCCGATCGCGCCGGCGTTGTTGATGATATCAGCGGCATCCGTCGTACCGAGGAAAGCTTTGAAAGCCAGTACGAGCTCTTCGACTTCGTCGCTCGGATAGTCGCCCTCGTCGCGGAGCAACCAGTTGAAGGGGCGCTTGAGTCCATAGGAGTCGTTCATGACGTTTTCTTCGCTCGGTTCAACGCCTTCGAAATGCATCGCTTTGATCGTGTCATTGACGCTCGATAGCGATACGTAACCGATTCCGTACTCATCGACGGTCATCGACGTCATGATCCCGGTGTTGTCCTTGATGACGAATCCTTCAGCTAGCAAGCTGTCATCGGTCGTCGCATCCTTGAAGTCGATGCCGCTCATGAATCCGTCTCTCGTTCCGGAAGTGGTGTCACGGGTATAGACGACGATGTCGCTCGAAAGATCGAAACCCTCTTCTTCTCCATCGGCTCCCTCACAGGAAGCGAGGCCGATCGGAAGTGCCAAAAGCATGAGTACAAATAATAGTTTTTTCATCGTTTTCTCCTTTTATTTTTAACTCCACGCCCATTATAACCATTCCAGATATATCCTGTAACCAGGAAAGAGTAATCCTTTTGTAAAAATTATGAAAACACCACAAATCGGACCATCCATCCGGGTTTGCCTCGTCCTATCCGGAGATCTTTTTGATCATGCGTCGATAGCTCATCACAAGGAAAGAAACAGCGAGTAAACCCGATAGGAAGATGATCACGGCTAGTGGTACGTCGAAGCCGATGACCCCGATCTCATCGGTTCCATAGGACAGGCGGATCGCTTCCATCGCTTCAGGCGGGAACTCAGCTTCGATGATCCTGTAGGGCTCTTCTAAGAGGACATTTCTAAGAATGATCGTCATGTGCGTAAAAGGGACGAGGGATGCGACGTGTACCATCGCTCGACCGAGAACGAAGAGAGGCATGTAGATCCCGGAGACGAAACCGATGAACGTCCCTAGGACACCGGAAAGCGTGCTGAAGGCATTGACCGACCTCAACAGCGTCGTTAGATAGATCATGAACGAGGAGGACATGAGCGTAAAGAGCAGGATATAGCCGGAAGCCTCAAGGATCGTTAGAAAGGAATACCAGTACCCGCCGACGATCCCGACATAGAGGATCGTTAGACCCCACATGAGAAGAGAGAACGCTCCCGTCACGAGGATCGCCGCGATGTAGTAGCTCAGAATGAGCTTATAGCGGCGAACGGGCGTGACTAAAAAGCCGTCGAGCTTGTGCTGTTCCAGGTCCAGGATGATGTTGCCCATCATACCGAGCGAAAGCGATACCGTATTGATGACGAGGATACCGCCCATGACGATGCCGATCGTCAGATACGTCTTCAGCCCTTCATCGAGTCCTTCCATTTCGGGTCCGCTCGTATACTGCTCGCCGATAAAAAGGAAGTAGAGCGCGAGCATGATCATGATGCTAAGAAAGGAAAAGAAGACGGCGGCCTTGTCCCTTAAAAAGCGTAGGACGTGCCGCTTGATCAGGCAGATCAGATCATGCATGCCTGTCACCTCCGATGACCCGCAGGAAGACGTCGTCCATCGATCCCTTGATGACCTCGAACTGGCGGATATTGGTCTTTAAGGCTTCGATCATGTGGATCGCATCCGCGGCATCCGCGACCGTGATGACGAACTGGTCAGCGATCCTGACGTACTCCCTCTTTTCATCTTCGAGGATGCGGATGAGCGCTTCCTGATCGTAGCAGACGACCTTCAAGCGGTCATGGCTGTATCGCTCTTTGAGCGTTGCCGGTGTCCCGGCTGCGACGATCTGGCCCCGATCGATGATGATGACGTGGTCGGCGTTGGCCGCCTCTTCCATGTAGTGCGTCGTCAAAAAGATCGTCAGGCGATCCCTTTGCCGCAGGTCGTCGATGACGCCCCAGACGACCTGCCTCGTCTCGGGGTCGAGCCCGGTAGTCGGTTCATCGAGCAACAGGATCTCCGGATTCGAAAAGAGCGCTCGGGCGATCTCTACGCGTCTTTTCTGTCCTCCGGACAGCGTCCTGAACCGTTGGTGCGAAAAATCGTTGAGACCGAGATAGTCGACGAGCTGTTGATAGCGTTCCCAGACGCGGGCACGGTCGTTCATGTAGAGCGCTCCCCGATAGAGCAGGTTCTCTTCGACCGTCAGTTCCCCGTCGAGCACGTTCTCCTGAAAGACGACGCCGATCCTCGTACGGAAATAGACGGGGTCCTCACGGTCATTGAGATAGACGCGTCCCGAGTCCGCCTTTAAGAGCGTCGTTAAAATGTTGATCGTCGTCGACTTCCCCGCGCCATTCGGTCCGAGGAATGCGAACAGGCTCCCGCGTTCGACTCCGAACGATATGTCGTTGACGGCAACGACGTCGCCGTAGGTCTTAACGAGGTTCTCGATACGTATGATCCGATCCATATTTCCTCCCTTGTACGATCCGTATTCGGAAAAATTCAAGAACAGTCTACCATAGAAACCATGCCTTTCGACATTCGGTTCGATAAAAAGAGTAATCTTTTTAGTTCATCCCCCTTGACAAGCCGGAGTCCTCGTGTTAGAATGAAAGTGAAATGGCACTCAATATACACGAGTGCCAAATAATGAAAAGGAGGCATAGTCATGTTTGGTTTGACACCGTACAATCGGAATGCGTTGAGCCGCAATAGACGCGATCGCATCGAGGACTTCTTCACCGACTTCTTCTCGGACCCGTTCCTTACGATGAAGAGCGACACGTTCAAGCTCGATGTCAAGGATAAGGACGGAGCTTATCTGATCGAGGCGGACCTCCCCGGTATCGACAAGAAGGACATCGAACTGAACTACCAGGATGGTAGCCTGACGATCGAGATCAAGCACACGGAAGAAAAGGAAGACGAGAAGGAGAACTACGTCCACCGCGAGCGCCGTCACGCGCAGATGTCAAGAACTCTGAACCTGGGCGAACTGAAGAGCGATGAGATCACGGCCGATCTCAAGGACGGCGTGCTAAGAATCAGGGCGCCGAAAGCGGATGAAGTCGCTAACAGGAAGCGCATCGCGATCAAGTAATGGCTCAAAAAAAGGGATCCGAGCGATCCCTTTTTTTATGCTATTCGCAGGCGATGAATCCCTCGCATCGCCTTTCGGTCCCGGCCAGGTATCCCTGTTCCGTTTTAAGGATGATCTGTCCGCGTCCGAAGCCGCCCTTCGAGGGGTCGATCCAAAGATCGTGGCCCCGCCGTGCGAGATCCTTACGGATATCCTGCGAAAACCACGGTTCGACCGCGACCCGTTTCCCGCTATCGAAGCGAAAGCGCGGCGCATCGAGCGCCTCCTGCGGGTCCATCCCGAAGTCGAGCATGTTCATGAGCACCTGGACGTGCCCCTGTGGCTGCATGAATCCGCCCATGACGCCGAAGGGTCCGACCGGTTTCCCTTCCTTCATCAAGAAGCCGGGGATGATCGTATGATAGGTCTTCTTGTTCGGCTCGAGGCAGTTGGCGTGCCCGGGATCGAGCCTGAACGTATGCCCTCTATTCTGCATGGATATGCCGGTTCCGTCGATGACGATCCCACTGCCGAAGCCCATGTAGTTGCTCTGGATGAAGGAGACCATGTTTCCCGCTTCGTCCGCCGTTGCGAGATAGACGGTCCCCCCGCTCTTATAGTCGATCGGTTCGTAGGCCTTCACCTGCGCTCCGATTTCACCTTGCCGCATGCGCCGGTAGTTGTCGCTTAGGAAAAACGAGGGGTTCACCCGCATGAAATTCGGATCCGTGACGTACTCGAGCGTATCGGAAAAAGCGATCTTGAGCGCTTCGATCTGGTCGTGAACCGCGTTTTTCGGTTCCGTATAACTACCGCTCTTTAAAAGGTTGAGCGCCATCAGAGCCGTGATGCCCTGACCGTTGGGCGGCAATTCGAAGACGTCATGACCGCGGTAGCCTAAGGAGAGCGGTTCGACGAACTCGGGCTGAAAGGAGGCGAGGTCCTGCTTGTCGATGAAGCCGCCGTGCCTTTCCATGAAGGAGACGATCCGATCGGCGAGTTCGCCCTCATAGAAGCTCTTCGCGTCCGTCTCGGCGATGCTTTCGAGCGTTCGAGCGATCATTTCGCTCGCAAACACGTCGCCGTGGCGATAGGGTCTACCGTGGTCCGTGAAGACCTCGAAGAAGTGCTCGAAAGCTTCCCCCTTGTTGACCTTGCGGTAGTGCTCGACGGCGTGCTCAAAGAAATAGCCGGTCGTCTTTCCGATGACATAGCCGTTTCGTGCGAGGTCGATGGCGGGTTTCAGGACATCCTTGAGCTCGAGATTCCCGAAGCGCTTGACCAGCTCATACCAGCCCCTAGGGGTGCCGGGGACGGTGATGGGTAAAACGCCGTATCTCGGCATCTCTAAAAAGCCGCGGGATTTGACCTGATCGATCGTGATGTTGCGTGAACTCGGGCCACTGCTATTAAAACCGTATAGTCTACCCTCGAAATGGATCATGGCGAATGAGTCGCTACCGATCCCGTTGCTCGTTGGTTCGACGACGGTAAGCGCCGCTGCGGTCGCGACCGCGGCATCGATGGCGTTTCCGCCCTGTTTCATGATGGAAAGACCCGCTTCAGCGGCGTATCGCTCGCTGGTCGCTACGACGCGTCGTTTGGCACGGACTGCCTTCTTTCGGTCGTTCAAAGGATCACTCCTCGAGCATTTGTTTGATGACGATTTCTCGTTTTTCGATCCGTTCTTTAAGCGACAGAATCTTTTCTTTGATGAGGCGTGCCGTCTCATGATAGACCTCTTCGGGCGAACCGGACGGGTCGTCTAGCCCCCAGTCCTCACGGTGCTGACAGGGGATGAACGGGCACTCGACGTTGCATCCCATCGTGATGAGCACGTCGATCTCTGGCGGTAATTCGTCGATGAGCTCGGAGCGCTGCGTCCGGCTCATATCAACGCCATAGAGCTTTTTGATGATCCGGACGGCGCCCGGATCGATCATCGGCTTGGTTTCTGTTCCTCCGCTGTAGGGTTCGAAGAACTCCGGTGCGAGGATTTTCGTTATGGCTTCCGCCATCTGACTGCGGCAACTATTGTGTACGCAGACGTAGGCGACACGGATCCTTTTCATACGCTTTCTCCCTTCGAATGCGGATCGAATAAACGGATCATCCGTCCCTTTCATTCTATCATGATATAACTTGAAAACGCTTGAAAGATACCCTTTCGGTGCCGTTTTTACCGAATACTTACGCGTGATGCCACCGACCGGCAGCGGGCTGACGCCGCGACTAATGGACACGATCGTCTTGTATCCTTATTCATCCTGTGTTAAAATGCTCTATAGACTTAGAATGCGAAGCATTTTCATAAAGGAGATAACGCCATGTTCGACGCCTTTACGATCATACCCCTATTCTTTTTTCTTGGTGCGGCCTATCTTTTCAATAAAAGGAATCGCTCCCTTCCACGCGAACGACTGTTCCTCATCTCATCGTTAGAAGCGGTGTTCTCCTATCTACTCGTCTATATCCTTTTTTTTGAAGGGTATTACGACTATTTCTTCGCCTTTTTTATTATGCTGATCGCCATGTTAACGGTCGCCATCGTCCTCTTTTGGCTCGAGGAGAACCGTAAGGAGTTGCTCGACCTCCAGATCGAAACGATCAAGAATACGCTCATCATCTTCGCGCTAACGTTTCTGCCTTTCTATGTCTTTCTGACGATCTTTCGCTTTCAACCGGCCTTTTTACAGGTCCTCTATTCGCTCATCCTGACCGTCATCGTCTATCTTTTGCACATGCCCTTACAGCGGCTATTGAGTCCGCTCTGGTCCTTCATCGTCGATCTGGTTGAGAATACGTTCGCGGCCAAATACGTCGTGCTGTGGCTCATCGCCGTCCTTTTGACAGCAACGATCGCCCTGTTCGACTATCCGGGTGAACGGGTCAAGGAGGCTTTGAACCTGGCCGACCACGTCAACTACTTCACGTACGACGGCTACGAGACGGATCTAGAAAACGACTTTCGCGCCGAAGAGAACATCCGGGTCGTTCTCGATGAGGCGCTTGAAACCGAGCGCATAAACGACTACTGGACAACCGAGGATACGCTCTACCTCTATACGTATGAAAACGAGGTCATAGCGATCGACCGGTCGAGCAAGGAGACGCTCTATGCGCAGTCACTCGGATGGCTCGAGGACTATGGCACCACTTTCAGCCGGGAGATCATTCGCTATAACTTCTTTACCGGCGAAGAAGCGCTCTACGTCCTCGCTAAGACCGGCATCTTCCGAATCGATCGTGACGGCCATTCGACCGTCACCGACGACCTGACCTTTTTTAATGCCCGCCTGTTCTATGACGAGAATACCGCATCCTTTCTTAGACAGACCGCCCCGATGACCTATGAGGTCTATGCGCTCGAGTCGGGTACGATCAGCTCGAGCCGGACGATCAGGCTTGCCGATGACGGATCCGGTGAACCGATCGTCATCGATGAACGGCTCTTTACGATCGAGGATGGTTCCTACCGCTTTGAGGGGGATATCCGCTACCCGATCGATGAGGATGCCATCACCATCTTCGACCACTCCACCATGACGATGACCCACATCGTCAATACCGATCATCAGACGTCAGCGATCCGGGATATCACGCTCAGAGCGATCGATGAGGATGGTAACGAGCGGATCGAAACGCTCAATCAGCGCTATGACCTGACGGGAATCATCGCCGGGGACGAATACTACATGACCAACTTCGAGGAAGGGATCGAGCGCATCGACATCGTCGATTCAGATCTACGTCCGACCGCCATCCATAGGCCGATCGTGACCGAACCGGTCTGGTTCGAGCATGCGATCCTCGATGCCTACGTCGCGACGGTCAAGGATGTCCGTGGGTCCTTCGAGTACTTGCAGGTCGAAAACTCTAGGGATCGGACCTATCTGACCATCCGGGAGTTGAACGAAGAAGAAACCGGGCTTGACCTACCGTTTTACAGCCACTACCAACCGCTGATCTTTATAGCGATCGCCGTTGCCATGCTGATCCCCGTCACGGATAACCGTCAGTACATTACCTTCATCGGATTCCACTACCTGTGGAAGAAGGATAAACCAGATAGCGAATAGAAGCGGTCCTACTCGGGCAGGGCCCGATCGAATATCCGCGTCTGCCTCTTGACATAGAGCTTGAAGAACCAGGGAAAAAGCTTATACCCGTACCTGAACAGCCGGGAGGGGAAGATATCCTTTCTGTTCCTTTTAAGTCCTTTTAACATGACGCGGGCGACGTGTTCGCTCGTCTGAACCGGCCAGGGCTTGTGCTTCTGGCCGGCGCGCTCGAAGAACTTCGTCCTCGTAGCGACCGGATAGACCGACTGGAGGTGCTGTCCGGGTCCCATTTCGAGGCGAAAGCCGTCCATGAAGCCGCGTAGAGCCGCCTTCGTCCCGTTATAGAGGGCATAGCCCGGCATCGCTAGGAAACTGACCGCGCTCTGCGTTACCAAAAAGTTGAACGGCTTATCACCGTGGATCTCCTTCATTTTAACGGCGCTATAGATCGCCGAGAGCGTATTGAGCGAATAGATCCTTTCGATGTGCTCGTAGGAAGCCCTCGTCAGACGCTCGTAATAGGTAAATCCGGCATTAGCGATGAAAGCGTCGATCCGTCCATAGGTGCGAAGCGCGAATTCGAAGAGCTCGTCGACGGCTTCGTGATCGCTGAGATCACCGTTTCGTTTGATCAGGCGTTCGTGCTCGAGATCGTCGGATTCGATCGTTCGTGAAACGGCGAGGACGTAGGCGCCCTCTTCTAGCAGCAGCAACATCAGATCGCGGCCGATGCCGCTCGACGCTCCCGTCAGTACGACGACGTGGTCCTTGATGATCATGATACCCCTCCTCTTTTTGTTTACATTATACCAAAAAACGATCAGATCGCTTCGCTCCGTCTCCTGATGCGGAGCATGAGCCATAGCGTATATGCCGCGACGAGCAGGATGCCTGCCGAAACGACGAGCGACGCGAGGGGCTCATGAGCATGACGATGGTCGTCATGAGGATCCCGCTTCCGATCTGGCCGATACTGTCGATCTGACCGTAGGTCGACATGACGGTCGCCTTGATGGATCCCGGCACCTCCCGCGATAGAATGCTGATATGGAGGGGCCTCGTTCCCTCCCGGGTCATCCGAAAAAGGAAGAAACCGGTGACGGCAAGGAACGGATTGCCGACGAGCGCGAAAACATAGAGCCCGAAGCTCATCGAAAGAACCAGGACGATCAGCCAGCGATAGACGTTCTTTTTAACCGTCTTTCCGATGATCAAGAGCATGATGAGCCCGAGGATCTGAGCGATCACGTGCATGCCGCTGACGATATGGATCGAAGGCAGTTCACCGAGAAACGAGGGGCGTAGACGGTCGAGGATGATGAACTCCTCGAGCCTGTCGATGCCTTCACTGAATAGCCCCAACAAAAAACGGTAACCGCGAATATTTTCAGTAGGGGATGCGAGTAGATGTGCCTGAGCCCTCTCTTGAAATGAGCGAACAGACGGTGACCCTCTTCCGTGCGTTGCGGCAAGAAAACGATTTCCTTCATTACGAAGATCAGAGAAAACCCGAGTAAGAACAGCACGATGGCGCTCATGAGCATCGGTAGACGGATGTCCATTCGACCGAGTAGGAAGGCGAAAACGACTCCGAGGATCGCGAGGATCCTGCCGAGACCTGACGCTCGGACGAGCGTCAGCTCGATCCCTTCGTTTCTCGTTTCATCGGATACCCAGGCATCGAGCGCTCCGCTTATGAACGAATAGCCGAACCCCCACGTGATCTGAGCGAGGAAGATCCATAGAAAGGAAAGGCTCGATGTCTCGATCAGAAACCCGATTCCGATGAAGAAATAGCCGATGACGACCGATCGCTTACGGGAATGCAGATCCGCGACTAGGCCGGTAGGCACCTCGAAAAGAATGACGGAGATCTCGAGTGCCGTCCCCAAAAGGATGAGTTGATAGGGTTCGAGCTTAGCGAGATCGATCCGATAGACGACCGCAGCAGTCATCATCATCGTCATGGCGAGTTCGAGTAGGCCGACCTGCAGGATATAGACCTTCCCGGGGTTCATCGGATCATCCTTTCTTCAGGCATTCATACGAGAATTATAGCACGAGTGATAGAGCAAAAACAGTTGTACCTTACCTTTCATGCGGAGGCTTTACTTGACTAGTCGTTACCGATTTGTTAAGATTGTTACGCTATTGATCTATCCTGATTCGCTGTAGATTCACACGACAATAAGGAGGAATCAAGATGAGATTCTTGTGTCGAAGCATTACGATATCCATGCTATTTTTGACGGCTCTTTTCGTCCAAGCCTGCGAGGATCAACCGGATCCGACCTATTCGGTATCCTTTGAAACGAACGGTGGACCGGCGATCGAAACGGTTACGGGACTAGAAAAAGGCGAACGTCTTTCACTCGAAGAGCCGGATAGACCCGGTTACATCTTTCTCGGTTGGGAAGATGATGAAGAGAACGTGCATCTCGATACGATCACCGTAGAGGACGATCTTATCCTCTACGCCGCCTATGAACGGATCGAGGATGTATTCACCTATGATACCCGCGAAAATGAGAACTACGACGATGAGATCCGTATCAGGAGCTACACGGGCGATGCGCGACGCCTGCGCGTTCCCAAAACGATCGATGAAAAGCTCGTAACGGGGATCCGAGCCGAGGCTTTCACGGATACACCGATCGAGGATCTGATTCTACCGAGAAGCGCGCTTTCCCTCAGTTTTTACGCTTTTGCCTACGCGCCCGATCTCGATACTCTGAGCTTTTACGGCGACTATGCCGGATATCGGGAAAAATTCATTGCGTCGAGCAGCTATGAGGACATTCTGTCCGAACACGAGGACGCCTGTGCCATCGTCGAGGAAGACCCGATGACCGAATACAAGCGCTTTGAAACGGGCTGTCCGATCCACAGGACGCTTTCCAAAACGGATCCGGTTACCATACCGGGCGAAGAAGACCCTCTCTACGGTTATGAAGTCGTCGTCGACCTCGCATACTACGAAGAAGCGATAAGCGTGAGTAACAGTTGGTCTTCAAACGTATTCAGTGCCTCGACACTGCGCGAGATCGTCGTCCCTAAGGAAATGATCAACATCTCTTCCCTTGCCTTTCTCGACACGGAAAACCTTGAAGCGATCATCGTCGAAGAAGACAACGCGCAGTACCGCTCAGAAGACGGCATCCTTTATAACAGGAGCGACGAATCGCTCTTCTTCTACCCACCAGCTAAAACAGATTCGGATTTCATGTTGCCGCTGAACGTAGAAAACGTCGGCACGGATGCCTTCAAAGTCGCACACAATCCCTATCTCGAAAACATTTCGGTACCGTCCGAACACGCGCATTTCACGTCTTTTGACGGTGTCCTTTACGATGAGGACGAACAGACGTTACGCGTCTACCCGTCCGGACGAAGGGATTCCTCCTATACCGTCAATGACACGGCAACGACGATCGAAGCCTATGCTTTCCGATCGGCAACGCATCTAGAAACGGTTACACTACCGGAAGGACTCAAGGAAATCGGTGCTCGAGCCTTTCATATGAGTGGTCTCGAACACGTGACGATTCCCGATTCCGTTGACCTGATCGGATCACAGGCACTCTATGATATCGATACCCTGGAAACGGTCGTATTCGAACGAGAACTATCCGAGGAGAACCCTTTAATCCTTTCGGGTTCCTGGCTCGCTTTCGATGACGGGGTTACGGTATACGTTCCCGATAACAGCTATGATTCCTATCTTGAGCTCGAGAACTTCGGATACATGGGTTCCGATGTCATCCGCCCTCTTTCCGAGCGGACGACTTAGGGACAACCGAAACGAACCGACGAGCAAAAAAGCCCTTTGTAATCGTTGAACGCCTCCGTTCACCGTCCAAAGGGCTTTTCTTATCGGCTCTATCATTACTCTAGGAGTGGGTCCTTATTATCATGGAATGCACGGATCAAAAAATAGACCTAACGATCGGACAAGAAAAACGTGTTTCGCTCCATCGTTTCGCACCGCCACGATTCCGAAACAGCCATAGCGCCTGTCAGAGTCCGAAAATAATCTGAGGTTTTTCGCTTAGCTGGGGCATATCACCGTGATCGGATCGACATGATAAGCCTTGGAACTTCCCGATCCTCGCTTATTCTAAACTCCTAAAGGCATATCCTTCGACTCTGGTAAAAGTGAATGCTTTCGCGTCGTTCGTTCTCCTCACCCAAAACCGGATGATAGTATCAAAGTCGTTACCGTATGATCGATCCCTTAAGCGGTGCCTGAGCGCGATCATCCATCTTTTTGTAAAGGACCGACTACTCGAAGTCGTCCGAAACCTCGTCCCTTCTCAGTTCTTCGGCACAGATCTTTCCGCTCTCAAGAACGATGGGAACCCCGGCACCGGGATGGGTCGAGGATCCGGTAAAATAGAGGCCGGAAACGCGCTTCGATTTGGCCTGAGGACGCCAGTGATTGCTCTGTCTGAGAGTCGGTTGGAGGCCGAAGGTCGCGCCGTTTTTGGCGTTGAACTTCTCTTTGAAGTCGATCGGCGTGAACACCGATTCGCTTACGATCTCCTTTCTGACGTTGGCCAAGCCCGGGAGGCGCTCGATCTTTTTGAGCGCGTTTTCCTTGTACCTTTCGATCGTTTTTTCATCGTAGTCGTACTTGGCGGTCGCGAGTTCGGACACGGGAATCAGGCAGTAAAAGCCGTCCTTATCGGTAGGAGCTAGGTCCTCATCGCCACGTGCGGGAATGCTCAGATAGATCGAGGCGTCATCGATGAAATCGCCGGAAAAGATCTGGTCGAGATTGCGGTCGAGGTCGCTCGAAACGATGAAAGTATGCGTGTTGAGCTCGGGGTAGCGCTTCTCCATGCCCCAGTAGAAGATCAGGCACGAGCAGGAGTAATCCATCCGCTCGATCCTTTCATCCGTATACTTGCCTTTCGCGCTTTTATCCTTGACCAGGGACTGCATCGTATAGGGAAAATCGGCGTTCGAGATGACGTAGTCGCTCTCGATCCGTTCGTCATCGACGAGGATGCCATGCGCTTGCTTATCCTCGATCCATATTTCCTGGACGTCCTTGCCGTAGTGGATCCTACCGCCGAGGTCGGTCAAAAGCTTTTCCATGCCGCGCGCCATCGCGTGCATGCCGCCTTTCAGAAACCAGACGCCGTAGAGCAGTTCGATCATGGGGATGATGTTATAAAGGGATGGTCCTTTCTTCGGTGAAACGCCGATATAGAGCGTCTGGAAGGAAAACATCTGGGCGATATCCTGATCCCTTAGATACTTATTCATCATGTGATCGGCGCTGTCGAACGTTTTCAGCTTCCAGGCGTTCTTAAGCGTGCGCGGATTATAGAAGTCCTTGGCCTTTCGAAACGGTCTACGAATGAAGTGCTTGAGCGCGATCTGGTAGCGCCGGTAGATCTCCGCCAAGTAGCGCTTGAACCCGAGGGCGACCTCAGGACTGCGCGCTTCGAGCATCCGGTTGAGTTCGACCATGTCGCTCGAGACGTCATAGCGCGCGTGGTCAGGGCGGTCGAAGTATACCGTATACATCGGTTCTAATCGCTTCATCTGAATGTAATCCTTGGGGTTTTTGCCCGCTTGGAGGAAGACGTCCTCGTAGAGATCCGGCATCATGACGAGCGTCGGCCCGACGTCGAATGTGTATCCGTCCTTTCGGATCTGGTGCATCTTTCCACCAGGTATGTCGTTCTTCTCATAGATCTCGACCTGATAGCCGTTTGCCTGTAAGCGACAGGCCGATGCGAGGCCGGCAACTCCGGCACCGATGACGATGACTTTTTTCATGAAATGCTCCTTTGAAACGTTCATTTTTTCTATTTGGTTCATTATATCACCATTCGACGAGCAGGACAAGACCGGCTGCTGGAAGGAATGGACTGCCCGTTTCCCGGCACTTAGCGCTCACGATCGAAAAAAACCACGCTAGCGTGGGGCCATAAGGCTCTCTGGTAATCGCTAGTCGAGAGGCGATCGAAAGGAAACGAGGACGCGCGGTTCATCGCTAGGCTACAGCCCCGATAACCGCTTCGCTGACCGCGCGCACGACATCCTCGTTGAATATGTCCGCTATGATCAGATCTTCATCTAGGTCCTCATCCTTAACGACCCTAGCGAGCGCCTGGCAGGCCGCTATTTCTATCCGTGTGGTTACCCGTCTCGCTCGGGCGCTGAGAAGACCCTTGAACAATCCGGGGAATACGAGCGCGTTGTTGATCTGGTTGGGCTCATCGGATGCCCCGGAGCCATAGATTCGTGCTCCGCCCCTGAGAGCTTCGTCACGACTGATCTCGGGGTTAGGGTTCGCGAGGGCGAAGACGATCGGGTCGGTACCCATCTTCCTGATCACCCCTTCGTCAACGACGTTCCCGACGCTGACACCGATCAGGACATCGGCACCGATCAGGGCGTCACGGAGCTTCCCTCGGATGCGTCTTTGACCGATCCGACCGGCAAGTCTCTTTTGGGCCTCATTTAGCCTCTCGTCGTCTTCGTCGATGATCCCGTACTTATCGCAGACGACGAGATGATTGACGCCTAGTTCGAGTAGGAAATCTGCGATCGCGAGCCCGGCGCTCCCAGCGCCGTTGATGACGATCCGCGTCCTATCGAGTTTTTTCCCGACGACCTTAAGAGCATTGATCAGGGCGGCTCCGCTCGCGATCGCCGTGCCGTGCTGGTCATCGTGAAACACGGGAATCTCCAGCGCTTCTCTGAGCCTTCTCTCGATCTCGAAACACCGGGGCGCGCTGATATCCTCGAGGTTGATTCCACCGAAAGAAGGTGAAAGGTACGTAATCGTCCGGATGATCTCTTCGGTATCCTGTGTAGCGAGCACGATCGGGATGGCATCCAGACCGGCAAAACGCTTAAAAATCGCGCACTTGCCTTCCATGACAGGAATGGCTGCGAGCGGTCCGATGTTCCCGAGCCCTAGTACGGCCGAGCCATCACTGATAACAGCGACCGTATTGTTTTTCGCCGTGAGCTCATAGGCTTCATCGGGATGTTCCTTGATGCGAAGGCAGCTGCTCGCCACGCCTGGCGTGTAGACAAGGGATAGATCCCTGGCATCCTGGATGTCACAGTTGTTTTTGATCGATATCTTGCCTTTCATCTTTCGGTGCAGTTCGAGCGATCTTTTACCGATACTCATCCATAACGCCATCCCTTCCAATGGTTCTATTCGTATGCGGTGCGCGACTGCGAGTGACACGGCCGCTGCACCTTCTTGTAGAGACACTATCACTTTCCTAGGCCAAAGGGTCGGACCAGATGACTCTATTTTACCATGAGTCAGTTCTTAACCCTAAAATAAGTGAGATCCGTTCTCGAATCACGGTCAGTCGTCCTTTTCTATGGCTCTAGGAACGGCCGAGATCAGCGATAGGCAAACCTTAAGTTTCGTTAAAAACTCGGAGATAATGTTGAATAAAACCCGATTTCATCGTATAATCGAAGTAATATGAGGGGGACAGTGCATGTATGAAAACCAGAAACGGTCGCTCAAGCGCGCATACACCCGCTTTTTAAACGCCTATCTCAAGGATCGTAACTATGCGAAAACGGTCGCTTTTTTCAGCGATTCCATCAACGGATTCGGTACGTCGAAGGACGAATGGGGATATGATCGAGAATCCTGTGGCACGCTTTTCGAACGCGATATCCGGGTCGCTCCGAATCCGATCGACTACCGCATCGAATCGGTGCACATCACCGTTCCGAAGCGCGATATCGGCCTGGTTTCGAGTACGCTGAGCCTCGACATGATGCTCAGAAAGCAGGCGATCCGGCTTTCGGGAATCCGCTATACCCTCGTCTTCACGAAGGAAAGAGGGCGATGGCTCATCGTGCACAAGCACATGTCCTTTCCTTCCCGAGTAAACGACTCCGATGAGCCCTATCCGGTCAAGGAACTCGAGGAAAGAAACGCATCCTTAGAACGTCTCGTCCAGGAAAAGACACGTCACCTCGAACGGGCGCTCGAGGAGATCACGAAACTCGCGACGATCGATAAGCTCACGAGCATCAACAATCGCTACAAGATCGACGATGTTCTCAGCGCCGAAGTCAAAAAGGCACAGGAAACGGATCGGACTTTCAGCGTCATCATGCTCGATATCGACGACTTCAAACGGGTCAACGACACGTTCGGCCACCACCAGGGTGATATCGTGCTCAAGGAGATCGCCATGACCCTGAAAGAGCAGATGGGCGAACACGACATCCTCGGTCGTTGGGGCGGGGAAGAGTTCCTCATCATATCGAAGGAACAAACAAAGAACGGTGCGATCGGGCTCGCTGAGCGCTGTCGTAAAGCTCTCGAGCATACCGATTTCACCGGTATCGAGAAACTGACCGGTAGTTTCGGCATCGCCGAATACCGGCCAGGTGAAAGCCAGGAAATGATCGTACTCAGAGCCGATCAGGCCTTGTATCGGGCCAAAGAAAAAGGTAAGAACCGCATCGAGTACTGAGCTATGATTCGCGCTAGCACAACCTTTAAACTGTCCGAGATCTCAGGACGGTTTTTTAAATGAGCGGTCACTCATAACGCACATCTAGACGCGCCGATGGCAGGGCCTAGCGGATTCGATCCGTTACTTCTTGCGCTTATCGTAATCCTCGTCGATCCGGCTCTTCCAAGCGGCGCTCACCGTCCGATTTCCCCGAAAAGTATCGAGCACATCGCTGATGACCTCATAGTTCAGGCGCGTCCCCGCGTGATCCGAGTGATAGTTAGCGGCTCGATCGGGGCC
The DNA here is from genome assembly GCA_046540115.1 of Acholeplasmataceae bacterium. Lineage (GTDB taxonomy): Bacteria > Bacillota_I > Bacilli_A > Acholeplasmatales > Acholeplasmataceae > RECG01. The sequence goes on along the minus strand of JBKHFR010000009.1, from coordinate 5,907 downwards.
GATACCGAAGCGCTGAGCGGTATGAATCGCATCGATATTCGCGCCTAAGAAGATGAATTCCCAGCCGTAGTGCGACTTCTGGCGCTCGATGAGCCTTTTGATGTCGGCATGACCGAACTCTTTACTCGCATTTTCCAAGCCGTCGGTCGTAACGATGAATATCGTTTTCGGTCGCTCGCTACCGCGCTTTTCGTGCAGGCGATCGATCCTGATCATGCTTCTGCCGATGGCATCGAGCAGTGCCGTCGTGCCTCGGACGTAGTAGTCCTTTTCCGTCATTTTCGGAACGTCATCGAGATCGATCCGATCGTGGATGACCTCGAACCTGTGGTCGAACAGGACGGTCGAAACGAGCGCATGCCCTTCGATGCGTCGCTGTTTGCCGATCATCTCGTTGAAACCGTCGATCGTTTCCTGTTCGAGCCCGCCCATCGAGGCGCTCCGATCCAGAATGAAGACCATTTCTACCGTGTTTCCTTTCATGTGATCCACTCCTTTATCGTTTATACCCTAAGGATACTAGAAAGGAAACGGCTTCTGGTCGCTTAAAGAGCGACAAATCTCTCGGTCTATGCTTCAAAGCGACGTTCGCGTAAGGCTGAATAGCGCCTGATTGATCTCATAGAGGTCGTAGATCTGCCGTTCGATGAAGTAACGGATGATCAGGTCGAACCGCGAACTCGGCGAAAGGGCGTAGCCCGCCCTCGCTAGGAAATCGACCGTCTCGTCGAGGTTCAGTTCGAGCGCGAGTGCGAAGGATAGAGCGGTTTTCTTGCTCGGCTGATAGTCGGCGTTACTCTTGATCTTCGAAAAGAGCTTCCGGTCGATATTCGCCTTTTTATAGAGCGAAACGTCGTCGAAGCCTTTCCGGTCGATCCAACGAAAGAGCGCCTCGGCAAAGGTCGATTCGGCCTCGTCGATGATATCATCGAGGCTACGCTCTGCAGGTATTCTTGCATACGAGATCCCATCAGTCATGGGTTCGGTCGCGGCATCCCTCCCGTGCCGATCGATGTAGGAAGCGACCGTTATGAAGCGCTCGCGCGAGAGCTGATAGGACGCGTCGTCATAGACGAGGAGATGGATCATCATCTCGTGATCGTCTAAAAAATCCTTGATCTCCTCTAGAGCGATCGCGAGCGCCCTACCGCGAGGAAACTGGAACGCACCGGCTGAGATGAGCGGAAAAGCGATCGATTCGACGCCGTGTTCCAGGGCTAGCCCCAGGGCGTTTCGATACGTTCTTCCGAGCATTTCCTCCTCATCGTAGGTAGCGCTACCGTGGATCGGTCCGGCGACATGGATGACGCTTTTCGCGCATAGATCGTAGCCCGCCGTCATGACGGCCTGAGCCGTCCTGAGGACGCCGAATGCCTTGCGCGCCTCGAACAGTTTCGGTCCTGCGGCTCGGTAGATCGAAAGGTCGACGCCCTCGCCGATCAGTGGTAGCGAGCTCGTCGAATTGACGATGGCGTCGACCGCCATCGTCGTGATATCGGCCCGGATGATCGAAAAGGGCATCGGTCTACCTCCTTTGTTCTACTTCAGGCGATAGGTCTCATAGGTCCGGAAACGGATGACCTCGACTGCTTCGTCCTGTCTGAGTCGCTCGAGTAATTCCTGTTCGTTCTTACAGCCCCGCTGCTCAAGAAAACTCGCGAGCTCATACTGGTTCATCGGGTGGCGCCTGATGATGCTCATGATCGCTTCGTAGTCATCCTCGATCGCGCTCTGGAAACCGGAACGGTTTAACAGGTCGATCGAAATACCGCCGAGTTCTATTGAAAAGCGCTTCATCGTCTCGGCATCGGTCGGTAGGACATATCCTTCTGCTGGTGGCCTGACGGGGGCGTTCAGATAGAGCTTGTCGTAGTCGATCAGGGATAGCCGCTCTTCGAATTGTTTGAGAGCGCGCTCGTCGTCGTTGAAGCCCTTGATCAGCATGATCTCGAGCCAGAGCGCCCCCGGATAGACCTTTGCGAAATCGACAAGACCCTGATAGACATCCTCGTAGCGCAAGCTGCCATGGGGACGATTGATCGCTTTGAACGTCCTTTCGTCGTAGGCATCGAGGCTCGGCAAAACGATATCCACGAGCATGAGGGCGTCTCTGACGGCCGGTTCCGTCAAGAGCGAGCCGTTCGTGATCACTGCAAGCGGCTTGTTCGTACGTTTCCTGATCCCTTCGATCAGCTCCTTGAGGTCGAGGTAGAGCGTCGGTTCGCCTTCACCGACGATCGTGACGACATCGAAATCGATCCCTTTCTCCAGGAATAGGTCGAAGGCTTTAAGGATGTCCGCGACCCTGAAGAAACGCGCCGGTTCGTTCGTCATGCGGTCGGTTCTTCCGAGTTGGCAATAGATACAGGCGTAGTTACACGTCTTCTTAGGTATCGGACTGATCCCCAAGGATCGCCCGAGACGCCGTGAGGGTATCGGGCCATAGATATAGTCCATGTCACGCTCATCCTTTCCGTAGCTCACAGTATCACGCGCACGTTTCTTGACTGGAAATCCCAGGAAGCGGGGTGATTCCCCTCGGTATAGTGACTGCCCTTGATAAGGCCGAAGCGATCGAGCGATTCGCTCACTCTATGTCTCAGTCCGTTCGGGTTTTTTCCGCCGGTGCAGAGGTTGATCGTATAGCGCGGTTTAACAGCGAAAATGCGCTTTTTTAGGTCCATCTCTCCGCCGTATCGCTCGTAGATCTCGAGCCAGTTCCGGTCGCGCAGCGACCGGTCGATCGGATTGAGTCCGCACGACGCCTGGTACTGAACGGCATTGGTAAGAATGACGTTGTAGGTTCCGTCCTTCATCGGCATCCGGCTTTCCGAGAGCAGTTCGGCGAACATGCTGAAAAACAGGCACCCCGTCTTGCCCATGACGAGCGCGATCGGATGTTTCGAAGCGTCATACTCGAGACGATGCGGACTCTCGAGGATGACGCAGATATTCCTGTCGGCATACGTCCTACCGCTTATAAAGCTAAACCCATCCTCTGAGTAGTCCAGCGAATCCCGGGGTTCCTGAGAAAGCGTCGCGTAGTGATCCTTGACCGATAGCTTCCCGACGTACTGATCGGGCGACGGTAGACGAGATCCGTTCGGATCGTAGTTTTCCAAAAGCCCGATGTCAAAGTCGCCCATATAGTTGACGGCCATGTCCTAGCACCTTCTTCCAAGGCCATTATATACCAAAGGCGCCGATATGTAAAAAGGCGCTTCTAGGATGGGCCTATCGTTTCCGGTTCCCTATCGAACAAAAATGTGCTCCGACAGACGTTCGTTTCGTACTTAAATAAGAAAAAACTTATTATAGCATTGACAATAGTGTATGGCATACAGTATAATGTATTCGAGGTGAAACACATGGTCGAACGAACGGTCCTCTCGCAACTGGTCGTAGAGCTCAGGCGAGGGACGCAGATCATATTAGTTCTGTCACAACTCAAAGCCATGCGATACGGCTACTCCCTGCTCAGATCACTCGAAGAAAAGGGCGTACAGATCGAGGCGGGTACGCTCTACCCACTGCTCAGAAGGCTCGAATCGCAGGGCATTCTTGAAAGCGAGTGGGACACGACCGAATCGCGGCCACGTAAGTACTACGTCCTTTCCGCTGAGGGTCATGGTGTCTACGAAGCGCTGATCGAGGAATGGAAGGCGATCAGTAAGGAAATGAGCGACTTGCTCGAGGAGGATCTAAAATGAAGGATGCGATCGAACGCTACGTCTATGCCGTAACTAGACGCCTTCCGGAAGAAATCCAGGAAGAAGTGAAAGAGGAACTCCGGGCGAACATTAAGGACATGCTGCCGGAGCAGCCTACCGATGAAAGGATCGAGAGCGTTCTAAAGGAACTCGGTCATCCCTGCGATATGGCGGCTAGGTATCGGTCCGAGGACCGGTATCTGATTTCTCCCCGCTATTTCACCGACTATCTCTATACCCTAAAGGTGGTTGCCATCATTCTCATACTGATCGGTTCCGTCGTCGGCATGCTCGAAACCGTCATCGGTCGCGCATCCGATAGCATCCTCGAATCGGTCGGTGAAGTCCTTATGGTGATCCTTTCGAGCGCATTCGAGGGCCTTCTATCGGCCTTCGTGATCGTCACGGTCATCTTCGCCATCATCGAATACGTACAGCGCGAGAAACGGAGCGATTGGCGCATCAAGGATCTACCGGAAGTACCGAAGGAAAGTACGCTCAGCATTTCTCGGACGGGCACCGTTTTTTCGGTCATCTTCTCGGTATCCTTTTCGGTCGTATTCATCCTGATCCTGATCGAGTACCACCGTTTGATCGGCATCTACGCCGAGGGCGAGGTGGTCGAACCGTTCTTCAACCCGGATGCCCTGGCGATATTCGTCCCCCTCGCTATCATCGGACTGATCCTTGGCCTGATGGCAGACGCATTCAAGTTGATCGATGGGCGTTGGACGAAACGTACGACTATCGCGCATACGATCAAAAGCATTCTAGTCCTATTCATAGTGGTTACCTTCCTGACGACCTCGTCACTGATTCGGCCCGAGTTCCAGATCGAGCTCGCTCGCCTGATGGAAGTAACCGCTGACGAGGTCGCTCGTGGATTCGAGATCGGTTTTCTCGTCATCATCATTCTAGCCAGTGTAGCCACTCTGATCGATCTCGGTCCCCTCTGGTACAGGTTCTTCAGATATGACCGACAGCCCGGATCCGGACTACGTGCGCATGATGCAAAGGATCGTTCTGACCGTATGCGTGATCGCTGATGCTAAGAACCTCTAAAAAAAACAACCGGTCAGGGTTGTTTTTTTATCGATCGAGCTCGGGTTAGAGCGGCGATCGATCATAGGAACCGCCTATATTCAGGCGTTTTCCCGATAGATCTTGAAGAGGGAAAGCACGATCCCGAAAACGGATAGTCCCATCGCTAGAATCGAACCGATCCCGTATTTCCACTCCACGTCGCCCTCCATCGTAGCATCCAGAGCCGAGTACTCGACGGTCACCAATTCCGGGGCCATGAAGAGCATGATCGTCGCCGCGATATATGATATCATGGCGAGCAGATAGCCCTTGTTGACGAACAGTGCGAACAGCGCTCCAACGAGCGGTAGCGCGAACGCTACCAGAACGAGGGGTGTGGCCGTGATCTCGCCACTAGCCAGATCGCCGAGGTTGGCGAACTCCTCGCCGAAAGCGACCTCTAAACCCGTAAAGGAAAGGTCGTCGTTCTTCGTAACCAGGGCCGGCAACAGCACCATGAAAGCGACGAGGATGCCGATCAGCGCATCGATCAGACGGAGATTAAAGTCTTTTTTACCGTTCATGGTATCACCTTCTCCTAAAACCCGAAAAGATCGCGATCAAGAGAACCGCACCACCGATCGAGACCAACGTCCCGCCCAGCGAGAAAGCGTTGACGCTTCCCAAACCTAGCAGAGCGTAGATCAGCATACCGAGTGCCGAACCGACTAGACCAACGATAATGTTAGCGAGCGCTCCCATCCGATGGTCCGCATTCATGACTATGCTCGCGATCCAGCCTACGAGTGCTCCGTATAACAACCATAATAGAATATACATAGGAATACCTTCTATGATCGGACTCGCCCGAGTCCGATCATACTCTCCTTTCCTTTAGTCTATTCAAAAACCTCCTAAAAAGAACCATAAACACCGAAAAACGTTACGTATCGATCCTGAAACTCTAGGTCTACTATCGCGTTCAACGATGGCCTTAGGGGTTATGGCAGGCTTCACATAGCAATCATCTCCCAGATCGCGCGATCGGTTCCGGCCGAATCAAAACGTAAGGGAAGCACGACCGGTTACGAGAAACGAGAAAACCCAGCTAATAGAGCGAAGCCTTAGAGCTCACGCCATCGATGCTCATTCTTGCCTTCGCCCGTAGGACATA